>CAYNHK010000192.1:0-1534 GCA_964396875.1 uncultured Acidobacteriota bacterium | reverse complement strand
GCCTGCGTGTTCCTCTTCCTCCGCGCCCGCGGCTTCACCGCGGAGATTTCAGGGCTCGTCATCGTGCTGATGGGCCTCACCCAGGGCGCGGTGCGCTGGTTCGAATATCAGTACTGGATGTCCGACCCAATGTGCATGGCGCTGGTCGCCGCAGCCGTCCTCGCGATACAGCTGGACACGCCGTGGCGGCTCGCGATCCTGCTCGGTTTCGCAGCTGGCTTCGTGCGCGAGAGTTTCGTCCTCGTCCTCCCCTTTGCGTTCTTTCACACGCTGAAACGCCAAGATCTGCGCGAGGCCTTCCTTCGCACCGCGGCTATCGCCGCCGCCTTCTTCGCGGTCGTGTTGACCCTGCGCGCTCTGATCACACCCATCGCCCCCGACGACTGGTGGTCAGGCATTGTCGACAGCATGAGTTTCCGCGCGCGCCACTTCTGGGACAAGCAGTGGTACGTGCTCACCATCGGCACCTGGGGAGTGTTCGTGCCGCTGGTCCTCGCCGACGTTCGAGGTTTCGCGCGGCGTGTTCGTGAGAATCTCGATCTCACCTTCCTGGTCGTCGCGACCTACGGCACGCTCGTCAT
This sequence comes from uncultured Acidobacteriota bacterium, assembly GCA_964396875.1. Taxonomy (GTDB): domain Bacteria; phylum Acidobacteriota; class Vicinamibacteria; order Fen-336; family JAGNNV01; genus JAGNNV01. Next base: position 953 of record CAYNHK010000192.1, on the reverse strand, counting down.
CTCCAACAACACCGAGCGTCCTCTCGCGTACGCCTGGCCCGCGGTGGCGGCCGGGGGGGCGGCCGGGCTGCGCGCGCTGATCGCGACGATCCCCACGCCCTTCCGCGATCCCTTCCAGCGCATCGCCGCCATCTGCCTCGGCGCGCAGATGGTGCACTTCGGTCTCACCCGCTGGCACGACCTGTCGGGATCGAGCCTCTACCAGCCGGCCAACTTCTTCGTCGCCGGAATTATGTCGGCCCTCCTGCTGGTGTGGGGCCTTTCCTTTGCTAGGCTGAAGCCGAACTGAAGGCCTGCCACCGCGTTTTTTGTGGGCCGCAGATCAAGGAGGGTTGCCCGGCATGGGCCCCATCGCACCCTCCCCCCAAGTTGCCGCTCAAGGAGCCTCGCTTAAGACTATGTCCACCGTGTATCGCATCGGCGAAGTCACAGACGACTACTGCACGTCCTGCCATCTCTTGCTCTCGCACGACATCTCGAGCGTGGTGAACGATCAGATCGCCAAGACCACCTGCCGCACGTGCCACAACACCCACGACTACAAGCACGCGAAGATCCCCAAGCGGCCGGCGAAGAAGGAAGAGACGAAGCAGAGCCTGATGGAGCAGGTGCTCCGCAACATGCCGCAGATGCCGCAAATGCCGCCGGCGCCCGCCCCGAAGCCCCGCCGCGACCTGTGGGCGACGCTTGGCCGCATCAATGAAAAGAAGGAGCAGGACGGAGGCGAACCTCAGTGACTTCGGGCGAAAAGGTCCGCGTCCCCGCGATTCTGGAGAAGAAACGCGACGGACACGCTCTCAGCAAGAGCGAAATCGACTTCCTGATCGCCGGCTACACCAACGGCGAGGTGCCCGACTATCAGATGGCCGCCTTCGCGATGGCCGTCTTCTTCCGCGGCATGACCGATGTCGAGATGACCGATCTCACCCGCGCGATGTTGTATTCGGGCGAGG
>CAYNHK010000191.1:0-9942 GCA_964396875.1 uncultured Acidobacteriota bacterium | reverse complement strand
GCGGCGTGCCCACGCCCATGAGGTAGCGCGGTTTGTCGCTCGGCATCATCGCCGCGGTGTGTTCGCACATGTCGTGGCGCGCCTCGGTCGACTCCCCCACCGCGAGCCCGCCGATGGCGAGGCCGTCAAACGGCATGGCCGCGAGATGTTCGACGCTCACCTTGCGCAGGTCCTTGAACAGCGCGCCCTGGACGATGCCGAACATCGACTGCGGCGAATCGGCCCGCGCGAGAAGGCTCAGCGCCGCCCATCGATGGGTGAGGTGGAGCGCGGCCTCGACCACGCCGCGCTCCGCGGTCGAAGGCACACACTGGTCAAGCACCATCATGATGTCGCTGCCGATCGCCATCTGGGTTTCGATGCTGACTCGCGGCGAAAGCAGAATCGACTTACCGTCGATGTAACTCTGGAAAACCGCCCCTTCCTCCGTAATGGCGCGCGAGTGCGGCAGCGAGAAGATCTGATAACCGCCGGAGTCGGTGAGCACCGAGCGGTCCCAGGTCATGAAACGGTGGATTCCGCCCATCGCCTTGAAGACCTCGACGCCCGGCCGGAGCAGCAGGTGATAGGTATTGGCGAGCAGGATCTGGGAGCCCGACGCCGCGAGCGTCTCGGGAAGTTGCGCCTTGACCGTGGCCTGAGTGCCTACGGGCATGAAGAGGGGCGTCAGCACCTCGTTGTGAAGGGTGCGGAACGTGGCGGCGCGCGCGCGGGAGCCCGGAGCCTCGGCATCGATCCGGAAATTCAGGCGCGAGGAGCTCATCGACCCTCCAGCATAGCGGCTGGGCCGCCGTTTTCAGGGGCGGCTTTGAGCCCGGCCGGACCCCTGTCAGAATCCGGCATCCCCTCGGAGCGGCGTGCCTTCATTTCTTCCGGACTTCCTCCCCAACCTGACTCGGCTCGGCTTGATCGCCCTTCTGCTGGCGATCGCTTTCGCCGTGGCCGCGCGTTTGCGCCACTTCTGGGGCACGACGCCCATCGCGGTCCTGGCCGGGATGCTGCAGGTGCCGCAAACGATCCTCGCAATCAGTCTCTCGGTTGGCATCTTCCCCGGAATCTCGGTGAGCCCCGGGTCCGTGGTTTTCTTCCCCGCGACGCTTTTTGCGATCCTCCTCGTCTACGTCATCGAGGATGAGATCGAGGCGCGCCGCCTCGTCTACGGAATCCTCCTCGCCAATGTCACCCTCGCGCTCCTCATCTTCGTGGGCCAACCCTTCTTTGATTCCGCCGCGGGCTCGAACAAGCTGAACCTCGACGCCGCGGCGGCCACGAGGATCGCGTGGGTGCTCATCGTGGGCGCGGCCCTCCTCGCCGTCGACGCGTTCATCCTGATCCGCGCCTTTCAGTGGTTTGGCGAGCGGGTCAACCGCAACGTTCTCGCCCGCGCCCTGTTCGCCCTCGCCCTCGCGGTCACCTTCGACGCACTGTCCTTCGGGCCTGTGGCCTTCGGATCGAGGCCTCAACTGGGCACGCTGGTGCTGATCGGACTCGCGGGCAAGGTCGCGGCGGCTTCGTTCTATTCGATCGTCTTCGTCTTCCTGCTGCCCTGGTTCCGCGCCACGTCCAGCGACGCCAGCATGATCCTGCGGGTCAAGCGCCCGAGCGGCTCGATCACCTTCAAGGATCGGTACCAGGATCTCCAGAAGGAAGCGGTCCGCGACGGCCTCACCGGTGTCTTCAACCGGAAGTACTTCGATCATGAGCTGCGTTCTCAGACGAATCGCGCCCTCGTCCGCGGCGATCGGCTCCTTCTGCTCCTGATCGACCTCGACTCCTTCAAGAAGATCAACGACACGTTCGGCCATCCCATGGGCGACCGGGTCCTCGCTCTCTTCGGCGAAGCATTGCGCACGGTGGCCCGCCAGAACGACACGGTGTGCCGCTACGGGGGCGAGGAGTTCGCGATCCTGATCGCGGGCCCCACCTCGATCGCCTCCGGTCTCTTCGAGCGCACTACCGAAGAGCTCCGGCGGCTGTGGCGCGCTGCCTCCCCGCCCTTCCCCTTCGACACGCCCCGCTTCTCGCTCGGCGGGGCCAGCGTCCCCGATGATGCCCGGAGTCCCGAGGATCTCCTCGCGATCACCGACGAGCGCCTTTACGCGTCCAAACGCGCGGGCGGCGACCGCTTCACCGTCGCGTAGATTCCCTCGAGCATGGTCGGCGATATCGCGCTCCCCCCTGCATCCGCATCACCTTCCCAGGCTGGCTCCTGAGCATCGTTCTGGTCATCGCGACCGCACCGTGGTCTCTCCACAACCGCTGTCAAGCATCCGAACTGCTGATGACCGGATCCGCAAGATTTGCTTATCCTGCATTCTTGACAATGAAGCATCAGTTGTGTTTTCCTCCCGCGTCGTCTGAGCTTCCTTTCGCATCAGGTGAGGATCTATGGAACGATCAGTGCTTCGCAGTGTCGCTCTTTGCGTCGCTTTGTGGCCACTGCCGTCGTGGGCCGCGGTCTCGCGAGTCTTCGTGTCGGCATCCGGGAACGATGGACACGACTGCCTGCAGCCCGCCACGGCCTGCCGGACTATTAACGGGGGGATCGCCAAAGTCGACGCTCATGGCGAGGTTCTCGTCATCGCCTCAGGGTCCTACGCCGGGGCCGCCATCAGCAAATCGGTCACGGTCACAGCTGCTCCCGGCGTCTTGCTGTTCTCTTCATTTCCGATCGAGGCCAACCCGGGTGCGGGAGGCACCGTCGTGCTCCGGGGCCTGATCATGAAGGCAGTCAACGTGGGTACCGGAACCGGTATCACTCAATATAGCGGGACCCTCCTTGTCGAGAACACGATAGTCGACGGGTGGGAGACCGGGCTCAAGACCGTGGGAACTTCCTCGAGCATCCTGATCAAGGGCAGCATCTTTCGAAACAACGGCGCCACGGGTGTCGAGTTAGGGACCAGCGTAGTCGCGGTAGAGGGCTCATACTTCGAGAGGAACGGGGTTGCGGCCCTGGTCGGCGGATCCGGTCGCATCAGCAATTCCGTCTTCAACGGCAACACTTCTTTCGCCGTGGCGAAGGTCGGCAGTGGAGAGCTTGGGGTGACAAGTACTGAATTCTCCAATAACGGAACGGCTCTTGTTACCGTTGAGGGTGGCGTCCTCCGGATCGGTCACTGCACCATCGCCAGCAATGGCGCGGGCGTCAACAACCTGTATACCGGCACTCCCTCCGGGACAATCTATTCGTACCAGAACAACGTGATCATCGGGAACGTAACAGACGTTATTGGATCCCTGACGCCTCTGCCCTTGCGCTAACAACAACCATGAAACTCCTGATCGCAACTGTCCTCCTCATATCTGGTCCTTCCCTGGCCATCGCGCAGGTTTCGCGAACATTCGTTTCAAACGCCGGCAACGATGCCAACGACTGTCTGCAGCCAGCGACGCCTTGTCGCACATTGAATGGGGCGATCTCCAAGGTGAACCAGGAGGGTGAAGTCCTGATCATCGATTCGGGTTCCTATGCCGGAGCGAACATCACCAAATCTGTGAAGGTGACCGCGGCCCCCGGAATTCTCGCCTTCACCTCGTTCCCCATAACCGTTGCCCCCGGCCCGGGTGGAACGGTGGTGCTCCGCGGCCTGACGCTGAGACCGATCCTGAATCTGGCCGGAACCGGGATCACCCATTCCAGCGGGACTCTGTTCCTGGAGAACATGCTGTTGCATGGGTGGTCGACCGGCCTCCAGAGCACCGATCAGGCAGAGGGCCTTCTGGTCAAAGGCAGTGTTTTCAGGAACAACTCATACGGAATTGAGACTGCGGCCTTCAGGACCTCGGTCGATCGCTCTCATTTCGAAAACAACGTCACCTTCGGGCTCCTTCAACTCGGACCCTCATCCTCCTACAAGTCGTTGATCACAAACTCGACCTTCGCGGGCAACGGGTGGGGCGTGTTCGTCGGGAACTCCGCCGAGAGCACGCTCCAGCGATGCAACCTCTCATCGAACTCATCAGGCGGGGTCGGCGTCACCGACACCGCTGTGGCTCGCGTCGGAAGCTCCACGCTGACGAAGAACGAGGCTGGACTCGCCATTGTGGGCGCGGGGCCCACGATCGTCAGCTTTGGGAACAATCAAATCGATGGAAACGTGTCCAACGTGACCGGAGGCGCTTTGACGCCTGCGGTCCTTCGCTAGCTGGGCAGCAGGCCCAAAAACGCCAGACGGACGACGGCATCCTTTGCTTCTCTCGACGCGGCGAGGTTCACATCGCACTCCATGACCCAGTCGTTGACCCCCTCGGTGTCGATGAGCATCTGCTGAACGCGGAGCGACGCGCCGTCCTCCGAAGGCTTGACGTGGGTGTGGCGGAGGTTGCGCGCTTCGGGGTCGAGACGAACCGCCTTGTGTTCCACGCGATGCGCTTCACGGGCGGCCTTCAGGCGATCCGTCGTCCAGGGCTCGCCCGAGTCATCGACGGCTGAGGCAAGAACCGAGAGAGCCGCGTCGTCGTCTCCCATGCTCCAGGCGCGGATGAAGGCGAAGACGCGCGTGCGGATAGCCGCGGTGAAGGCTTTCGGGTTGTTGGTTATGTCGGGCTCGCCCGGCGGGCGCCGGGCAAGCCCTGAGGTTGCTTCGTCGCCCTCGCTGCCAGATGAGCTCCTCGCAATGACGGCGGCGGGGTCCATCATCCTCTCCCACTCCTCGAGCAGGCTCGAGTCCACGTCGCGCAGCATGGTGCGCAGGTAGATCTCCATCTCGCGCACCGCATCCGACTTCACGCCGTCCGGAACCGTCTGGGCGAGGACCTTGTAGACGCTGTTCAGATGGCGGAGCAGCAGTCCTTCGGCGCGTTCGATCTCGTACTCGCGCACGTAGTCCGAAAAGGACCAGAAGCTCTCGAACATCTCGCGCGCGATGGACTTCGGACGGATCGCCTCCTCGCCCACCCATGGGTGCTTCGCTTCGAACACGTTGAACGTGGTGTAAACGAAGTCCGAGAGCGGCTTCGGATATTCGAGTTTCTCGAGTTCCGCCATGCGCTGCTCGTACTCCATCCCGTCGGCCTTCATCTTCGCGATGGCGCGGTCCTTCACCTTGTCGAGCTGCCGGCGCAGGATCAGTTCCGGGTTCTCCAGAATCGACTCGACCAGGGTCAGAAGGTCGAGGGGATAGTCCGGCGAATCGGCATCAAGAAGCGGGATGGTCTCGAGGAGATAGAGCGAAAGCGTCTGGTTCATCGAGAAATCGTCCTGCAGCTCGACATTGACGCGTACCTTGGACCCGCCCTCGTGAGGCCCGACGATCTCCACGATCCCGCGATCGACCAGCGAGCGAAAGAGCTGCCACCCGCGTTTGAAGTGCCCCTTCTTCGCGCGATCCGTCTCGTGAGAATCGCGGATGAGTTCCCGCATCCCGTTACACCCGTCGCCGTCCCGCGACAGGACGTTCAAGAGCATCGCGTGGGTTACCTGAAAGCGCGAGGTCAGCCGCTCGGGTGGCGCGCCGATGAGGCGTTCGAACGTCTTCTTGTCCCAGTTGACGAAGTTGTGCTCGGGCGGCTTGCGCTTCACCGACTTCTTCCCGCCCGCGGCGGCCTTCTCCTCGAGACGCTGGTTCTCGATGTAGTGCTCGGGGGCCTGCGCGACCACGAAGCCGACGTCGTCGAATCCCTTGCGGCCCGCACGGCCCGCGATCTGGTGAAAGTCTCGTGCGGACAGGATCGCGGTCTTGTGCCCGTCGTACTTGCAGAGCTTGGTGAAGAGGACGGTTCGAATCGGCACGTTGATCCCGACACCGAGGGTGTCGGTACCGCAGATGACCTTCAAGAGGCCGCGCTGGGCGAGCTGCTCGATCAGAACGCGGTACTTGGGAAGGAGACCGGCGTGATGAAGACCAATGCCCGACTTCAGCCACTTCCGGATGTTCGGCCCGTAGGGACTCGAGAACTTGAAACCCTCGATCTCCTTCGCCACCGCGTTCTTCTCTTCGCGCGTCGACAGCACGAGACTCGTGAAAGCCTGCGCGCTGTCGGCGGCATCGGCCTGCGTGAAGTGCACCACGTAGACCGGTCCCTTCTCCTCCGCCACCAGGCTTTCGAGGGTGATCGGCAGGGCGATCTCTGAATAGGTGAACTCCAACGGCACGGGTCGGTCGACGGACATCACCGTCGATGTGGGCAGGCCATTCAACTCGGTCAGCGCCTCGGCGAAGAACGTCATGTCGCCAAGCGTCGCGGACATCAGAAGGAATCGCGTCCGCTTCAAGGCCAGCAAAGGCGCTTGCCACGCGACCCCCCGGTCCCGGTCGGCGTACCAGTGGAACTCGTCCATGACCACGTCGTCGATCCGCGCGTTCTCGCCTTCGCGAAGCGCGATGTTGGCGAGGACTTCGGCGGTGCAGCACAACACGGGCGCGTCGCGATTCACCGTGGCGTCGCCCGTCGACAAGCCCACGTTCTCGGGCCCGAGTTCGCGGCACAGCGCCATCCATTTCTCGTTGACGAGAGCCTTGATCGGGCAGGTGTAGACAGACCGACGCCCGCGGGTGAGCGCGTCGAAGTGCATCGCGGACGCCACCAGCGACTTTCCCGAGCCCGTGGGTGTGTTCAGAATGACGTTCTTCCCCTCGAACAGATCGAGGATCGCCTCCTCCTGCGCGGGATACAGCGTCAGGCCCTTCGAGGCGACGTAGTCGAGGAACCGTCCCAGAAGTTCGTCGCTGGACGCGGTCGGATCGGGCAGAGAGTTGAAGAGAGTGGGGTCCAAGCTTGTTGGACCTTACGTCATTGCGACGAGCCACTCCGTTCGGGGATGCGAGGAAGCAACCCCGTCCGACCACCACCAGCTACTCGTGCCGCAGCGCCACCAGCGGATCGACGCGCGACGCGCGACGAGCCGGAAGCCATGAAGCCACCGCAGCCACGGCGATGAGAATCACGGCCGCCGAGCCGAACACGACAGGATCGGTTGACGGCGTCTCGAAAAGCGCGCTCGAGAGGACCCGCGAGCCGCCGAGCCCGATGGCGAGACCGAGCGTCACCCCCAGCGCAGAGAGGACAAGGCCCTGCCGGAGCACGAGACCCAGGACCGCGCTCGCCTGAGCGCCCAGCGCCATCCGGATTCCGATCTCGCTCGTTCTCTCGCGAACGGAGAGCGACATGACGCCATAGATGCCGATGGATGCGAGCAGAAGCGCCAGCCCCGCGAAGACGCCGAGGATCATCAACGGGTATCGGCGCAGGAACGTGGCGGGCGTCGTGGCGATGATGTCCTCCATCGTCTGAACTCCCACAAGAAGGACGTCCGCTTCCATGACGCGGGATTCGCTTCGCAACGCCGTCATGATGGGCCGTGGATCCGAGGTGGTTCGGATCACGATCGCCGTACCATTCCCGGCTTCCTGCCGCCAGGGGAAATAGAAGACCGGCCGCATCCGTGCGTCGAGAGACGTCGCCATCTCATTTCCGACCACGCCAATCACCTCGATGCTTCCCTCGATGAAGGCGAAGCCGATCCGCTGACCCACCGCGTCCCGCCCGCCGAGGACTTCATCCACGAAGGCCTGGTTCACGACTGCGACGGGAGGTGCTTTCGGCCCATCGGAAGCAGTGAACGAACGACCCGCGATCAGCGGCATGCCCATCACCTTGAAATAGTCCTCGCTCACCGTGCGGAGATTCGCGTCGGGCGACGTCGAGTGCCCCGCCAGCCCAACGATCGAAGGCGTTCCGGTGTTTCCCTGACCGGTGAGGGGAAGCTGATCCACGAGGGCAACCGACTGGACGCCCGGCAGCGAAGCGACACGCGACTGCCACTGGTCGAAGAAGCGCTCGGCCTTCTCCGGGGTGTCGTAGGAAGCTCGGGGAATCGAGATTCGTGCGGTCACGAGGTTCGTGGTGTCGAAGCCCGGGTTCACATCGAGCAGCCGCGAGAGGCTCCGGCCTAGAAGGCCTGTGGCCGCCACGAGGGCAAGCGCGATCGCAATCTCGGAAACCACCAGGGTCGAGCGAAGGCGCTGGCGTCCTCCCGATCCCCGCGCGCCGTCTTTCAGTGTCTCCACAACCTTGCCTGCCGAAGTCCGCAGGGCGGGCAGCAGGCCGAACAGAATCCCCGTGGCGAGACAGACGCCGAAAGTGAAAGCCAGCACGCCCGGCTCGACCTCGAGACCCTTGAGGAAAGGAAGCGTCGCGAGCTGACTCGCCGGGATGGCCGAAACCATGGTTCGAACACCCCATCCCGCCCAGAGAAGACCGAGCGCGCCGCCGGCGAGCGAGAGCAGCACGCTCTCGGTGAGGAACTGCAAGACGATGCGTCCCCGCCCCGCACCCATCGCGAGGCGGATCCCCACCTCGCGCTGCCGGCTCATCGCACGCGCCAGAAGCATGTTCGCGACGTTGGCGCAGGCGATGAGAAGCACCGCGGCCACCGCGGCGAAGAGACCGAGAATGAGCGGCTGAATGGGACCTACGAGGGCCTCGCGCAATGGAACCACTCGGAGGCCGGTTTCCTTGTGCCATTGCGGGTCGAGTTTCGCGCGCGTCGCAGCGATCGCGACGAGTTCGGCGTTCACCGCCTCGGCGGACACGCCGTCCCGCAGACGTCCAATGGCCCACATCCAGTGCGTGAAACGCCGCTCGGACATCACCGCGCTCGGCGACAGTGTCGCGAAGACCTCGGGATCTCCGAGGCGCGCGAAGTGGAAGTCCGCGGGAAGAACGCCGATCACCGTGAAGGATGCGCCGCTCAGCGTGACCGGCTTGCCGACGATCGTCGGGTCTCCGCCAAATCTCCGCTGCCAGAGCCCGTGGGAGAGGACCGCGACCGTACGGGTCAGGGCCGGCTGATCCTCCTCGGCGCGAAACGTCCGGCCAAGCATCGGCTGGACGCCGAGCACGTCGAAGAAGTTCGCCGACACACGCGCGGCGGCGAGACGCTCCGACCCCTCGCCGGTTTTGAGGGCGAAGCCGTCGTACGCATACCCGGCCACGCCTTCGAAGGACCTCGCCTGGTCGCGCACGTCCCGAAAGTCCGGATACGACACCTGACGCGCCTCCTGTCGGGGCTCGGTCTCAAAGACATGCATCAGCCGATCGGCGTCGCGGTAGGGCAGGCCCTTCAGAAGGACCGCGTTCACGACCGTGAACACGGCCGAGTTGGCTCCGATGCCAAGACCGAGGGTCGCCACCGCCACGAGGGTGAAGGTCTTCGCTTTCCGGAGGCTGCGGACCGCGTACCGGACGTCCTCGGTGAATGTCTCGACAAGTCGGCGGACGGTGTGGGGCATCAAATCACTCCATATATCTGGCTTGGGCGCGCGCGACGGGGCTCTGGTCAGCAAGCTGGATGCCAGGGATGCCGGTGAAGGAGTATCTTTCAAGGGCTTTGGCGACATCGAGAAAGACCACCGCCTCCACGCGAAGGCCTCGCACGACGATCCGCCTCGCGCGGGAGTGGTCCTTCAACGAGAGCAAACGAATCGGGACCGCCGGAGGCTTCGGGGACGTCTTCGAGGGCAAGGGGGACGACGGGAGTGTCGTGGCGGTCAAGCGAATCCGTCGTGTGACCCCCGGCCTTGCGACCGGGGAGATCCGGATCGCCAGGACGCTCATGTCACGCCCCAACGAGCATGTCATCCCCATCCTCGACGCGGGCAAAGACCCCGAGAGCGGCTTCAATTACATCGTGATGCCCCGGGCCAAGGAAAGCCTTCAAGACCTCCTCGACCGCGATGGCCCGATGGTGGATGAAGACGCGATGGGCGTGCTCATGGACGTCCTGACCGGCCTCCAGGAGATGAAACGCATCGTCCACGGCGACCTCAAGCCCGCGAACGTTCTCCTGCACGAAGGCCGATGGAAGCTCGCCGACATGGGTATCGCGCGACTGGTGGACGACGCTCCCTCTTCCCTGACGATCCGGATGTTTGTGAGCGAGGCCTACGCCGCGCCCGAACAGTGGCGATTCGAGCCCGCGACCCATCCGACCGACGT
>CAYNHK010000190.1:0-10080 GCA_964396875.1 uncultured Acidobacteriota bacterium | reverse complement strand
GACATGATGGGCAGCGCGGTGCATCAAGGCGCCCTCGACCTTGAGACCGCCCTCGCCACCAAAGGCATTGACGGGGCTTCGGTGGGGGATGAGCTGAAGCGTATCGGCTACGCGGGCGACACGAAGGTGGGCACGGTGCGCGCCGCCGCCTACTTCGAGCTGCACATCGAGCAGGGCCCGGTGCTCGAACGCGAGGGTCTCGAGATCGGCGCGGTGACCGGAGTGCAGGGGATTTCCTGGACCGAGGTGACGCTGCGCGGCGTCTCGAACCACGCGGGAACCACGCCCATGTCGATGAGGAATGACGCAGGCTATGTCGCCGCCGAGATCGCGTGTTTCGTCCGCGGCCTGACCCGCGAGTTCGGCGGGGCCCAGGTGGGCACGGTGGGCCACCTGACCTTCGCGCCGAACCTCGTGAACGTCATCCCCAACCACGTGGTGATGACCATAGACATCCGCAACACCGACGAGGCCACGCTGCAGCGCGCGGAGGCTGCCACGTTCGCGTTCATCGATCAGGCGGCGAAAGCCGAAGGGGTGGAGGTCACACGGCGAACCCTGGCGCGCTTCGAACCGGTGGACTTCGCGCCCGAGATGATCGATCGGGTCGAACGGTCGGCCAAAGCCGCGGGTCTCACCGTGCGCCGCATGCCATCGGGGGCCGGTCACGACGCCCAGATGTTCGCGCCCCGCTGTCCCACCGGGATGATCTTCGTGCCGAGTCGAGGCGGAATCAGCCACAATGTGCGCGAGTTCACCGAAGCCGGCCAGATCATCGCGGGCGCCAATGTCCTGCTCGACGTCGTCCAGCAGGTCGCCCGGGTCGACTGACCCCGCGCGACTCCTGGTCAGACCGGAGGCCGGTAGATGTCCGGCCGGCGATCGCGCGGCAGGTCCCAGCCTGAAGAGTCGGCTCCGCGGAGAAGGTCGAGATCCAGATCGGCGATGACGAGTCTGGGACTGGGTGAGGCGACGGTCGGCGCCACGCCATTTGGTCCCGCGAAGTAGCTCGCTCCGAAGTACTCCTGGGTCCACGGCGGTTCGACCCCGCGACGGTTCGAGCCGCCGATGTAGAGGTTGTGCCGGGCCGCGTCGACCGGGAACTCGAGATCCCACATGCGTCGCGACTTCGCGCCGAAGGTGACGGCGGGGGAGAGCACGAGCTCCGCGCCGTTTTCGGCCAGCGCCGACATCACGCCTTCGAAGTGCCGGTCGTAGCAGATCGCGATGCCGAGCCGCACCAGGCGCGTCTCGAACACCGGGAAGAACGGGTTGCGGGAGACGTTACGCGGCCAGGTTCCGAGGTCGCCGTCGCTCCGGTCATAGTAGAAGGTCTCGCAAAACGACGCCTGCTCGTTCGTGCCCACCGGGATGTGGGTCTTGCGGTATCGGCCGAGGATTTCGCCCGTCTCGTCGATCACCACCGCGGTGTTGAAGCGACGACCGGAACGCGCATCGTGTTCGAAGATCGGGGCCACGAGGATGAGCCCGGTTTCGCGTGCGGTCTTTCGAAGGGTCGTGACCGTCGGACCTTCGAGCGCGTCCTCGGCGAGGCCCAGCCACATGGGGTCGCGGCCGAGCGCGAAATAGGGCCCGGTGAAAAGCTCGCCCATCCCCAGGATCTGCGCTCCGGCCTGCGCGGCGGAGCGAGCGAGGTCGATGTGATGGGTCACGTTTGCCGCCCTGATGTCATCGAGCCGATTCGCCAGGGCCTTTAGATCGGCGAGGCTCGCGGGCATGTCCGGATAGACGTTGCACGTCTCGCTCAGCGCGACACGGATGGTTCGGGTCATCGATCGACTCCCGTGAATAGAACGCCCACCCTGTCGTGAGGGCTCAGCAAACCAGCCTGGGCCAGGCTCATCCCGCCCGCGAGGCCGGCGGTTCCAGTGGCGCTCGCTACGATGCCTTCGCCACGGCCTTCGCACCAGGCCTCGAGGATGTTGTGCTCGGAGGCGACCACCGGCCAGCCGCCCGTGGTCAGCATCCCGCGAACGATAGCCAGCCAATCGTAGGTTTCGTCATCGAGAATGCCGGTGGCGAGGCTTGCGGGTTCGGAATCCCAGGCCCACATGAAGGCCGCCCGGTCCTGAGCCGCGGATGCGACCGCTTGCTCCAGGGCCGCGGCATCCGCGTGGGCGGCGAGCCAGCGGGCCGCCCCGGCATCGGCCCGCGCCGCATCGTCATCCAGCGCCCGGTCGTCGCCCGGCGTCAACGACCCGCCGAGGTTCACGACCAGGCCGCGCGCGACACGCCGCCAGGCCCGGATCAGCGGGAACCCGCCCGCCGTCTGAACCGCGTGAAGCGCCGGGAGACGGGGAAGCGCGCCCGCAGCGTGAGCCCAGGCGAGGGCCTGAATCACGGCACTCGCAAGGGCGCCCCCGCCGACCTGAACGAGCAGACGGTCCAGCGGTGCGGCGACACTTTGCGAGGCCAACTCGAAACCCAATGTCATCCCGCCGTCGATGGTGAGTCCATTGTCACTGCCCTGGCAGCAGAAGGGAAGCGCGCCCGCCTCAACCGCTTCGCGAAAACGATGATGGCAGGGGTCGCCCGGGGGGTCGGTGTCGCGACGCGGGCAGAGGGCGACCTGCGCATCGAGCGACTTCAGCCGATCGATGACGACCGCGTCGGCCCAGGGCGGGACGAAGACCTGCAGCGGGCGTTGAGCCGCGCGCGCCACCACTGCGGCGGCCAGGGCGGCGTTGCCGCAACTGGCGATGGCGAACGGGCGCGCGGAATCGGCGGCGCCGATGGCGCCGGTACGCTCGGCGACTGCGAGATACAGCGCGATTCCGAAAAGATGGCGTGCCTTGTGCGAGCCCGCCACCTGGCCGGTCTCATCCTTGATCCACAGGCCCCCGGGGGCAAGGCCCAGATGCTTCGCCGCCTTCGTCGCGACGCGCCAGGGCGTGATCTCGAGGCCACGGCCGTCGATCTCGGCTACCGCTCGGTCGAGACCGTCCACGAGCGCCACGTAGTCGCCATTCGACAGGCCGCGCTCCTCGGCGAGCGCCCATGAGGCCGAGAGCTCGCGATAACGGATGAACGGATTGAGATCGCCATCCGCGGGCATGGAGGCGCCCGGTGGGGGCCCCCCGCGCACAAGCACATGATCGCGTGTGTCCCGTCCCGTGTTCGCGCAGCGGAAGGGAAGCGCCGTAGCCTCGGCTACGCGCCCGCAGCCCGAACACACGAAGGCAGACGGATTCACGACGAGGCGAGCGACACACCCGACTCGGCATTGAACTCGCGGATCAACCGATCCCACACGGGAATCGCGGGACGAAGGTCGCGCCAGAACGACTGGCTGCGCCGCCGTTCGAAATCCGCGAGGGACACGCCCTGCTGTTCGACCCAGGTGAAATAGCCGAGGTTGAAGATGCGGTCGCGATCGGACGGCGACAGGGGCAGCGTGTGATCGGTAGTGGCCCCGGCAAGATGACGATCGAGAGCCCGATCGGCGGTGGCCCGATCGAAGGTTCCAGAGAAGCGTTTCGCAATCGCCTTGTCGACCTCGGTCTCGTACAACTCGGCCCCGTCGGTGGCCACGGTGACGATCGCGTCATCCGCGCCGAGCCCGAGTTTCTTCGCCGTCTTGATGGCGCCCAGCACGTTGCAGATGCTGGAGAAGCCCATGTGAGGCAACGCGGCGATGAGATCCCTGGCCAATCCGCGCGCGGCCAGGGCGGCCCGGCCGTGATCGGTGTTGAACACGACGTTCAGTTCGTCGGTGGCGCGGTCGGAAATCGCCACCACGACGTCGGTGTTGGTGACGTTGTGGATGAATGGAATGTGCTTGTCGCCGATGCCCTGGATGTTGTGCTCGCCGAAGCCGTTGTAGAGCATGGTCGGGCACTCGAGAGCTTCGGCGGCGACGATGCGCGCGCCGTGCTGGTCTTTGAGGTAGTCCCCGGCTCCGATGGTGCCGGCAGAGCCAGTGGCCGAGACGAACGCGGCGAGACGCAGCTTCGGGTTCGCGGCGCGCGCGGCCACGAAGACCCGCTCGAGTGCGGGACCCGTGACGTGGAAGTGAATCAGGTGATTCGCGAACTCGGAGAACTGATTGAAGATGACATTGCCGGGGTCGGCGTCGAGCTCCGCGCATTTGTCGTAGATCTCTTTGACGTTGCTCTCCGTGCCCACGGTGCGGACGATGTCGCCCGGATCCGCCACCCATTGCTCGAGCCAGCGGAAACGCTCCTCGCTCATGCCTTCGGGCAGCACAGCCACGCCGCGACAGCCGAGAATGCGGGAGATCGCGACGCCGCCCCGGCAGTAGTTCCCGGTGGACGGCCACACCGCCCGGTGACGGGTCGGGTCGAACTGGCCGGTCATCAGGCGCGGTACGAGGCAGCCGTAGGCGGCCAGGACCTTGTGAGCGCGGATCATCGGAAACCGATTGCCGAAGGCGACGATGATCGGGCTCGGGACACCGGTGAGCGTTTCGGGAAGGACCACATGATTGGGCACGGCCGCGCGCGAACGGCGATCCGCATCGTTGTGCCAATGAACCCTGAAGAGATTGAGGGCCGCGGGAGCGTCCGGTTCCACCGCGGCGAGCGCTTCCACGATGGCCGCGGGGATGGTGTCGGGCTGGGCGAGTTCGGACAGCGTGGGCAGGATGATGCGACGCTCGCGAAACAGCGCGACCGTGCGATCACGGACGGTGCGGTCGACGATGGCGGTTTCGAGGGCGGGTCGGCTCATAACATTGTCGAGTCTAGAGGTGGCTCATCCGCTCCCACAGTGCATTTGCATCAGACTGGACGCGGGCACGAATGCCGTCGAGAGCCGCCGCCGCCGAGGCGCGGGCGGCCAAAGGCGGGGGAGCCGCTGCACCTCCGAGGCGTTCGGCGAGGAGTTTCGCTCCCGCCCCGGGTCGAGCGCGTGCACGGTCGGGGTCGTCGCCGTTGGCCGCCGACTCGTCCAGGAGGGCGCTCACTTCTTCGGCCATTGCCGCAGGGTACCCATCGGTGCCGAGCGCGACCCGGCCGGAGGCCGCGAGTGCGCTCGGGTAGCCGACGCGATTGCCCTTGTTCGATCTCGGATTCTGGACGAGCCAGATCCCCGCGGCCTCGCACGCCTTGACTTCATCGACGGTGAGGTGAACTCCATGCGCGAAGATCGATCCGGGCACCATCGCGTCCAGCCTGGTTAGCCGGTCGATCACACCCGCATAGCCCCGCGCCCGCGCGTCGTCCACGTCCGCCTTGTCTTCCGCGACGTGGATATGAAGGACGGTGCCGAGATCGCGCGCGAGAGAAGCCGCCTCGCGAAGCGTGTCGTCGGATACGGTGAAGGACGCGTGCAGCCCTACCACCGCGCCGACTCCGGGCCGGCGGTTCTCCCTGGCGAAACGCGCGCATTCCGCGAGTCCGCGTCGGGCTTCATCGCGACCCCCGTTTCGTTCGGTAGCGCCGTAACAAAGCACCGCGGGCATCCCGAAGCGCGCGCACGCGTCGGCCAGGATGTCGAGCGAACCTTCAATCAGGTTCGGTGACTCGTGATGATCGATCAAACCGGCAGCGCCCAGCGCGACTGCTTCTGCGGCGTACAACTCTGCGCTCGCGGCGAGGGAAGCCTCGTCCAGGGCGCGGTCGAGCCGCCACCACACCTGCCGGAGGATCGACATGAAGTCGGGCGGCGGGACTGCTGGCGAGGGCATACCGAGCGGCACGAGTCCGCTGTAAAGATGCGTGTGAGCGTTGACGAGGCCTGGCGCGGTCAAGACTTCGTCGCGGACTTGATGCGACCAACACTCATGGCGCGGGAGGCCGGCGAGTCCTTCATGGGCAGGGTGTTGCGCCACACGCCATCGAAGGCGGCAAGGGCGCTGGCCACCGCGCCCGCGGTGGGCACCAGACCGATCTCACCTACGCCCTTGGCCCCAAACGGCCCTTCGGGCTCGGGATCCTCGACGAGGATGACCTCGACCTTCGGCATGTCGCGCGCGCGCAGGACGCCGAGTTGGCGAAGCTTGTAGGTCACCGGCCAACCGCCATCGCAGGGCAGTTCCTCGGTGAGCGCGTAGCCGAGGCCCATGTGGATCGCGCCCTCGATCTGGCCTTCGCAAAGGGCCGGGTTCACGGCGCGGCCGACATCGTGCGCGGCCACAAAACGATCGACCCGGCCCTTCTCGTCGAGGATGCAGATCTGAGTGGCGAAGCCGAACGAGGTGTGCGTTTTCACCTTCACGACGTCCGCCCCCGGCGCGGTGGTGTCATCAACCTTCACGTCGGCGGCGAAGACCTCGCCCGCCATGTCGGAGAGACGGCGACCCGAATCGAGAGCGGCCTTCAAGTGTTCGGCCGCGCTCTTCACCGCGTTGCCGCCAAACAGGGTGGCTCGCGAGCCTGTGGTCTGGCCGCAGCCGAGAGCGAAGGTCGAGTCGACTTTGGGCCGGAAGATGGAGGGCGAGAGGCCGGTGACCTCGGCCGCGAACTGGGTGAGGACGGTGAGAAGGCCCTGGCCCATCTCGGTGTAGCCGTTGTAGAGGGAGATGGTGCCGTCGGACTCGACCACCAGCCGAGCCTTGCCCCACTCGACGGCCCCATTCCCGATGCCGCTGTTCTTGAGACCGCAGGCGATGCCCACCGCGCGGCCTGAAGCACGAGCCGCGTAGTAAGTGTCCTTGGTGGCCAGAAGTGTCTTCTTGATGCCCACCGACTTCTCGAAGACCTGGCCCGACGCGAACGTGTCGCCAACATCGACGGCGTTGCGCCAGCGCATCTCCCAGCCGTCGATGCCGACCTTCGCGGCGAGAAGGTCCATGCAGCCTTCAATGGCGAAACTCGACTGGTTCGCGCCGAATCCGCGCATCGCCCCGCAGGGAGGATTGTTCGTGACCGCGGCGATGGCATCGACCTCGACGTTGAGCACGCGATACGGACCGCACGCATGGCCGGCCGCCCGCTCCAGCACCTTGGCGCCTACGGAGGCGTAAGCCCCCGTGTCGCCGA
This sequence comes from uncultured Acidobacteriota bacterium, assembly GCA_964396875.1. GTDB lineage: Bacteria > Acidobacteriota > Vicinamibacteria > Fen-336 > JAGNNV01 > JAGNNV01. The sequence goes on along the minus strand of CAYNHK010000190.1, from coordinate 3,118 downwards.
CCATGTGGGCTCTGACTGCGGTGAGGTGACCCTCGGCGTCGCACCCCACGGTGTAGTTCATGGTGATGGGATGGCGCTTCGGATGAACGCGGATCGACTGCTCGCGGGTGAGTGTCAACAGCACAGGACGACCGGTCACCTTCGAGAGCAAAGCGGTCTGCGCCTGGACGGACATGTCTTCCTTGCCACCGAAAGCGCCGCCGTTCGGGACCAGCTCAACGGCCAGGTCCTCTTCGTCGATGCCGAGGAACGACGCACATTGCCGGCGGTCGTCGAAGACGCCCTGGCCCTGAGAGTAGAGCTTGAACGTGCCCGGCCGCTCGCCCGGCTCAACCAGAGCCGATTCGGGTTCGAGGAAAAGATGTTCGATACGCTGGGTCGACCAGGTGCCGGTGACGACGTGCGCGCTCTTCGCGAGCGCCGCGTCGACGTCGCCTCGCCGGATCTTCGTGTGCGACAGCACGTTGCCGTACTTCGGATTGACCTGAGGGGCTCCCGGGGCGAGAGCCGCCTCGGTGGAGGTGACCGCAGGAAGCACCTCGTACTCGACTTCGACCAGATCCGCCGCGACCTGCGCGGTGTGGGCATCGACCGCGGCCACCGCCGCGATCACGTCGCCGACGTACCGAACCTCTTCGCCTTCCGCCACGAACCCGGGCCAGTCGAGCTTGATCAGGCCGTACCAGCGATCGCCGGGGACATCGCGATACGTGGCGACCGCGACCACGCCGGGGTGGGCGGCCGCGCGCGACGTATCGATGCGCACCACCCGCGCCCGGGGATGAGCCGACAAGCTCAGCGCACCGAAGAGCATGCCGTCGCGTCGCAGGTCGGCGACGTAGGGCCGATCGCCGAGTGCGAGGTCGGCGCCGCGATAACGGGCGACCCGTTCACCCACGCCGCCATCGTACTGAGGCTTCGGCACGGTTTCGCCGCGGCGGGCCCGCGCCAGAAGTTCGACCGCGTCGATGATCTTCACGTACCCGGTGCATCGGCACAGGTGCGCGTCGATGGCCATCGCGATCTCATCGCGCGACGGATCGGGCGACTTGTCGAGCAGGTGCTTGGTCCGGACCATGATGCCGGGGATGCAGAACCCGCACTGGAGCCCCGCGGCCGCAACGAAGGCGTCGGTCATATGCTTCCGCTCGGCATCGGGCAGACCCTCGAGGGTCAGGATCTCCAGACCCGCGGCCTTGCTCGCGGGCATGGCGCAGGTGGTGACGGCGCGCCCGCCCACGATGGCGAGACAACAACCGCACTGTCCCTGGGGTGAACAACCGTCCTTGACGGACCGCACGCCGCAGCGGTCGCGGAGGGTTTCGAGCAGAGACTCGCCGTCGCGCGGGTCTACCTCAACCGACCGACCGTTGAGCGTAAACCCGAGCGTCATTGCGGCTCGGCGCCCTACCTGACTTCCCAGGTCTCCGGGCCGCGCAGCAGCTTGCCGAGATCGCCCTTGCCCTTGCTCGCGACGATCTGGCGCACCTGTTCATTTACGAGGTCTTCGTACGACGCATGATCCACCGCCCGCAGGATGCCCACGGGAGTGGGGAAGCCGGGGCGGGAGTCCATGCTCGCGAGCATGAAGGCGTAGGCGAGCGAGGGATGACGCTCGTCGTGGACGAGCAGGTCGGCTTCGGAGACGCCGGGGCCCAGGGTCACCACTTCGATGTCGAAGCCGTTCATGCGGATGCCCTTGTCCTTCGCCTTACCGAAGACGAGGGGCTTGCCGTGTTCCAGGAAGAGCACGTGATCGTCGCGCACGTCCTTCTCCGCGATCGCGTCCCACGCTCCATCATTGAAGATGTTGCAGTTCTGGAGGATTTCCGTGAACGCGGTGCCCTTGTGCGAAGCCACGCGCTTGAGGGTCGTCTTCATGTGCGGCTGGAAGACATCCACCGAACGCGCGAGGAACGTGGCGCCGGCGCCGAGTGCCAGGGCGAGCGGGGAGAAGGGGCGATCGACGGAGCCGAACGGCGTCGACTTCGCCTTCTTGCCGATCTCGGAAGTGGGCGAGTACTGGCCCTTGGTGAGGCCGTAGATCTTGTTGTTGAAGAGCAGGACCTTGAGCCCCACGTTGCGGCGCAGCATGTGGATCGTGTGGTTGCCGCCGATCGAGAGGGAGTCGCCATCGCCCGTGGCCACCCAGACTTCGAGTTCGGGCCGGGCCAGCTTGAGGCCGGTTGCCACCGCGGGCGCGCGGCCGTGGATGGTGTGGAACCCGAAGGTGTTCATGTAATACGGGAACCGGCTCGAGCAACCGATGCCCGAGACGACCGCGAACTTCTCGCGTGGGATGCCCAGTTCAGGGAAGACGGACTGAACCGCGGCGAGAATCGCGTAGTCGCCGCAACCCGGGCACCAGCGGACCTCCTGGTCGGTCTGGAAGTCTTTACGCGTCAAAGGCACGGATGCGTTCACTGGATCACCTCGAGAACTTTCTTCTCAATTTCGCTCGTCTTGAACGGCTTGCCTTCGACCTTGGAGTACGAGATCGCGTCCACCAGGTAGGTGGCGCGCAGGATGAAAGAGAGCTGGCCGAGGTTGATTTCGGGCACCAGCACCTTCTTGTACCGTGCAAGGGCCGCGCCGAGATTCTTCGGCATGGGATTCAAATGGCGGAGATGGATGTGGCCCACCTTGTGGCCCTTGGCGCGCAGCGCAGGGAGTGCGGAGGTGATCGAACCGTAGGTCGACCCCCATCCCACGATCACAACGTCGCCCTCGGGGTCGCCCGCGGGGACCACATCGGGGACATCGGCCACCACACCGGCCACCTTGGCCGCGCGCAGGCGGACCATCTTGTCGTGGTTCGCCGGTTCGTAGTTGATGTTGCCGGTGACGTCCTGCTTCTCGATGCCGCCGATGCGGTGCTCGAGACCGGGCGTACCGGGAACCGCCCACGGCCGCGCGAGCGTCTTCGGATCGCGGAGGAAGGGTTTGAAGCCCTCGGGATCGGTCCGGAATTTCGTGGGGAAGGAAGGCAGATCGTCGGGGGCCGGGACTTTCCAGGGCTCGGCGCCGTTTGCGAGATAGCCGTCCGAAAGCAGGATCACCGGCGTCATGTACTTGAGGGCGATGCGGCAGGCCTCGAGGGCCACCCAGAAGCAGTCGC
>CAYNHK010000189.1:0-10179 GCA_964396875.1 uncultured Acidobacteriota bacterium | reverse complement strand
CCGACACGAGGTGCTTCATCTCCTCGGCGTACTCCGCGATGGGATGGCCGGTCACGACACTCTCCTCGTTCAGCCTCTCGATAACCTCGAGGCCGGCGAGGACGCCGAGATTCCCGTCGTATTTGCCGCCCGTACGCACCGTATCGATGTGAGAGCCGATGATCACCGGCTTCAGGTCCGATGTTCCCGCGCGCTGGCCCAGGACATTGCCGATCTGGTCGATCGTGACCGTGAGACCGAGGTCTTTCATCCAACCGACCACCAGATCGCGACCCGCCCGATCTTCGTCGGTGAGGGCGAGGCGGCAACAGCCGCCACCATCGATGGCGCCGACTTCGGCCAGCTTCATCAGCCGGCTCATCAGGCGATCTCCGTTGATCCGCAGTTTTTGACTCGTCACGGCGACACCTCTTTCGGGCTCAGCGCATTCAGGTAGTTGACCGACCCGGAATCGAACACCGCGGCCTGAATCCACATCAGGATGTGCAGCCAGGTGAGGTCGATCTCACCCTCCGCGGTCCCGCTCAGGGTGCGGACAGGATCCCTGGGGGCCAGGGTCACGTCGAAGTCCGGACCGGCGAAGCGCACCCGGTCGCCCACCGCCTCGAGGCTCAGATCGCGTCCGTCGATTCTTCCGAGCATCCGCCTGCGGCCGGGCTCGGGGTATTCCATGGCGAAACCATCATGCTTCGAGTAGCGGCGCCAGTCGGCGGCCGTTCCGAAGAAGCGGGGCTTGAGCTGATAGGGCCCGCCCTCCTCGGGGCAGAAGACATCGCAGTTGCCGCACTCATTGCAGAAGTCGGCGAAGTTGGCGTACTGGAGCTTCCTCGAGACGACGAGGTTTCCGCCCATGCGCGCGATCCAGACGCCGTCCTCATGCCGCACCTTGACGATGGGCTGCACGACCGCGGGCAGGACGTATGTGAAGTTCGCATCGTTGGGACAGACCGGCACGCACTTCGAGCAGGTCACGCAGTCGAACAGGGTCAGGCGGGAATCGAGTTTTCGCGGCGGCTTGCTGTTCTCCGCGTGCGCGTACCGGGGATCGAGGGTGGCGCGAGGCACGTGATGTTCGCTGTTGTGCAGGGCGGTCGCCTCCGCCCAGCGCTCGATCCAATCGGCCCCGGCCGCGGCGGTCAGGTCGCCGCCGCTCATCAGGGCGGAAGCGCAACGGAGCCTCGCGTCGTGATCCAGCCCATCGAGATCCTCGAGGCCATCGGCGCCGAGGCCGAACGCCCGAATCACATACTCCGGGATGGTCCGCGCGCGGAGGTCTTTCATGCGGGCGAGCAGCGGCTCGAAGTACCGGCCTGCGCGGGCATAGCCGCCGGGCTGGAGCAGATCGCTGCATATCGTGACCGGGGTGAGACCCAGCGCCACCGAGTCGGCGAAGTTCCCGCGATCGACCCCGGCCGAGAACGAGATGGGAAAGCGCGATCCGAACACCTTGCGAAACGCCTGCACGAGATTCAAGGCGAGGACGTGCAGCGGCGGTCCCGACAGGTACATCTCCTTCTCGCTCCGGGGAAAGAAGGCCCGTCGGTTTTCGACGATGAGCGTGTTCGTGAACTTCACTCCGAAGGAGAGGCCGAGGCCTTTCGCCTTCTCGCCCAGGCGGCCCACGAAACCCTCCATCTGGGACCAGCGGGCGTCGCGTTCGAACGCGGAATCGGGCACGTGGATGTCGCCGTAGCCCATCACGCCGTGGAGCAGTCCGCGCACCCGGTCCGGCCCGAGCAGCGTCGGATTCAGTTTGACGTTGCAGTGCAGGTGGTTGTGCTCGAGCAGGAAGGCGAGGATCCGCTCGATCTCATCGGGCGGACAGCCGTGGAAGGTCGAGAGAGTGAGCGAGTCGGATAAGTGGGTCTCGAAGTCGAGGTCGCGGTACCGGGCGAACTCGGAGGGAATCTCGGCGCGAAAACGCTCGACCACCGCGCTGGCGTCCTGAAGACCGGCGATGAATCGCTGGATCTTCTCACTCCTGATTCCCGCGAGGTCGTAGCCGACGCTCATGTCGTAGATCACGCGGTCGAAGCCGGGGGCCAGGTTGAAGCGGCCGGAAGCGCGCAGGATTTCGATGAGCATCGCGCCCTTCACGTATTCATCGAGACTCTCGTCGAGGCGGAGTTCCTGGCTCCACTCGACGTTGTAGCCCACGGTCTGCATGTCGATGCAGGGCCGCGGAATCTGCAGGTCGTCCTTGATCTGGACGGTCTTCAGTTCCATGACCCGGCAGCCCGCGAGCCACGACAGCACGATGTTCTGGGCCATCTGGGTCTGCGGGCCGGCCGCGGGGCCAAGGGGCGACGAGGGCCGATGGTGGTGAAACGCGATGGACAGATCACGATCCGCGCTGCCATAGAAGCCCTTGCTGATGGGCAGATCGAAGACCGAATCTCTCTCCTCGAGCTCGCGAAGGGCGCGTCGAATGAGGGCCGCGAACGGATAGGGGCGGAGGTCGGCCATGGTCGTCCCTCGCGATGTTACGCCCGCAGGTTTGGCCGAAGCGCCTTGTCTCATGGTGCATAGGGACCATTGACGCCCCGCTCCACGAGTCCTAAACCAGTAACAGGGCCGCCGTCATGCATGAGCTCTCCATCGCCTGTTCTCTCGTCAAGGCCGCCATCGAGCAGGCGATGTCGCATCACGCCACCCGCGTGGTGAACCTGGACGTCGTTCTCGGCGCCCTGAGCGGTGTGGAGATGGACTCCCTGATGTTCTGCTTTCCGGCAGTGGCCCGGGGAACGATGTGCGACGGTGCCGGCCTCACCGTCGAGATCGTGTCCGCCACCGGCCGGTGCCCGGGCTGCCTGACCACGTGCCAGGTCCAGGACTTCATGGATCCGTGTCCCGATTGCGGCGCATGGCCGCTCGGCATCAAAGGCGGCAGGGAAATGACCCTTCGCGCAGTGGAGGTCGAGTAGCCATGTGCGGGACCTGCGGCTGCGGGCAGGGTCCGCCGACCCGCGTCTCCCGGATACTCGAGGTCGGGGCGGCGCTCCTGGCCGAGAACGAGACCTTCGCCGCCCAGAACCGGTCCTTCTTCGACGAACGAAGCATCCGCTGCTTCAACCTGATCAGTTCGCCGGGGGCCGGGAAAACCACTCTCCTCGAAACAACTCTCGCGGCCCTGCGCACCGCGCGGGTCCCCTGCGCGGTGATCGAGGGGGATCAGGCGACCGATCTCGACGCTCAGCGCATCGCCCGCACCGGCGTCCCGGTGTTTCAGATCGAAACCGGCCGTTCCTGCCACCTCGATGCGCACCAGGTCCAGCGAGCCCTTTATCGCCTGGAGCCCCCGCGTTCCGGCCTGCTCTTTATCGAGAACGTGGGCAATCTCATCTGCCCGACGGAGTTTGCTCTCGGTGAACATGAACGTGTGACCATCCTGAGCCTGGCCGAAGGGCACGACAAACCGGCCAAGTACCCGCTGGCCTTCAGCAGCGCCACGGCGGTCATCATCTCGAAGACCGACCTGAACCTCGGCGACTTCGACCTCCCGGAGGCCAGGCGAGTCATCACGGGCCTGAACCCGAAAGCCCCGATCTTCGAACTGTCGGCGAGGACCGGCGTCGGGATGCCGGCCTGGCTCTCCTGGCTCCAACACGCATCGAAAGTCCACGAGTAGGAGGGAGTCACGCCATGTGCCTTGGGGTTCCCGGAAAGGTCCTGGAGATAACCCGGCAGGGCGTCGACCTACCGATGGGCCGCGTTCAGTTCGGCGGCATCCAGAAGGAGGTCTGCCTCTCCTTCCTCCCCGAGATCAAAGTCGGCGAGTACGTGATCGTGCATGCAGGCTTCGCGATCAGTCAGGTGGACGAGGAGGAAGCCGCCCTCACTTTCGAGCTGCTGCGCCAGATGGGAGAGCTCGATGCGCTTCGTTGACGAATACCGCGATGGCGATACCGTGCAGCAGACCGCGGCGACCCTCGCATCGACGCAGACGCGGCCGTGGACCCTGATGGAAATCTGCGGGGGTCAGACCCATGCCATCCTCAAATTCGGCCTTGACCAGCTTCTGCCGAACCGCCTGACTCTCGTCCATGGCCCGGGTTGTCCGGTGTGCGTCACGCCGCTCGAGATGATCGACCAGGCCATCGAGATCGCGGCGCGGCCGGGAGTCATCTTCACGTCCTTCGGCGATATGTTGCGCGTGCCCGGATCGACGAAAAGCCTGCTGCAGGTGAAGTCCGAAGGCGGCGATGTGCGCATTGTCTACAGCCCGCTCGACGCGGTGAGCCTGGCCGTCCAAAATCCCACGCGCCAGGTTGTCTTCTTCGCGGTGGGGTTTGAAACCACCGCGCCTGGAAATGCCATGGCGGTGTGGCGCGCCCATGAGCTGGCTCTCTCCAACTTCACGGTCTTGTGTTCGCACGTCCTGGTTCCGCCCGCCCTCGACGCCATACTCGGGGATCCCCACTGCCGGATCCAGGGCGTCCTCGCCGCGGGCCACGTCTGCGCGGTCGAGGGTTTCGAGGAATACGCGCCGCTGGCCGCGAAACACGGCATCCCCATCGTGGTCACCGGCTTCGAACCGGTGGACCTCATGGCCGGGATCCTCGCCTGCGTGAAGGCGCTCGAGAATGGAACGGCCACGGTCGAAAACGCCTACAAGCGTTCGGTCACCCGCGAAGGCAACGAGCACGCGCGGGCTCTGGTGCGCCGCGTGTTCGAGACCTGCGATCGCGCCTGGCGCGGGATCGGGATGATTCCGAAGAGCGGGTTGAGGCTGCGTCAGGAGTTCGCTTCTCTCGATGCCGCGCGTCGATTCGATTGCGCCCACATCCATCCCGAGGAACCGAGAGTCTGCATCGCGGGCGAAATTCTCCTCGGCCATAAGCGGCCCTTTGAGTGCGTGGCCTTTGGAAGCGCGTGCACGCCCGATCATCCGCTCGGCGCCCCCATGGTGTCGGCCGAGGGCGCTTGCGCGGCCTACGATGCCTACCGAAGGCCGGCATGAACGCGCCCAGGCATCCGGACCCTTCGCAGTGGTCGTGCCCCGTCCCCACCCAGCCGGCAGACACCGTTCAGATGGCCCATGGTGCGGGCGGGCGCTTGACCCGGAATCTGATCGACACCGTTTTCGTGCCCGCCCTGCGCAACCACGCTCTGGAGGTCCTTCACGACGGCGCTCTCGTCGATCTCCCTCCCGGCCGGGTCGCCTTCAGCACCGACTCCTACGTCATCGACCCCGTCTTCTTTCCCGGCGGCGATATCGGCTCCCTCGCGGTTCATGGGACGGTCAACGACCTCGCGATGTGCGGCGCGCGGCCGCTGCATCTCTCCGCCGGCTTCATCCTCGAAGAAGGTTTCCCTCTCGCGGACCTCCGTCGGATCGCCATGTCCATGGGTCAGGCCGCGGCCGCGGCCGGCGTCTGTGTGGTCACCGGCGACACCAAGGTGGTCGATTCCGGAAAGGCCGACCGCATTTTCATCAACACCGCCGGCATGGGCATCGTGCCGGAGGGGATCGAGATCGCGCCGACTCGGGCCGCCCCGGATGATCTTGTGCTCATCAACGGAGAGATCGCGGTTCACGGAATCGCCATCATGTCGGTGCGAGAGGGCCTGCAGTTTCAAACCGAGCTGGTGAGCGACTCCGCTTCGCTGCACGAACTCGTGGCCGCGGCCATGGACGTCGCCGGCCCCCACCTCCACGTGCTGCGGGATCCCACGCGGGGAGGAGTGGCGAGCGCGCTCAACGAGATCGCGATGGCGGCGGGCGTGTCGATTGAGCTGGAAGAACGCTCCATCCCCATCAACGAGGCGGTGCGAGGGGCCTGCGAACTGCTTGGCTTCGATCCCCTCTATGTCGCCAACGAGGGCAAGTGCCTCGCCATCGTGGCGCCGTCCCATGCCCGGGCCGTCCTCGAGGCCTGGCGCCGCCATCCCCTGGGCCGGAACGCCGCGATCATCGGAAGGGTCCTTGCAGGACCGCACGGCTCCCTCGTGCTCAGGACGCGCATCGGAGCCCGCCGCATTGTCGACATGTTGTCCGGAGAACAGCTGCCCCGGATTTGCTGATCGGAGGCCGATCATCGGCGAGAAGAGACTTCGGGTCTACGTTCGCGGCGCGGTGCAAGGGGTGGGGTTCCGCCCGACCGTCTACCGCGTCGCCACCGACCTCGGCCTCCGAGGCTTTGTGATGAACTCCTCGACCGGCGTGGAGATCGATGTCGAGGGCACGAGTGCGGCGGCGCTCGCCTTCGTCCCCGCGTTGCTCGATCAGGCTCCGGCCCGCGGCCTCATCCAGGGGCTCGAGGCCAGCTGGCTCGATCCCGCGGGGCACGTCGGTTTCGAGATCCGGCAAACCGTGGAACAGGGGCCAAGGACCACGCCGCTGCTGCCCGACATCGCGACCTGCGCCGATTGCCTTCGCGAGCTTTTCGATCCATCGGACCGGCGCTTCGCCTATCCCTTCATCAACTGCACCCAGTGCGGACCCCGTTTCTCCATCATCACGTCGATTCCGTATGACCGTGAGCGCACCACCATGGCCCGGTTCGTCATGTGCCGCCCCTGCCAGGCCGAGTATGAAGATCCGCGCGATCGGCGGTTTCACGCGCAGCCAAACGCCTGCCCCGATTGTGGGCCGCAACTCTCGCTCCGGGATCCCTCAGGTGTCGTCAAGGCGACGGGTTCCCACGCGTTGGACGCGGCGGTTGAGGCCATGCGCGCCGGCCGGATCGTCGCGGTGAAGGGCATCGGGGGCTTTCACCTGATGTGCGATGCGCGGAGCGAGGCCGCGGTCCTTGAATTGCGGCGGCGGAAGCATCGCGAAGAGAAACCTTTCGCGGTGATGTTCCCCAACCTCCTTGCGGTCCACGCGGCTTGTCTCCTCAGCTCGGACGAGGAACGACTCCTCACCTCTCCCGAGGCGCCCATCGTTCTACTGCGTCGACGCGGCGACATGCTGGCACGAGCGATCGCGCCCGGGAACCCATGCCTCGGCGTGCTCCTGCCGTACGCGCCGCTGCATCACCTGCTGATGCACGCACTGGGCATTGCCGTGGTGGCGACGAGCGGGAATCGCGCGGATGAACCGATCGTCACGGACGAGCGCGAGGCTCAAGGTCGGCTCGCGGGATTGGCGGACCTCTTCCTCGTCCACAACCGGCCCATCGCGCGATACGCGGACGACTCGATCGTGCGCATGGTGTCCGGACGGCCCATGCTTCTAAGACGGGCCCGGGGCTATGCCCCGCTGCCCCTCGCCCAGTCGGACACGCGCGAGTCGATCCTCGCGGTGGGCGCGCATCTGAAGAACACCATCGGCTTCTCCGTGGCCGGTCAGTTGATGCTCTCCCACCACCTGGGCGACCTCGACACCCCCGAGGCACTCGCCGGTTTTCACGAGGTGGTCCACGGTCTGCCCGGGCTCTACGACTTTGTGGCCACTACGATCGCCCACGACCTCCATCCCGACTACGCCTCCACGCAGTTTGCGGCAGCGCTGCCCGGCCGTCATCTTGGCGTCCCCCATCATCTGGCTCACGTGCTGGCGTGCATGGCGGACAATGACCTGCGCGGTGAGGTCCTCGGGGTGAGCTGGGACGGAGCGGGCCTCGGCGTCGACGGAACCATCTGGGGCGGCGAGTTCCTGCGGGTTCGAGACGGCGCCTGGAGACGCGTGGCGCACCTGCGGACCTTCCCGCTCGCGGGCGGAGACTCGGCGGCACGCGAGCCTCGGCGCAGCGCGCTCGGCCTTCTCTACGAGATGAAAGGAGACGCGGTGTTCGAGTCGGACGGTCTGTCAGACCGTCTTGGCTTTACGGCGCAGGAGCAGGCGGTGTTGCGAAGCGTGCTCGCGACGGGTACGGGCGTGGCCCGCACCTCGAGCGCGGGACGCCTCTTCGATGGTGTGGCCGCCTTGACGGGACTTCGGCGCAGGTCCGGGTTCGAGGGACAGGCCGCCATGGACCTGGAGTTCGCGGCGATGCACGTCGATGACGAAGCGTCCTACAAGCTCGTACTCGCGAACGAACGGTTGGACTGGGCGCCGATGATTGAAGCGATCGAGACCGATCTGGGCTCGCACGTGCCGGCCGGCCACATCGCGCGGCGCTTCCACAACACACTGACGGAGATGATCGTCGCCGTGGCGAAACGCGAGGGCATCACGCGGGTATGCCTGACCGGGGGCTGTTTTCAGAATCGCCTCCTCGCCGAGAGAACAATCGACCGGCTCCTCGAGGACGGCTTCACGCCCTACTGGCATCAACGCGTGCCGCCCAACGACGGAGGCATCGCGCTCGGCCAACTGGTCGCGGCCAGCCTCGCAAGTCCCCCGTCGCCATGAGGAACCCAACCTTGACTCGAGTGCTACGATGATTGTGACGGACCCGCCCAGATCCGTTGCCGTGAGGAGGTTGAGTATGAACCAACTCGATGGGTCGGTCCTCCATGAGGTTCTCGAACAGACCCTGGACCGGCATGGGCGTAGTCCGCAGTCGTTGTTGCAGATTCTGCTGGACCTGCAGCGGGCCTTCCACCATGTCCCCAGGGCAGCGCTCCCGGTGCTCGCCGATCGCCTGGGCCTGTCGCAACTCCGCATCGAGGGCCTCGTCGGTTTCTACTCCTTCCTCTCCCCGACATTTCAAGGCGACTACGTCGTTCACCTGAGCGACAACATCACCGACCAGATGTCGGGAAGCCGGGACCTGGCTTCTCTCCTGTGCGAAAGACTCGGCGTCAAACCGGGCGAGACCCGCAAGGACGGTCGGGTCAGCGTGCACTTCACTTCGTGCACGGGGATGTGCGACCAGGGCCCCGCGGCTTTGGTCAACTACCTCCCGGTGACCAGGCTGGACCGCAAGCGCGTCGAACTCATCGCCGAACTCATCAACGGCCAGGTCCCCCTGGAGGAATGGCCGAAGGAGTTCTTCCGGGTGGAAAGCCGGATTCGCCGGTCGGACGTCATGTTCTTCCGCAGGGCGTTCGAGCCGGGGGCGGGCCTTCGGGCCAGCCTCGATCGGGGGGGAAAGAGCCTTGAGCCGTGGGCCGAGGATCTCCCTCCTCACGACGCCCGCAGGCACCAGCTCGAACGCGGCGGGGCCGAGACCCTCAAGGAAATGTACTCCTCGGAACTCCGCGGCCGGGGCGGCGCCGGCTTCAAGGCCGCCATCAAGTGGGAATCGGTGCGCGACGCGGCCAAGGGCGACCGTTACGTGGTCTGCAACGCCGACGAAGGAGAACCAGGGACTTTCAAGGATCGGGTTCTCCTGACCGATTGCGCGGACATGGTGGTCGAAGGAATGACCATCTGCGGCCATGTGGTCGGGTCGCGCAAAGGAGTCATGTACGTGAGGCAGGAGTACTGGTACCTCAAGGATCACCTCGAAGGGGTCCTCAAACGCCGGCGCGAGCTCGGCCTCCTTGGAAAGAACATCCTGGGCAGTGCGCTCGATTTCGATGTCGAGCTTCAGTTCGGCGCCGGGGCTTACATCTGCGGCATGGAAACCGCCATGATCAAGAGCATCGAGGGCCGTCGGGGAATCCCGCGCCGGCGCTGGCCCATGCCCGTGATGCAGGGCCTTTTCAAGCGGCCCACCGTGGTGAACAACGTGGAGACCTTCGCCTGCGCCGCCGCCATCAGCGCCCGCGGAGGCGCCTGGTTCAAGGGCATTGGAACCGAAGCGTCCACGGGAACCAAGTTGTTCTGCGTCTCCGGCGATTGCGGAAGGCCCGGCATCTATGAGTACCCGATGGGGGTCACGATCCGAGAGATCCTCCGCGACTGCGACGGACAAGACGCGCAGGGCATCCAGGTGAGCGGGCCCAGCGGAGCCCTGATCAACCGGAGCGACTTCGATCGCGCCGCCTGCTTCGAGGATCTGAGCACCGTGGGCACCCTGATCGTCTTCGGCCCCGAGCGGGACCTCTTCGCCGCGATCAAGAACTTCGCCCTCTTCTTCCAGCACGAGAGTTGCGGACTGTGCACGCCGTGCCGGGTGGGCACCACCCTGCTCGCGAACTACGTGAAGAAATTCGAACGGGGCTGCGGGTCGCCCGTGGATATCGAAGAGATGACCCACATCGCGGGCCTCATGAAAACCATGTCCCACTGCGGGCTCGGACAAACCGCGCCGAACCCCATCACCGACAGCCTCGCGAAGTTTCCCGCCATCTGGGAGAGCCGGATGAAGACCACCGAGTTCATTCCCGCCTTCGACCTCGACT
>CAYNHK010000188.1:0-10253 GCA_964396875.1 uncultured Acidobacteriota bacterium | reverse complement strand
CGCGAGCCACATGCTGAAGGCGAAGGGGTTGTGGTCGCGCCCGGCCTGGACGCTGCCCGCGCCACCGCCCACCTCGACCACCGGCGTCCGGCCAAACTCCGAGCCGCAAACCACGAGTGTGTCCTTGAAGAGGCCGCGCTGTTTGAGGTCTTTGATGACGGCCGCGAAAGGCTGATCGGAGTTCTTCGCATTCACTCGATGCTGCTGGACGTCGGAATGCGCGTCCCACGGGTCGCCCTTGGCGTAGTACACCTGAACCATGCGCACGCCCCGTTCGACGAGGCGCACGGCCATCAGGCACCCGCGCGCCGTGCTTCCGGTGCCGTACATGCGAAGCGTGGCTTCGCTTTCCTTCCGGATGTCGAAGACATCGGGGGCCTCGGTCTGCATCCGGTACGCCACCTCCATCGAGTTGATGGCGGCGTCGAGTTGCGGGTCTTTCTCCTGGCCGGCGCGGCGCAGCCTGTCGAGCTTTGCCAGAAGGTCCAGTTCCCGCCGCTGCTCGGTGAGTGTGAAGTCCTTGTTGTTGATGAAGGAGACGAGCTTCTTCGGATCGAAGTCCTTCCCCACGATCTGATCGGGACGCTCGACCTTGTCGGAGATGAAGGTGCCCTGGTGCATGGGGGGAAGGAAGGCGCTGTTCCACAGCGGCGGACCCACGGTGGTCGGCACGTCGGGGCAGAGCACCACAAAGCCGGGGAGATTGTGATTGCCGGTTCCAAGGCCGTAGGTGAGCCACGATCCCAGGGACGGGCGCCCCACCTGGGTGTGCCCGGTGTTCATCATGAGCATGGAGGGCTCGTGATTGGGAATGTCGGTGTGGACCGACCGGATCACGCACATGTCGTCCGCGCATTCGCCGAGGTGCGGGAACAACTCGCTGATTTCGATGCCGCTCTGGCCGTGTTTCTTGAAGGTGAACGGCGAGCGCATCAACGCCCCGGTCTTCCGCTCCGTCGCCACGGGGCCGCCGGGAAGAGGCTGGCCGTGGTACTTGTCGAGCATGGGCTTGGGATCGAACGAGTCCACCTGCGACAGGCCGCCATTCATGAAGAGGAAGATGACGCGCTTCGCGCGCGCCGGATGATCGAGTGCGCGTCCGGCGAGTTCGCCCGCCTGAGTCAAGACGCCGCCCGCCCGCGCTATGGACTGGTTCACGAGACCGGCGAAGGCCATCATCCCGAAGCCGCCGCCCATGCGGCACAGGGCCTCGCGTCGGGTCCGTGGTCGTCCGGGGAAATCGTGCATGGCCTCCCTCAACTCACGAAAAGGAACTCGTTGGAACTTAGAAGGACCTTGAGGTACCGGCCGAAGATCGTGACCGGCAGGCGCTTCGGTGCGTCTTTCGCGCGGCCTTCGCCCTTTCCGGGCAGAACTCCCGCCATCATTCCCATCTCCGGCCCGTCCGACGGGCCACCTTCTTCCAAGGCGGACTCCACGGGTTCCGGAGCCGCCGCTGTGGCGCCAGGATTCGCGGCCGCGGCCGCCTTTGCCTTCTCGGCCTCAGCCTTGCGCTCCTCGTACTGCTTCATCGGCTCGGTGAGGAGAAAGTCCCTTCCCGCCTGCACCTCGGCGGGGGTCGCGGTGCGGCCGAAGATGAGGCGGTACGCCCGCTGGATCCGCGCTTCTTCCGTCGGTTCGCCCACCACTCTCTCCGCCAGCTTCTCGGCGTGCTGCTGCATGAACTCGCTGTTCATCAGGAAGAGGCGCTGGAGCGGGACGTCGGTCGAGAAGCGCTTCTCCGCGGTCTGGGACGCGCTCGGGAAGTCGAAGAGCTGGAGATACTCGTCGAGCTTGTAGCGGCTGACCCTGCCGTAGATGGTCCGCCGTTTCGAATTCGGCGTGAGCGGCGCGGATGGTCCGCCCATCTGGGGTTCGAGGGCGCCAGAAACCGACAACACGGAATCGCGGATCTGCTCGGCGCTCATGCGCGGCCGGTTCGCGCGCCAATAGAGACGGTTCGCCGGGTCCTTCTCGGCATTCGCCTTCACGTTGGCGCCGCTCAGCCGATACGTGGCGCTGCGCAGGATCTCGCGGTGGAGGGCCTTGATCGACATGCCGTGATCGAGAAAGTACTGGGCCAGGTAGTCGAGGAGTTCGGGATGGGAGGGGCGCTCGCCGTTGATCCCGAAATTGCTCGGGGTGTCGACGATGCCCGTGCCGAAGTGTCCCTTCCAGATCCGGTTCACGATCACACGGACAGCGAGAGGCTGGGCGAGGATGGTGCGAGCGAGTTCGAGCCGGCCGCTCCCGTTCGTGAAGATCACCGGCTCGTCCGGCTTGGGGCTCAACACGGCGAGGAAACCACGCGGCGCTTCTTCGCCGAGCCGGAAGACGCTGCCGCGGATGTTTACCTTGAGGTTTTCGGGCGGCCGTCCGGGCAGATCGCGCACGCCATGGACGTAGGCGAACTTCTCCGGGAGCGCCTTCTTCATCGCGGCGATGTCCGCGCGCAGGGCCTCGATCAGGGCACGGCGGTCGGGGCCGAGCTGCCGTTCGAGCCCCCAGCCGCGGAAAGCCAGGAGCGGCGACTTCTGAGGCTGGCCCGGCGCCGCGGTGGAATCGAGATCCTCTTCGAACAGATCGTTGTAGAGGTTCGTCTGCTCGGTGGGAAGCCCCTTGAGTTCGAGGCCGCAGCCGGGACAGAAGTCGTCGTTGGTGACGAACTCGTTGGGCAGGTTCGATGGCTGCTTCGGTTTCGTTCCCGGCAGAGCCTTCGCGACGATGATCTCGTTCTGCGCCCGTACGTCCTTCTTGGCGAGCACCACGTCGACGAGTTGTCTCTGAAAATCGTCGGCCAGTTTCCGGGCCGCGGCCCTGGACCCGCCCTTCGCGATCAGCTCCTGCCAGGGTTTGAGGTTCGGGTAGTAGACGGGCGGCTTGGCGAGGAAGCGCAGCCACCGGTCGAAGAGTTCATAGTCGAGCTTCTCCGAGTCGACCACGCGCGCTTCTTCCTCCTTCTTCTCGCCAAGCACACGCCAGGCCGCCATCATGTACTTCGATGCCTGGAACACCAGGGTTTCGCCGAGTTGACGGGACTCGTTGCGGAGGTACTCGCCGAGTAGTTCCTCCTTCTTCTCTATCGTCTTCTCGGCCGCCTTGTGCTCTTCGACCACCGACTTCGGCGCGAGGGGATACTCGTGATACTCGGTGTTCACGAAAACCCCGGCCATCGCGTAGTAGTCCTTCGTGGGGATTGGATCGTATTTGTGGTCGTGGCAGCGGGCGCAGGCCACGGTCAGGCCGAGAAGTCCGCGCGTCACCGCATCCACACGATCGTTCCGCTCGTCCGCCCGCGTGATTTCGACCGCGCCGTTGTCGTAGTACCAGGGCCCGAGGCCGAGGAATCCAAGTGCTGGGAGATGGCGAACGCGCGGGAGCGGCTCGAACTGATCCGCGGCGAGCTGGGCGGTCACGAACTGGTCATAGGGCAGATCGTCGTTGAAGGCTTTGATGACCCAATCGCGATAGAGGTAAGCGTTAGGGTACGGGTTCATTCCCCGCCGCTGCGGGTCGAGACTTCGATAGTCGTCCTCGCCATAACGCGCCACGTCCAGCCACATCCGTCCCCACGCTTCGCCGTATCGGGGCGAGGCGAGGAGCCGGTCGACAACCTTGTCGAAGGCCTGGGGCGAGCCGTCCCTGGTAAACGCGTCGACCTCCTCGGGCGTAGGCGGCAGACCGGTGAGGTTGAGCGTGACCCGTCGAATCAGCGTGAGCTTGTCGGCAGGCGCCACGGGCTTCAAGCCCTCCTGCTCGAGCCGGGCGAGAACGAAGCGGTCGACATCGTTGCGAGCCCAGGCCGAATCCCTCACTGTCGGAACTCTCGTCTTTCGGAGTGAGAGGAACGCCCAGAACGCGCGCTTCTCCGGGGTGATGCTCAGTCGCGCGGCCGGCGGCGCAGCCGAAGCCTTCGTGGTGTCGGTCGCGGACTTCGGCCAGGGCGCGCCGGCCTTCACCCACTCCACAAGTACGTCGATCTCCTCCTGCTTGAGTTTCGCCGCCTTCTTGGGCATCGGAGGATAGCCACGAACATGCTGGACCATCTTGATCAGCAGACTCTCCTCGGGTTTTCCCGGCTCGATGGCGCTGCCCGATTCGCCGCCGGTGATCATGTCCTCGCGCGAGTCCAGGCGCAGACCGCCGCTCTTGTCGTCGGTGTGGCACTCGTAGCAGCGTGCGACGAGGAGGGGCCGGACCTTCTCCTCGAACCACTCGGGCGATTTCGCCTTCTCCATCTCGGAAGGCGGAGCAGGCGGCTGGATTGCCGCGGGGGCGTGCGGAACGCACACGAAACTTGCGCAAAAGACGGTCGCAAGGAGTCTCGCCGGTGGGGATCGCCGAGGCCGCATTCTTGCCAGTATAGGCCGTATGATCCTTGCGATGCCGGTCTCCCCGCGTTCGTGTTTCACCGGCGTTGTGATCTTCCTCGGATCGGTGGCGACGGCTCAGACGGCAAGCCCCACGCCCTCCCCAAAACTGCCGCCACCCATCCTTGTACCCTTCACGGCGCTCGTCCCGGAATCGGCGATCCCTGTCGCGGGAGCTTCCGACTTTGCGGCGACCGACGACGCGCTGTGGATCGCGAGCCGCTCTGGTGGCGATGTGACCCGGATCGACGCGAAGACAAACGCGGCCGCGCCGAAACTGTCGATCGGCAAGGATCTTTGCGCGGGGGTGGCCGCCGATTTCGGCGGTCTGTTCCTACCCCGCTGCCCCGCGGGCGCGATCGCGCGGATCGACACGAAGACGAACGCGCCTGGGGAGTCCATCGCCGCCCCCATCCACAAGGACAGCCGTTCCGTGGCGACGGGCATCGGAAGTCTTTGGGTGATCGCCGACTCCAGGGGGACGATCGCCCGCATCGATCCCGTCGCGAACGCCGTGGTGGCCGAGATTCACACGGATCCAGGGGCCTCCGACCTGGCTTTCGGCGAGGGCGCTCTTTGGGTGGCGAACCCCGAGAAGGGCACACTCACGCGCGTCAATCCGCACAACAACCTCATCGTGAAGACGATTCCCGTGGCCGGTGGCCCGGTGGGGCTCGCGGTGGGCGAAGGCGCCATCTGGACGTGGAATCGAACTGACGGATCCCTTTCCCGGATCAACGCGAGCGAGAACAAGGTCGAGGCCACGATCAAACCCGGCCTTGGATCCGGTGACGCGCGAATCGCGGCAGGCGAGGGTTCGATCTGGATCTCGCGGTCGGGAGCGACGCTGGCCCGCGTCGACCCGCGAACGAATCACGTCGCCCAGATTTTTAACGGCCTTGCTTCGGGTGCGATCACAGTCGCGCATGGCTCGGTCTGGCTCGCCGTTTCTCCGGCGGCGGTGTGGCGGCTCGACCCGCGACGGGTCGAGGCTACGCGCACGCATGCGCCGTCACGCGGGTCTTCGCGGCCATGAACATGCAGAAGGTCTGGTGCGTTGCGGCCTTCGCCGCCTTGCTCGCCCCCAACGTCGCCGAGGCCCAGGGGCTCGCCGACGTTGCGAAAAGAGAGAAACAGCGTCAGGCCAAAGAGCGCGCGAAGAATGGTGAGGCGAAGGTCCATACCGGGTCTCCGGGCGGACCTGGGAGTTCCCCTCCAGAAAGCGCCGCCGGGAGCGCACCCTCCCCAGCACCTGAAACGAGCCCACAAAACGCCGCCGGGAGTGCGAAGCCCCGGCCCCGAGCGCGGAGCGAGGTGTCGCGCGAGCGTTCCTACCGAAACGTGAGCGTCACCTTGTACGTCACCTCGTGGTGCCAGTATTGCCGGAGTGCCCGCGAGTTCCTGGCCGGACAGCCCAACGTCCGCGTGGAGGTGCACGATATCGAGGCGAACCAGGCGCGGCACAAGGAGATGCTCTCCAAGACGGGAGGGGCGACCGGGGTGCCCGTGATCGACGTCGAGGGCATCATCCTGAAGGGATACAGCCCGGAAGCGATCTCGCGGGCCCTGGCGCGCGCGCGCAGTCGGTAGCGCGCCCGCAAGGAACCGCGACCCGAATCAGCTCCGGTCGTGCCGCAGGTAGTACGCCCCGTTCTTCGTCTTGAAGAAACCGTCCAGAGGGATCGATTCCTGCTTGAGGAAACCCTGTTGCGGCAGCACGCCGTCCCGGACCATCTCGATCACCGCGCACAGGCTCGCCGCCGTGGTCCAGCTGATGGCGCGCCACTCGTGCCCCGCCACCTGCATCTGCGGATAGGCGCGCACGAACTCCTCGCGTGAGAGCTGCTCGCCCTCCCAGCCTTCAACCGCGGCATGCACGAAGACGTAGTCCTCGGCGACCGCGGGCAGGGCGTTCTTCAGCACCTTCCCGAGCAACTTCCGATCGTCCTGCAGGCGCAGTTCCTGGAACAGGAACTTGATGTGCTCGAAGTGGCCGAGGTAGCGCATCGTCTTGTAGTGCAGCGTCTCCACCTTCCCGTCATAGGTTTCGCACATCGTTCCGAGGCCGCCCGACGTGGTGGCCGCTTCGAGTTGAACCCCGTTGATGACGATCAGCTCGTACCCTTCGAGGGCGGGCACCATCTGCCGATGGCCCATCCGTATGACCTCGCAGTCGTTGATGTACTCGTTGATCACCCCTTCGGGGCTCCAGTTGAAGGCGTAGCCGAGTTTCCCGCGCGGGTGTTTCGGAAGCGCCCCGACCTTGAGTTCGATGCTCCGGAGGCGGTCGAAACGCTTCGCGAGATCGGCCCCCACGATGCCGATGAAGCCGGGAGCGAGGCCACACTGGGGGGCCATGAGTCCGCGGCTCGTCTTCGCCATCTCGCGGATCTGGTCGGTGGTGGCTACGTCCTCGGTGAGGTCGAAGTAGTGGATCCCCGCCGCGTGGGCTTCCTTCGCCAGGGCGATGTTGAGGTGGAAAGGCAGGCAGCTCACCACCGCCTCGGCCGCCTGGAGGAAGGGGCGCAGGGCCGCGGCGTCCGCGAGGTTTGCGACCTGCGTATCGAAGGGCAGACCGCTTCGGGCCGCGGCATCGAGGCCCGTGACCTTGAATCCGCTCTCCGCGAGGAGCGTTCCGACGAGGCTTCCAACTTTGCCCAGACCCAGCACGACCACCCGATTCAGACTCATTCTTTCTCCTTCGCCTGCCTTGTTGAGTCCCTATTCTCTCTCGGCCGGCGGGTCCCGCGGTTGTGGCGATCAGGGGCGGAAGCAGACGACGTGGCGAAGTAATCCGCCGGACGGCGGCCGGAAAAGGAGAAGTAGGATCGGGAGAGCATGGTGGAGAGGATCAGGCGGTTCTTCGGACACCCGCCCGGGAACGACGCGGGAACGGTGAGAGTGCGCCTGTTGAGCCGCGTCCTCAATGTCCACCTGGCCGTGGCCCTCTCTCTGGGTCTGCTCTACCCCGACTCTTCGACTGCCCGCGACGCGGTCCGCGCGGTGGCGCTGGCCACCGTCCCGATCGCCCTCGCGCTTCGCATCCTTCTCCACCAGGGCCGGATCCGCGCGGCCTCCTGGGCCTTCCTCATCTCCATATCCGTGGTGGCGCCCGGCCTCTCGGTGTTCCTCACCGGTTCGGTGGCGCTCGTTTCTGTCAGCGTGGTGCAGATGACCATGATCGTGATGGCGGGCCTGCTTCTCGGGCGACGTGAAGCTCTGGGCTTCGCCTTCGTCATGGTGATCAGCAACGGCCTGCTGTTCGTGCGGGAAGCCCAGTTGCTCCCCGCGCGCGCGAATTCGTTGCAGGGTGCGTGGGTGCTTCAAGCCGTGTTCTACATTGCCACGAGCGCGCTGCTCGCCCGGGCCGTGGCGCTCACGGAAGAGGCCTTTGCGAGCGCCGCGAAAGAGGCCGCCGAACGACGCGCCGCCGAGGCCGCCCTGCGCGAGAGCATGGAGCGCTATCGCCTCATCACGAGCGTCAGTTCCGACTACGCCTTCTCGACCGAGATGGCGGATGGTCCCGCTCTGCGCCTGAACTGGGTCGCGGGCGCCTTCGAGCAGATCACGGGGTTCACCTTCGATGAATACGTGGCCCGCGGCGGATGGAGAGCCGCCCTCCACCCGGAGGACGTCGCCCAGGATGCCCGCGACCTCGAGACCCTGCGCCAGAACCGGCCCATCGCGACCGAACTCCGCACGATCTGCAAAGACGGTTCGGTGCGCTGGGTGCGCGTCTACGCCCATCCGGTCTGGGACGAGACGAACAACCGCCTCCGCGGCATCTTCGGCGCGGTTCAGGACATCAGCGCGCGCAAGGCGGCGGAGGCCGAACGCGAGGACCTCATCCAGGAACTCGAGGCGCGAAACGCCGAACTGGAACGTTTCACCTACACGGTCTCCCACGATCTCAAGAGCCCGCTCATCACCATCCGCGGGTTTCTCGGCCACATCGAGCAGGCCGCGGTGGACGGGAACATCGAGGCGGTTCGGGCCGACATGGACCGGGTGTACAAGTCGACGGCGAGGATGCATCAGCTCCTCGACGACCTGCTCGAACTCTCGAGGATCGGCCGGCTCGCGAAACCGCCCGAGTCCGCGGCCTTCGATTCGATCGTCCGGGATGCCCTGGATCTGACCCACGGCCAGCTCACCGCCCGCAAGGTGATGGTGGAGGTGGAAGGACCTCTGCCTGAAGTGCGGGGCGACCGTGACCGGCTGGTGGAGGTGGTCCAGAACCTCGTCGACAACGCCACGAAGTTCATGGGCGAACAGAAGGAGCCTCGCATCACCATCGGCGCCCGCGACACCGCCGCGGGCCGCGCGTTCTTCGTGCGGGACAACGGCGAGGGCATCGACCCAAAGCACGCGGAGCGGGTCTTCAACCTCTTCGACAAGCTCGACCCCAAGAGCCCGGGCACGGGCGTGGGCCTGGCCCTCGTGAAGCGCATCGTCGAAGTCCACGGCGGGCGCGTCTGGGTCGAGTCCGAGGGGGTGGGCCACGGTTCGACATTCTTCTTCACTTTGGCCGAGAATCCGTCCCAGTCGCTTCCCACTTCCCAAGGAGGCCGTTCCTGAATGTTCGCCCCGCTGCTTCTCACTGCCCAGCTTCTGACTCCCGTGGCCTCGCCGGCGGCCACATCCTGTCCCCCCGCCGGGATGACAAGGGCCGACCTCGCCAGGCTCAAGGAATCGAAGTTCGAAATTCCTGAGGATGACAAGCGGAATGGGCTGGCCGTGCGCCTGCTCGGTTGTCTCGACGACCCGGAACCGGCCATTCGCGACGGAGTGGTCTTCGAGGGCCTCTCCAGGTGGCTTCGCGGGAAAGCGTTGACCCCCGCGACGATCCTCCTGCTCGACGAATCCCTGCGCAGGGCGCTCGGCGGGGAGAAAGACGCGGGGGGCTTCCGGCTTCCCTTCGCCGCCCTCGTCCTATCGGAAGTCGCGCGAGCGGATCGGATCGAGCCTGTTTTCACCGACGCCTCCCGCAAAGCACTCGTGGATCTGGCGGCCTCGAGTCTGGCCGGCGTGACCGACTACCGCGGCTTCGATCCGCGCGAGGGCTGGCGTCACGGCGTCGCGCACGGGGCCGACCTGGTGCTTCAACTGAGCGTGAATCCGAAAGTCGACAGCGACGGCGTCTCTCGGCTGATGGACGCGATCCGCAGCCAGGTGGCGCCCGCGGGTCCCGTCTTCTACACGTTCGGCGAACCCGAGCGCTTCGCGCGCGCCGTCGTCTTCACCTATCGCCGCGGCGTGCTCGACGCGGCGTTCTGGGATTCGTGGTTCGCTTCGATCGCCAGCCCGAAGCCGCTCGCAAGCTGGGGTTCGGCGTTTCAATCCCTCGAAGGGCTCGCGAAGCGACACAACTCGCTCGCTTTTCTTCACGCCCTCGCTTTCGCCGGCCGCGCGGCCGGCGACGAGGCCGGCAAGGCCCTCGCCGAACGGGCCGACAAGGCCGCGTCCGAGATCATGCGGGGGTAGGTCCGTCGAATGGCTGAAGCCACCCTCGACCCTCGACTCATCTCCGAGACGGTCAACCTGCTGCAAAAGAGAATCCAGACCCGGTTCCCGTCCTCGGGCCTGGCCGGCGTGGCGGAAAAACTGTGCCGCATCACGGAACGCGCGAGCGCCACATCGGACTGGATCGCGCGACCCATATGGCCGCTGCGCATCCTCGTCCACACCCTCACGGCGATCATCATCCTCGGGCTGGGCCTCACGTTATGGACGCTGCCGCTCCCCAAGGGCGGCCTCGAACTCTCGCAGTTCATCCAGGTCCTCGAGGCGGCCATCAACGACGTGGTCCTGATCGTGGCCGCGGTGTTCTTCCTCGGCAGCATCGAGACCCGCATCAAACGCGAGCGGGCGCTGCGGTCGATT
>CAYNHK010000187.1:0-10309 GCA_964396875.1 uncultured Acidobacteriota bacterium | reverse complement strand
CCGAGGCCATCGCTGCGGTGGCGCTGGCCCGGGCCGCGGGAATCAAGACGGTCATGATCACCGGAGATCACCCAGAGACGGCAGAGGCGATCGGCCGCGAGCTGGGCATCCTGACGGCCGAAGATGACCCCGCCGAGGTCGTCCATGCCCGAGCCACCCCGGAGGACAAGCTCCGCATCGTCCGGGAATGGAAGGCTCGCGGCGACGTCGTCGCCATGACCGGAGACGGCGTAAACGACGCGCCCGCCCTGCGCGAAGCGGACATCGGCATCGCGATGGGGCGAACGGGCACCGAGGTGACGCGTGAGGCCTCGGACATGATCCTCACCGACGACAACTTCGCGAGCATCGTGGCGGCCGTGCAGGAAGGTCGCGGCATCTACGACAACATCCAGAAGACGCTTGTGTACCTGCTGGCCGGGAACGTCGGCGAGCTCGCCGTGATGCTCGGAGCCGCAGCCGCCGGCCTCCCCCTTCCGCTTATTCCCCTTCAACTTTTGTGGATCAACCTGGTCACCGACGGGCTTCCAGCACTGGCACTCGTCGGGGATCCCATCTCGGACGACCTGCTGCAAAGGCCCCCCAGAAAGTCCGACGAACCCATGCTGGGGAGGCCGCAGTGGACCACCGTCATCGTGACCGGCTTGCTGCAGGCCGCGGTCACGATCTCCGTCTTCGCGTGGGCGCTCGAAGAGCGTGGGCTAGCCGAGGCCAGGAACCTGGCGTTCTCGGTGATCGTTTTCGCAGAGCTGTTCCGCTCCTTCGCGGCCCGCAGTACCACACGACTCTTCTGGGAAGTGGGTGTGTTCACCAACCCGCGCCTTCTGGGCGTCGTGCTCGTCTCCAGCCTGGTTCAGCTGGGTCTTCACCACATTCCCTTTACCCAAACCCTGCTCGGTACCGGTCCCCTTTCCGCATCGGACTGCGCCCTGGCCGTCGGGCTGGGGCTGATCCCCGTGACCATCCTCGAGTGCTCGAAGCTGATACGACGATTCCTTGGGCGAACAGCAAACACTTCAGCGAAATGAGTGCAAACAAGCGATGTCCTGACCAAGATCCGGACCGTCCAGATTAGAGAGGCCTTAGCGTTCTGTGTACCCCACCGCACCGATAACCGATCCTCCCTCGCCTACGCTGACCCTTCCGCTTCTCGCTGCGGGCCTTGTCCTGTTCCGAAGAGGTCTGCAAGAGAACAACAGCCGGGAGCCGCTATGAAAACCAGCGTCATTGAAGCCCACGACATGTTGTCGGTCTTGAGCGTCGACGAAGTCGAAAACAGGATTGGCAAGGTGCCGGGTGTCGAAAGCGTTACCGTCAACTACGCTGCGGAGAACGCCACCGTGCGTTACGACGAGACCCGCCTGCAGGTCGGCGATATCAAGTCAGCCGTTCGCCAGCTTGGGTATGAGCCCGAGACGCCCGACACGGGCGCTGCGGGAAAAGGCCACGAAGACCACAAAGCGCTTGGCACGCCACCCTCAACGCCTCCCGCCGCGCCGAAACCGTCTCCAGGGACGCCGGCCGCATCTCCCCCGCCGAGTGTTCCTCCGGCCCCTCCCCAAAACGCCACTTCGACCCCGCCCCCGAGCCCCATGCCCATGGGCGATCAACCGAAAGCCCTGGCCAAGGGTTAAGCCATCCCAAGGGGAAAGCCATGACCACAGTATCGAATGTCGCACCAGGAACGGATCCGGTTTGCCCCAGGCGTTGAAGAAGGGCAACACAGAGCGCCATCTCAAGCACAAACATAAGTGACTCGCGGGAAACCTACGAAAGCATATCCGTCAGGCCGTCCGTGAAGCTGCCATGAAAACGAGTGTCATTGAAGTCCACGACATGCTGTCGGTGTTGAGCGTGGACGAGCTCGAAAAGCGGATCGGCAAAGCGCCGGGCGTCAAGAGCGTCACCGTCAACTTCGCCGCGGGCAGCGCCACCGTGCGCTACGACGAAACCCGGCTCGAGATTGGCGACATCAAATCGGCCGTCCGGCGTAGCGGGTACGAGGCGGAGGCGCCTGTGCCTGCCCCTTCGACAGATGACGGTCACAAGGGATCGCCTGAAGGCGAGGCCGTGCC
Source organism: uncultured Acidobacteriota bacterium (assembly GCA_964396875.1). Taxonomy (GTDB): domain Bacteria; phylum Acidobacteriota; class Vicinamibacteria; order Fen-336; family JAGNNV01; genus JAGNNV01. The sequence goes on along the minus strand of CAYNHK010000187.1, from coordinate 8,234 downwards.
CGCCGCCGCAGTGGCCGAAAAGCCAGCGGAGAACGTCAAGGCTGCCGTACCGCCGCCCCCGCCCATCGAGAAGGCCCACTCGCTCCGCGAGAAGACCGAGGATCACACCGGCCACAAGGCAGGTTCGATGTCGGCTGACAAGGCGCAAATGACCCAGGAGATGGGGCACGGAGCGGGAGGCGACATGGACGGGATGGTGCGCGACATGCGTAACCGCCTGGTCGTCACGTTCGTCCTGACCGTACTGATCTACCTCTACGCGCCGATGTTCGCGAAGATGACTGGACTAAAGCTGCCCGTGCCGTTTGGTCTCTCGAACGAGGTCATGATGTTCCTCTTGGCCACCCCAGCCGTGTTCTACGGCGGCTGGGTGTTCTACATCGGGGCCTGGCGGGCGCTCCGAAAGGGCATCGCCAACATGGCGGTGCTGGTGTCGCTGTCAGTACTTGCTGGCTACTCCTTCAGCGTCGGCGCGACCTTCTTCTTCAAGGCCGAAGTCTTCTACGAAGCGATCGCCATGTTGCTCGTCTTCATCCTGATTGGTCACTGGCTCGAGATGCGGGCGCGCTCGGGGGCTTCGAAAGCGGTAACCGCACTCTTGAACCTGACGCCTCCGAAGGCCACCGTGATGCGCAATGGACAGCCCGTCGAGGTGCCCACGTCTGAAGTGGTGATGAATGACGTCGTGCTGATTCGGCCCGGCGACAAGATTCCGGTGGACGGCGAAGTGACCGAGGGCGAATCCAACGTGGATGAGTCGATGATTACGGGCGAAAGTATGCCCGTCAAGAAAGCGGTGGGCGGCAGCGTGACCGGCGCGACCATCAACAAGACGGGGACCTTTCAATTTCGCGCCACCAAGGTAGGCGCGGACACCGCCCTCGCCCAGATCGTTCGGCTGGTGCAGACCGCACAGAACTCGAAGGCCCCATCGCAGCGGCTGGCCGACACCGCAGCGCAGGTGCTGACCATCTCAGCCGTTGTCTTCGGCCTCGCGACCTTCGCGGTCTGGTACTGGGTCGCCGGGTCAACGCCCGTCTTCGCCCTTCTGTTAGCCATCACGGTCGTGGTGATCGCCTGTCCCGACGCGCTCGGCCTGGCGACCCCTATGGCCATCATGGTCGCCAGCGGCAAAGGCGCTCAAAGCGGCATCCTTTTCAAGGATGCCACGGCGCTCGAAGAGGCGGGACGACTCGAGGCCATCATCTTCGACAAAACCGGCACTCTCACCCTCGGGAAACCGCAGGTGGTCGAGATCGTCGCCGATGAGACAGCCGTCACTCCCCAGGAATTACTCCGGCTCGTCGCCTCGCTCGAACAGTCGAGCGAACACCCGCTGGCGCAGGCCGTCATCGAGAAAGCGAAGGCGCACGCGGTGGCGCTCAGCCCACCATCCGGTTTCGAAGCGATCCCAGGGCAGGGCGCGCGCGCGACCGTCGACGGGCGCAGTGTGCTCGCCGGCAATCGCAGGCTGATGGACGAGAAGCGCATCGCCCTCGCCGCCTTGGACGAACGGGCGAAAGCACTCGAGGAGAAAGGCAACACCGTCATCTATTCCGCCATCGATGGCGCAGCCAGTGGCCTCATCGCCATTGCCGACGCCATTCGCCCGAGCGCCAAACAAGCGATTGAGCAACTAGCGCTTCTGGGCATCGAGGTCGCTATGTTGACGGGCGACAATCAAGGCACCGCGAACATCGTCGCCAAAGAACTCGGCATCAAGACTGTTTTCGCCGAGGTCCAGCCGGGGCAGAAGGCGGACAAGGTGAAGGAGATGCAGGCGCGTGGGCTGCGCGTCGGGATGGTTGGCGACGGCATCAACGATGCGCCCGCGTTGGCTCAGGCCGAGGTCGGCATCGCCATCGGCGCGGGCGCCGACGTGGCGATGGAAGCCGCTGATGTGGTCCTGATGAAGAGCGACCCTTTCGACGTTATTGGCTCCGTCATGCTCAGCCGGGCAACCAGGCGCAAGATGCGCCAGAACCTGTGGTGGGCTGCCGGCTACAACGTCATCGCATTCCCCCTCGCCGCGGGCGTCCTCTATCCCTCCACCGGATGGCTGCTCAGTCCAGAAATCGCGGCTCTGTCGATGTCCGGGTCGACCCTGATCGTGGTCGGGAACGCGCTGCTTTTGAAGCGCGTGAAGATGGAACAGGCCAGTGCCCAAACCAGCAAGCGGATCACGAAAGTGTCCAGCAACAAATCGTAGGCGACAAGTAAAAGGAAACATGTCATGAAGACCAAGAACAGAATCGCCCTCGCCATTCTCGCGCTCTCTCAGCCCCGGTGGACCCGGCCGGCGCGAATGATGTTGGTGATCCTCGCAACCGCATTCGCGGTCGCCGGTTGTCCCTCCAAACACCCGCATTGAGTCGAGAGCGTGAGCTGCAAGATTTACGCAGAGAGCTTCCGCGACGCCGCACACCTCCGGCAGATTCAAGACGAGGCGCAAGGGCTCGTGGCCGGCATCTTCTCCGCCCCGCCGTCGGGACACCGATGGAAGATGGCTTCGAATAGTGTGGTCTTCTTTTTCGACGTGGACAACACCCTGCTCGATAACGATCGGGTGATTCGCGACTTACGCGGCCACCTGGAGCGTGAAGTCGACCTGGAACACAGCGGACACTATTGGGCGATATTCGAGCGCCTGCGTTCTGAGCTCGGATACGCGGACTACCTGGGCGCGCTGCAACGCTACCGCGTCGAACAACCGAGCGATCCCAAGCTGCTGGCGGTCTCCTATTTTCTGCTGAACTACCCGTTCGCAAATCGGCTGTATCCGAACGCTCTCGATGCGATCGACCACTGCCGTCAATGGGGTCAGGTCGTCATTCTTTCCGACGGAGACGTGGTATTTCAACCACGAAAGGTCGAGCGCTCGGGCCTCTACGAGGCGGTGGAGGGCAACGTCCTTCTCTACATTCATAAGGAGCGGGAATTGCCCGAGGTGGTGCGCCGCTACCCAGCCGATCACTACGTCATGGTGGACGATAAGCTGCGCCTCCTCGCAGACATAAAACAATCCTGGGGGAGTCGCGTCACAACGGTGTTTCCTCGACAGGGACATTACGCGGTCGATCCCGAGATCCTCGCGAAGTACCCGCCGGCCGACATCAAGATCGAGCGCATAGGCAATCTCGTCGAACTCGACCTGGCGTCGTTACTTCAGGCCGGGCGCCGGAGCAAGTAACCGAAAGACCATGAGCAGCTTGACCCCAGCCGTCGATGCCGAACTCGAGAAGCTGCAGCGGGAAACCTTCGGCTATTTCTTGCACGAGACAAATCCCGCAAACGGGCTCGTGATCGACAAGACGGCGCCGGGCTGGCCGTCCAGCATCGCCGCCACCGGCCTCGCGTTGGCCTGCTACGCGGTGAGCGTCGAACGCGGTTTCATGTCGCGGGCGGCGGCGGTGGAGCGAACTCTCACGACCCTGCGCTTCTTCTGGAACAGCCCGCAAGGCCCCGAGCCTGACGCCACCGGCTACAAGGGGTTTTACTATCACTTCCTGGACATGCAGACCGGTCGCCGCGTCTGGGAATGCGAACTGTCGACCGTGGATAGCGCGTTTTTGCTGGCGGGCGCGTTGACGGCGGGCGTCTATTTCGATGCCGACACCGAGGAGGAGCGAGAAATAGGCGCCCTGGCCGACGCCCTATACCGCCGCGCCGATTGGCAGTGGGCCCAAAACGGCGGAGCCACGGTGACGCATGGCTGGAAGCCCGAGAGTGGCTTTCTCAAGTATCGCTGGGAAGGCTACGACGAGGCCCTCCTCCTGTACACGCTGGGGCTGGGTTCGCCGACTTATCCGCTGGCCGAGGAGAGCTATGCCGCCTGGACTTCCACCTACAAGTGGGACCGATGCTACGAATGGGAGTACCTGCACGCGGGACCGTTGTTCATCCATCAGCTCTCGCATGTCTGGATTGACTTTCGCGGGATTCAGGACGCCTTCATGCGTGGCAAGGGCATCGACTATTGCGAGAACAGCCGCCGGGCCACCTATGCGCAGCAACAGTACGCGATCAAAAACCCCCGTGGGTTCAAGGACTATGACTCATGTTGCTGGGGCATTACGGCGAGCGAAGGCCCCGGACCGGAAACGTTGACCATAGATGGAATCGAGCGGCAGTTCTTTGACTATCTGAGTCGTGGCGTGCCGGACGGGCCCGATGACGGAACCTTGGCGCCGTGGGCGCTGGTGGCGTCACTCCCCTTCGCTCCGGAAATCGTTTTGCCCGCACTCCACCATTGCATTCACCAGGCCCAGATGACCAAATTCAACTCCTACGGCTTCAAGGCATCCTTCAATCCCACCCACCCGGGAATCCCGGGCAATCCTTATGGCTGGTGGGTCTCGCCGTGGCATTTCGGCATCAATCAGGGTCCCATCATTCTTATGATCGAAAACTACCGCACCGGCTTCTTGTGGCAGCTCACGCGACGCTGCCCGTACGTCACCCGCGGACTGCGCCGGGCAGGTTTCACTGGAGGCTGGCTGGAGCAGAAGGTAGAAGCCAGGTCGCAGGGAGACCGAGCATGAAGCCGGGCACGCTGTCGCCGGAGGAACTCCTCCGGATCGACGCCTGGTGGCGCGCGGCGAATTACCTCTCGGTCGGCCAGATTTATCTCCTGGACAATCCGCTTCTGAAGAAGCCGCTCAAGATGGCCCACATCAAGCCGCGCCTGCTTGGCCACTGGGGCACGACGCCCGGGCTCAATTTCATCTACGCCCACCTGAATCGCGTCATCAAGGCGCACGGCCTCAACGTCATCAACATCACCGGGCCGGGCCATGGCGGTCCTGGTCTGGTGGCCAACGCCTACCTCGAAGGGACCTACTCGGAGACCTATCCCGACATAGCGCAGGACGAAGACGGGATGCAGCGGCTGTTCAAGCAGTTTTCCTTTCCGGGCGGCATTCCAAGCCATGTCGCACCCGAAACTCCGGGGTCGATTCACGAAGGCGGCGAGCTCGGCTACTCGCTATCGCATGCGTTCGGCGCGGCGTTTGACAATCCCGATCTGCTGGTTGCCTGCGTGGTCGGCGACGGCGAAGCCGAGACGGCTCCGCTCGCCACCGCGTGGCACTCGAACAAGTTCCTCAATCCGGTTCACGACGGCGCGGTGCTGCCGATTCTTCATCTGAACGGCTACAAGATCGCCGGGCCGACGGTGTTGGCGCGGATTCCGCATGACGAACTCGAGGCGCTGTTTCGAGGCTACGGTTACACGCCGTACTTCGTCGAGGGTGACGACCCGGCCCGCATGCACCGGCAGATGGCCGCGACACTCGACGTGGTCGTGGAGGAGATCCGGCGCATCCAGCGCCGTGCGCGCGCCAGGGGATTCAAGAAAAGGCCGCTCTGGCCCATGATCATCCTGCGTTCGCCCAAGGGCTGGACCGGACCGAAGGTGGTGGACGGGAAGCCCGCCGAAGGCACGTTCCGCTCCCATCAAGTGCCGATGGGCGACATGAGTCCGGGCCACGTGAAGATCCTGGAGAAATGGCTCAAGAGCTACCGGCCGCTTGAACTGTTTGACACAGGCGGCAGACTCCGCCCTGAAATCGCCGAACTGGCGCCCTCAGGCCAGCGCCGGATGAGCGCCAATCCTCACGCGAACGGGGGTCTTCTCCTGCACGACCTGCGGCTGCCGGATTTCCGAGACTACGCGCTGAAGGTAAGAACGCCCGGCGCGCTCAAGGGTGAAGCCACCCGGGTCCAGGGTGAGTTCATCCGCGACGTCGTGAAAAGCAATAGAACGAATTTCCGCGTCTTCAGCCCGGACGAAACAACCTCGAACCGCTGGGGCGCGGTGTTCGAGGTAACGGATCGTTGCTGGACGGCGGAAATTCTCCGAGGCGACGACCACGTCGCCCCCGATGGCCGCGTGATGGAGATATTGAGCGAGCATCAGTGCGAAGGCTGGCTAGAGGGCTATCTGCTCACCGGCCGTCACGGCTTCTTCTCCTGTTACGAGGCGTTCATCCACATCATCGACTCGATGTTCAACCAGCACGCGAAGTGGCTGGACGTCGCTGGCAAGATTCCCTGGCGCCGGCCCATCGCTTCGCTCAACTATCTGCTGTCCTCGCACGTGTGGCGGCAGGATCACAACGGCTTCTCGCACCAGGACCCGGGGTTCATCGATCTGGTGGCCAACAAGAAAGCCGGAGTCGTTCGCGTGTATCTGCCGCCCGACGCGAACACTCTGCTCTCGGTGACGGATCACTGCCTGCGCAGCCGGAACTACGTGAACGTGATCGTGGCCGGCAAACAGCCCATGCCGCAGTGGCTCGACATGGACGCCGCCATCAAACATTGCACGGCCGGCATTGGCCGCTGGTCGTGGGCCAGCAACGAGGGGGGCGGCGAGCCGGATGTCGTGATGGCCTGCGCGGGCGACGTCCCCACACTCGAAACCCTCGCTGCGGTACAACTGCTTCGTGAGGCCTTCCCGAAACTGAAAATCCGGGTGATCAACGTGGTGGATCTGATGAAGCTCCAACCCTCGAGCGAGCATCCCCACGGTTTGAGCGACAAAGACTTCGACCGGCTTTTCACGACCAGCAAGCCGATCGTCTTCGCCTATCACGGGTATCCGGCCCTGATTCACCGGCTCACGTATCGCCGGACCAACCACGGCAACCTCCATGTACGCGGCTTCAAGGAAGAGGGCACGACCACAACGCCCTTCGACATGACGGTGCTGAACGACCTGGACCGGTTCCATCTCGTGATGGACGTGGTTGACCGGGTTCCGCGGCTGGGCTCGACGTCAGCGCGCGTCAAGAAGGCGATGCAGGACAAGCTCCTCGCTCACAAGCAATACATTCGTCAGCACGGCGACGATATGCCCGAGATTCGCAACTGGAAGTGGCCCTATTGAGCCTTCGCGTTCTGGTCTTGAACCCCGGCAGCGCGACGCTGAAGTTCGGCCTGTATCAGATGCCCGCGGCGACGCTGTTGGCACGCGGCCTCGTCGATCGGATAGGAACGCCGCGATCTGAACTGAAGATGTTTGTGACCGGACAGGAGCCCAAGATCGAGCCGGTTGCGGCGAAAGGGTCAGGGCAGGCGGCGAAACAGATCATCCGCCGCCTTCTCTCGCGGCCTGAGGGAGACGCTCGCGCGACGGCGCCTATCGACGCGGTCGGGTGTCGCGTTGTGCACGGTGGTCCCGGGCTCATAGCACCGACGCTCGTCACCGCGTCGGTGCTTGACGAGCTAGGTACTCTCAAGAAACTGGCTCCGTTGCACATTCCTACGGACATCGCGGTGCTTAAGCAGGTGCGGCAATCGCTCCCTGGAACTCCGGTGATCGCCGTGTTCGACACCGCCTTCCACCAGACTCTCCCGGAAGTGGCGAGCACCTACGCCCTGCCGGTCGAGCTGTGCGCCCGCTACGGTTTGCGCCGCTACGGCTTTCACGGCATCTCCCACGCCTACGTATCCAGGGAACTCATCAACCATCTGGGGCGGGGCGCCAAGGGCTCCAAGGTCATTACCTGTCACCTTGGCAACGGCGCCAGTGTCTGCGCCGTCCGGGATGGCCGAAGCATTGACACCAGCATGGGGTTCACTCCGATGGAAGGCCTGGTCATGGGCACTCGCTCGGGCGACGTGGATCCCGGCCTTCTCGTGTACCTCATCCGAGCGGTCGGCATGACCGTGGGCCAGGTGGACGACCTTCTGAATCATCAAAGCGGCCTGCATGGTCTGTCCGGGCTGAGCGCGGATCTACGCGACCTGGAGCGGGCGGCGCTCAAGAATGACAAGCGCGCGGAGCTGGCTTTGGAGATCTTCGCTTACCGCGCCTGCAAGTACATTGGCGCGTTCGCTGCGGCGCTTCAAGGACTGGACGCGGTCGCTTTCACTGGTGGCATGGGTGAACATTCCCCTTCTATCCGCCGCCGCATTTGTCGAAGACTGGGGTTCCTCGGGCTGCGTCTGGATGGCCGACGCAATCGGGCCGCGAGCGGTGGCGCAGCAAGGCAGATCAGCGTAGAGGGCAGCGTGCCGCAAGTCTGGGTGATTCCGACCGATGAGGAGGGCGCGATCGCGCAATCGACCTTTGAGCAGGTTCGAAACCTTGGACCACCCGCCCGGTCGCGGTGATGGAAAAAGCTTGACCTTGGACTTGGGTCCAGGGCTTAGCCTGTGGCCAGATGGACTGCGATCTTGAAAATCGGTGATCTGGCCAAGCGGTGTGGGGTTTCGCGCGACACGCTCCG
>CAYNHK010000186.1:7900-10315 GCA_964396875.1 uncultured Acidobacteriota bacterium | reverse complement strand
GGTGGTGGTGAAGGGCGCCCGATCCGCGGACGACGCGCTCAAGATCGCGCGCACCGTCGTGGATTCGCCTCTCGTGAAGACGGCGCTTCATGGCGGAGATCCGAACTGGGGCCGCATCCTGGCCGCCGCGGGTCGAGCCGGGGTGTCTTTCGACATCAACCGGGTCGACATTCACATCGGAGACGTGTTCGTGTGCGAGGGTGGAGCCGCGCGCGCCTACGACGAAAAGGCCGCGCACGCCGAGATGCTCAAGGACCCCGGCCAGCTCACCATCGACCTCCACGCGGGCGATGCGTCGGAGTCGATGTGGATGTGCGACCTCACGAAGTCTTACGTGGACATCAACGCTCACTACAGGACATAGGATCCATCGATGACCAAACTGTGGGGGGGCAACTACGACGCCGAGCCGGACCGCCTTTTCTGGGAGTTCAATCGCTCGTTTCCCTTCGATCGTCGGCTGATCCGCGAGGAGATCGCGGCTTCGAGGGCCTACGCGCAGGCCCTGGGCCGCTGTCGGGCGATTTCGACGAAGGATGCGACGAAACTCGACCGGGGACTCGCCCGAGTGCTCGCTAAGTACGAGGCGAATCCTGCTTACGCCGGGATCGATGTTGAGGACGTTCACTCGTTCGTCGAGACCCGACTCGAAGAGGAGATCGGTCCCCTCGCCGGACAGGGTCATCTCGGCCGCAGCCGCAATGAGCAGTCGGTAACCGCCCTCCGCCTCTTCATCCGCGGCGCCATCGACGACCTCCGTCCGCGGGTCAAGGATCTGGTGGAGGCCCTCGTTGTCCGTGGACTTCAAGGCGCTGCGGCGCCCATGCCCGGCTACACCCACACACGCGAGGCCGAGCCCATCACGTTTGGTCACTGGGCGGGGGCGCATGCGTGGGCTCTGGTTCGCGACTTCGAGCGTCTGGCCGACGCGCGCAGGCGCGTCAATGTCCTGCCCCTCGGTTCAGGCGCTCTCGCCGGAACGGCACTTCCGCTGAACCGCGAAGCCCTCGCGCGTGCTCTCGGATTCGCCTCGGTGTCTGAGAACGCCCTCGACGCGATTTCCGACCGCGACTTCGCCGCCGAGTTCGTCTTCACCCTCGCCCAGATCCAGGCGCATCTCTCCCGCATCGCCGAGGATCTCATCCACTATTCCTCTCTGCCGTACGGTTTCCTGACTCTCCCCGATGCCTTCACCACGGGTTCGAGCCTGATGCCGCAGAAGAAGAATCCCGATTCGATGGAACTGGTGCGCGGCAAAGCCGCACGGACCACCGGCGCCGTGGTGAGGCTTCTGGCTCTCACCACCGGCGTGCCGGTGAGCTACCAGAAGGACTTTCAGGAGGACAAGGAGGCGGTCTTCGACGCTCTCGACGCGGTCCTGCCTTCCCTTGCCGTGACCGCGGGAGTCATTCGCGGTCTCACCCTCTACCCGGCGGTCATGAAGAAGGCCGCTTCCGTCGAGGGGATGATGGCGGCGTCGCTCGCCGTGGCCCTGGCTCGTGAAGGGGTGCCGTTCCGCAAGGCGCACGGCATGGTCGGCTCGATGGTGGCGGATGCGGTGAATGCGAAGATCCCGCTTCAAGACATCGCCCGCGCCACACTCGCCGACCGCCACCCGAAGATCGCGGGGAGGATCAAGGACTTCTTCGACCCCGGCAAAGCGGTCGCGGCCAAGGCAGCACGCGGCGGGACGGCCCCGGCCGCGGTGCGGGTCTCATTGCGTGCGGCCCGCGCGCGAGTGCGATAAGACAGGTTTATGCGGATTCGCGTAGGTACGAGCGGTTTCGCCTACAAGGAGTGGAAGGGGACCTTCTATCCCGAGAAGTTCAAGGACGAAGGGATGCTCGCCTACTACGCCGAGCGTTTCGAGACGGTGGAGATCAACAACACCTTCTACCGGATGCCGAAGCCGGAGCTGCTCGAGAAGTGGGCGGCGGACACTCCAGAGCACTTCGCGTTTGTCCTCAAGGCCCCGCAGAAGATCACGCACATCAAGAAACTCGAGGACTGCGCCTCCGAAGTCGAGTACTTCCTGAAATCGGCGCAGAGTCTTGGCGGCAAACGCGGCCCGATCCTCTTCCAGCTTCCGCCGTGGATGAAGAAGGACCTCGGCAAACTCGAGCGCTTCCTGACCCTCCTGCCCGAAGGCACCCGCGCGGCCTTCGAATTCCGGCACGCGACATGGTTCGATGACGAAACCTACGCGCTGCTCAAACAGCGTCACGCTACGCTCGCTGCTTCAGAGACCGACGAGAAGACGGGAGAGCTGGGCCCGCCCGTCCTGGCCACCACCGACTGGGGCTACTTCCGTCTGCGCCGCACCGACTACACCGAGGCTGATCTCAAGGCCTGGCTCGTGAGAATCCGCGAGCAGCCGTGGTCGGAGGCCTGGATCTTCTTCAAGCACGAAGACGA
>CAYNHK010000186.1:0-7800 GCA_964396875.1 uncultured Acidobacteriota bacterium | reverse complement strand
ACCGTCATGGTGTCGATGTCGCCGAAGCCCCGGCGGTCGAGGTTGCCCGAGGTGGCGTGGTGGATCGCGTGAGTCTTCTTCCAGTAGCTGTAGGGGACCATGGTCAGCATGCCGATGAAGGCGCCCACCGCATGGTTCATCTTCTCGGAACTGAAGAACGACCCGTGTCCGCAGTCATGCTGCACGATGAAGAGGCGCACCATGAGGCCCGCGGTCGGGATGGCGAACACCGCGGTCGCGAGGAAACCAAAGCCCTGGGTCACGGAGACGGCGGTGAGAGCCCAGCCCGCGATGAAGAGGGCCAGAGTGGTGCCGAACTGCGTCCACGCCCGAGCGTTCTGGGCTTTCGCGAAGGGCGCTATCAGCAGCCGCAGGGAAACCTCGGCTTCCTTGAGGGCCTCGGGGGTGAAGCTCCGGCTTTCGGTCTGCGAGTCCGGATATGCGCCAGCAGTGCTATCGAACATGAGTGGAGTCTAGAGAGCTTTCCTCCCGCCCGTGTGTCACAGTTTCGTCATAGTTCCCGATGGGTATAAATGGCTTATTTACAGTGCCTTGGATGCCGCGACGAGGCTACGGCCCGCGACCTCACAGTCCTCGAGTGTGACGTCTTTATGCGACACGAAGCGAAGCGCCTTTTCGCCCATCACCGAGGCCCGGATCCCTTCCTCTTGCAGCCGTGCGGCCAGGACCTGTGCGACGGGAGTGTCGAAGTGGACAAAGAGGATGTTGGTTTCAGGGGCCACCACGCGGGCGCCCGAGGCTTCCTGGGCCAGGGCAGCGAGGCGACGGGCCTTCTCGTGATCGTCGGCGAGGCGGGCCACCATCGTTTCCACCGCGATGATCCCGGCTGCGGCAAGATGGCCGATCTGGCGCATGCCGCCGCCAAACTGTTTGCGAACCCGCCGCGCTCTTAGGGTCGCCTCGCGGCTCGCACACAGAATCGACCCCACGGGGGCGCAGAGCCCTTTTGACAGGGTCACCATCGCGGAATCGGCGCCCCGCACGAGTTCGGCGGGAGACGTCCCGAGGGCTACGGCCGCGTTCCAGAGTCGCGCGCCGTCCACGTGGACCTTGAGTCCGATCTGGTGCGCAGCGTCGATGCTCTTTTGCATCTCTCCCGCCGTGGTCACCGTCCCTCCCGCGAGGTTGTGGGTGTTCTCGAGCACGAGGAGTGTGATCTCGGAGCGGTAATACGCACGTGGCCGCGTCGAGGCGGCCACGTCCTCGGCGGTTACATGTCCCCGCTGCGTCTCTACGATCCGTGGAATCACGCCGGAGAGCGCCGCCATACCCGAGAGCTCGTAGTCGACCACGTGCGAGTGGGCGTCACACAGCACCTCGTCACCAGGGCGGGTCCACAGGCGGATGGCGACTTCGTTCGCCATGACTCCCGTCGGCATGAAAAGGGCGGCCTCGAAACCCAGCATCGCCGCCACCTGCCGCTCCAGCCGGATCGCGGTCGGGTCCTCCTCGAAGACATCGTCGCCGACCTCGGCCTCGGCCATGGCTTTCAGCATGGCGTCCGTCGGACGGGTGACCGTATCCGACCTCAGATCGATGATTCGGTTCATGGCCGGCACGCTATGCCGCGCTCGCCGTGCGGTCAAGGGACAAGGGACTAAGCTCCTCCACCAATGAAACGCGACCCTCAGGCGCTTCAGTCCCGCGAACACGATCTGCTGGTGATCGGCGGCGGAATCGCCGGCGTCTGGACGGCGTGGGAAGCCGCCTCGCGCGGCCTGAGCGTCGCTCTCATCGAACTCGAGGACTTCGGTCAGGCCACGAGCTGGGCGTCCCTCAAGACCGCTCACGGCGGTTTGAGGCACCTTCAGCGGCTGGACATCTCCGGTTTCCGGGAGTCGGTGAGGGAGAGGCGGACGCTGCTTCGCGTGGCCCCGGAAATCGTGCGGCCTCTCGCCTTCGCGGTCGCGGTTTCGGGCCGGCTCGAAGCGGCGAAATACTTCCTGGGCGGCGTTATGAACGACCTCCTCTCTTTCGATCGGAATGAAGGTCTGCGGGGCGACCGGTATGTTGGCACCTCCCGACTCCTGGGCGCGGCCGAGGCCGCACCGCTCCGCGGTTCGATCCCCGTGTCCGCGGGCGCCTTCGTCTGGCACGATGCCCAGATCACCCACACCGAACGGCTTCTGGTCGGCCTCCTCCACGCGGCCACCGAGGCGGGTGCTCTGGTTCTCAATCACTGCCGCCTTCTTGGCGCGGAGCGCACCACGAGCGGGTTCGAGTTCAAGGCCACGGATCTGGCGGAGGGAACAGAGTTCTCCATTCGGTCCCGCGCCGTGGTGAACGCCGCGGGAGCGGGACTCGAAGCCGTCGCGAAACTGATGGGGGAAACCTGCGGATCGCCCACATTGATCCGTGGCGTCAACGTTGTGCTCGGCCGCGATCTCACGCCCCGAATTGCACTTGGAGCCCGGGATCGGGGTCGGTTCCTTTTCCTCGTTCCCTGGCTCGGTCGGACGATGCTCGGCACGGTCTATGACGACGGACGAAGGGAAGTGGACGAACTGGTTCGCGATCTCCTCGATGCCGGCCGGCGCGCGTTCCCGTGGGCGGGAATTCAGGAGGGCGACATCAAGGCCCTGCAAAGCGGACACGTTCCCGGCGCGAGCGATGGCGAACCGATCTATCGGTCGCGGCTCATCGGCCATGCCGATCCGCGGATCCTTTCCATTCTGACCGCCAAGTACACGACGGCGCGCGCGACCGCAGAAGCGGCGATCGACCGGTTGGCTGGAGCGTTTTCGCGCCCACCCACCAGTTCGATTTCGGCGACCACCGCCCTTTCCAGGGCCACGCCGTTGCCGGGCAGTCTGAAGGAACGGATCCTCCTGGTCCAGGAGACGGAAATGGCTTTGAACCGGGAGGACGCCGTGCGGGGCCGGCTGATCGAAGGGGCGTTCGGCGAGGGCGCGTCTTGACCGGCCATCGGGGGCGATAAGATCCGGGCTTCACCCCCCCAAAAAAACATGTCCTCCGTCGATCCCTTCACGCCGCCGCCCAGCTTCTTCGAAGTGCTGGGATCGGTCGCCCAGAACCTCTCCGCCGATCGGGACGAGGCCGACAACCTGACCCGTTGTCTCAAGACCCTCGTGGAGTCCTCCCAGGCGGCCCAGGGCGTGGGCCTTCTTCAGGGCGCCGCCGGTCTCACCGCGGTAGCCGAATACGGCAGCCTCGATGAGGCCACTCGGCTCGCGCATTTCACCCTCGCGCGGTTGTGCCTCGAAACCGGGCAGGCGGTCGCGGAGAGTCATGGCGAGGGGTGGCTTGCCGCGACCCCTTTGATGGGCCTCGAGGAGACCTTCGGCGTTCTCGCCTTTTCGGTGGCCGAGCCCACCCGCCCTCCGCAGCCTTTCCTGTCGGCGCTGGGCCGCCTCATCGGCTCGGGCCTCGACGCGAGCCGTAGATACGCGGAGATGCGATCCGCGGCTCATCGCCTGGAGCGTCTCAACCGGCTCACCACCGCCTTGACCTCGGGCTCGGATCTGGCGGCCGTGGTCGAGCCCTTCGCCGAGGAGATGCGGGGTCTCTTCGACTTCGACCGGCTGGCCTGCGGTTTCGTCAACGAAGGCGGCGACTATGTGGAGCTTGTGACCTTCCCCGCCGAGGAGACCTGGGGAATGGGCGCGGTGGTGCCGCTTGTCGGCAGCGGCCTCGGCCACGCGATTCTCGAAGGCAAGCCCGTCCTGCAGAAGGACATACTTCACTCGCATCGTTTCATCGAGGACATGAAGCTTCTCGAGGACGGCATCCGCTCCTACGTCGTGCTTCCGCTCGTCGCGCGGGGCAAGTCGCTGGGTGTGGTGGCGCTCGCCTCCAAAGAGGCCGACGCGTTCGAGACCGAGACCCTGTTGCGCCTGCAGCCCCTCATTTCTCATCTGGCCCTCGCCTTCGACAACGTCCATCTGATGCAGCGGATGCGCGACCTTTCGATCACCGACGAAGTCACGCCTCTTTTCAACCACCGTTTCTTCCACCAGATGCTGGAGCGCGAGCTCAAGTTCTCCGACCGGTACAAGAGCCAGGTGTCGATCGCTTTCATCGACCTCGATCACTTCAAGCCGATCAACGACGTCCATGGGCACCTCCGCGGGTCGCATGCGTTGCGCGAAGTGGGTTTCCTGCTGCGCACCGCGGTGCGCGAAACCGACTACCCGGCGCGCTATGGCGGGGACGAGTTCGTGATCATCCTGCCCCAGACCGACGGCGAGGCCGCGAAACTTCTCGGCGAGAAGTTCCGTGAGCTGATCGAAGGGCACACGTTCCTCCAGGAGGAGGGGATCAACGCGAAGATCGGCGCGTCCATCGGCCTCGCGACCTATCCCGACGAGGCGCGCACCAAACCCGAGTTGATCCGGCTCGCCGACAAGCGGATGTACGAGGACAAGGCGGAGCGGAAGTCGGGGCGGTAAAGATCCCTTCGCCGCTTTTGGCTTGATGCGCGGCTCGGGATGACGCGCCCTCGCGCAACGATCCGGGCGCGTCAGTGACCGGCGAGGCGGGAGAGGGCTTCGTCCTTCACACGGAAGATGGTCCACTCGTCGAGAGGGATCGCGCCGAGTGACTTGTAGAAGCCGATCGCGGACTCGTTCCAGTCCAGGACGGACCACTCCAGGCGGCCGCAGTTTCGTTCCTGAGCGAGCCTGGCCAGGTGCTGGAGGAGGGCCCGACCGACCCCGTGGCCCCGGAGTTCCGGCTTCACGAACAGATCCTCCAGATAGATCCCGGGCCGGCCGAGAAACGTGGAGTAGTTGTGGAAGAAGAGCGCGAAACCCGCGGGCTGCCCCTGCCACCGCGCGATCACGCACTCCGCGTATGGCTTCGGACCGAACAACGTCTGCCGAAGACCCTC
Source organism: uncultured Acidobacteriota bacterium (assembly GCA_964396875.1). GTDB lineage: Bacteria > Acidobacteriota > Vicinamibacteria > Fen-336 > JAGNNV01 > JAGNNV01. Next base: position 2,930 of record CAYNHK010000186.1, on the reverse strand, counting down.
CTCCGTCGCGATCACCGCGTCGGCGAGCCGCTCGTATTCGGCGAGAGCCTTGATGAAGCTCAGGATGATCGGAACATCCTGCTCGGTCGCCATCTTCAAGGAGAGATCTTTCGTGTCGCTCATGCCGCCCTCTTTGTCGCCACCATCAGCAGACGATAGCCGTCGTTCAGCGGAAGAAGATGGTCGAGCCGCGAAAATCCCCAGACGAACGGAAACACGAGACTGTAGGCCTTGAACATCTTCGCGTGCCGATTCAGGTCTCCGCCCGTGACCACCACGCCCTTTTTCGACCCCTTCTTCCCCAGGGACTCGAGGCCCCACTGCATGACCGTGTCGACCGTTTCGGAGAAGGCTTTCGTATAAGTCTTCGACTCGCCGACCACGAACGCTTCACGCAGCAGCGCGCCGAGCGATTCCCGCGTGTATCCGGGGCGCAGGTGGCCGTGCTTAAGGTCGGTCTGGCCGAGACCGAGGCGGACTCGGCGCAGGGCGGTCTCCCGCGCGTGGGGCGTGTTGACGATCAGCCGGCCACCCGGCTTGAGCACCCGCGCGACCTCCGACACAAACGCCGCCTCGTTGGCCACGTGCTCGATCATGTCCGCGACGACCACTACGTCGAACTCCCCGTCGCCAAACGGCAACTTCGTTTCTTCGACGAGATGCACGTCTGTTTCAACCAGGCTCCGGATCGCCTCGACGGTTTCGGGCGTGAGATCTCCCGAGGCCCATGTCCCGCCCTGTTGACGAAGCAGGAGGCTGACCACGCCATTGTCCGATCCCAGATCGAGGCAGCGTTTTCCCTTGACGTCACCCAGGACCGAAAGCAGAGCCTCGACCTTGTCGCGTTTGAGCGGAGACTTGCGGAACAGCCGGAGGGCCCAGGGCTCAGACACGATCGAACCTCGCGATCACGGGCGAACCCAGGAGCGCTCGAAGACCTACCATCGAGGCGACACCTTCGAGTCCTCGCGAAAGGGCGGGCGACTTGAGCCCACGGTGCAGGGCCATGGGCCAGAAGAACTGAGGGCGCCGTGCCCGGCGCTCGAAACCGTTTTGGTGGAAGAGGGCTGCGATATCGGCGTCGCGTTGAACCAGGAAGGGTCGAGTGTTCCGCTCGACCTGCTTTTTGGCGGCGAAGAGCAGGTCCGCCGCGGCGTTGAAACTACGCGTCGTCGCATAGTCCACCATGACGGCTTTGCGGGCGGATCGCGTGAGACCCGCGATGAGACCGGCGAGATCGTGGGCGTGAGCGAGAAGGCGATAACTCACCACGACATCGAAGGACTTCGGATCGACGGGAGGATTTCGTAGATCCCCACTCAGAAACCTCACCCGGCCGGCGTCGATCGCCGGCCGCAGGCTTGCCGCGATCGCATCTTGGGCAGAGCCGAGGACGCTCACCGCGTGGCCTCGCGCGGAAAGGACAGCGGCCACCTGGCCGTGGCCGCCCCCGACGTCGAGGACACTCGCGGACGGCAGGTCGCCCAACAGATCGAGGGTGATGCCTGCCTGGGTCGCGAGCATCCACGCGCCGACGGGAGAATCGAAGCGTTTCGCATAGTCCGCGGATGCGGTCTCGACGTCGGCGTCTTCAAGCGGCGCGCTCACGGTCGAAATTCGATCATGTTTGATGCGGAAAGGCAGAGTCGCCCGCTCAGCCCCCCAAAGTCCCGGCAGGGGTTGGCGACGGCGAGGGTGTCGGCGGAGGTGTGGGATCGTCCTCGTCCCGCGGCTCCGGACCGTCCTCATCGACGACGATCTTGTCGGGCTCCTTGCCCATGTCGCGGATGTCGCGCTTCAAGTAGCCGGCCCAGCGCATCTGCCGGAGTACTTTGCGGACCGCGCGAGCGTGCAGGCCGGGATTGACCCGCGGGTTGATCCGCCGCGGAGAGGGAATCATGGCGGCGAGGCCCGCCGCCTGATCGGTATCGAGCGACGCGCAGCTGGTTCTGTAGTAGCGGCGTGCCGCGGCCTCGCAGCCATAGACCCCGTCGCCCCACTCGATGACGTTCAAGTAGATCTCGATGATGCGCTTCTTGGGCAGATCGTGCTCCATCCACGAAACCACAATGGCCTCCCGGACCTTGCGGATCAGGCTCTTGTGTGTGGTGAAGAAAAGGTTCTTGGCGAGCTGCTGGGTGATCGTGCTGCCGCCCCGGGCGTAACGCCCCTTCTCGATGTTGGTCTCGATCGACTCCTTGACCGCATCCCAGTCGATGCCCTCGTGGCCGAAGAAGTTCGGATCCTCGGCCGCGAGCACGGCATGAATCAGGTTTTTCGAGATCGCGCGCAGCGAGACCGTGGTCTGGAGGCGGCGCGGTTTGCGGCCCGCCTCGCGGGCCTCGCCGTCCCTCTGCCGCATGACCGATGTTTCCGCCGGGATGGCGCGGGCCAGATCCCGCACTGTGGACCTCGAAGGAAGGCCGAGGAGGATAAAGCCCCCAAGGAGCAACGCGCCGATGAGGGAGATCAGCGCCCCTCTCTTGATGATTTGCGAGAACCGTCTCAGAAAAACTCCCATCTGGAGGCCCGGGCTTGCGGGCGACCCCCGTTGATACACTAAAAGGCTACGAATGCTGCACGAAACGCTTAGAAACAAGTACGAGATGGTGATCGGGCTCGAAGTCCATTGCCAGATGAAGACCCGCACCAAACTCTTCTGCTCGTGTCCCAACAACTTCGGCGACGCCCCGAACACCAACGTCTGCCCGGTCTGCCTGGGCTTGCCGGGCGCTTTGCCTGTGATCAGCCGCGAAGCGGTGTCGCTTGCCCTGCGCGCGGCCCTCGCCACGAACTGTACGGTTCACGAGACCTCGATCTTCTCGCGGAAGAACTACTTCTACCCGGACCTCCCCAAGGGCTACCAGATTTCGCAGTACGACCGCCCCTACGCCACCCTCGGCAAGGTCGAGGCTCTGGAAGCCGACGGA
>CAYNHK010000185.1:0-10337 GCA_964396875.1 uncultured Acidobacteriota bacterium | reverse complement strand
TCAGCTTGATCCAGTTGACGCCGCGGTTGGTGCTCACGTAGATCCCGAACTCGGTCCCCAGGAAAAGCAGGTCCGCGCGAACATGATCCTGCTGAATCGCCCACACGATGGTTCCCTTGGGAAGGTCGCCCGAAATGGAACGCCAGGTCCGGCCCAGGTCGGCGCTCTCATAGACATAGGGAGAGAAGTCGCCGTTCTTGTGGTTGTCGGCCACGGCGTAGATGGTGCGCGCGTCGTGGAGCGAGGCCTCGACGTCGTTGATGAAGCTGGCCGCGGGCAAGCCGGGAAGCGCTGAGGCACGGGTCCAGCCTTGACCACCGTTGTCGGACACCTGGACCAGACCATCGTCCGTTCCCACCACCAGCACCCCCGCCTGAAGCGGCGATTCGCTGATGGCGGTCGTTGTCGCGTACTTGGACATGGCGCCGTGATCGAAGAGCGAGTCGACGCTCCATGTCCGTCCGAGGAACTTCTGCTCATACCGATTGCGGCCCAGAGTGAGGTCGCCGCTGATCGCAGTCCACGCGCTGCCCCGATCATCGCTGCGCCACAGACGCTGCGAGCCATAGTAGATCCGGTCGGGATTGTGGGGACTGACCAACAGAGGAGAGTCCCAGTTCCACCGCTCGGCCGGATCGCCGGGCGCGGGCTGGGGACGGATGCCCAGTCCCTCGTCACTCCGGCGGTCCTTTCGTATCAGGTTTCCCTCCTGCCACATCATGTAGAGGATGTCGGGGTCGCGCGGGTCGAAGGCCACGCCGTATCCGTCGGCTCCAAGCGGCACGTACCAGTCCTGATTCCGAACGCCGTCGCGGTTCGTTGTGCGTGACGGGCCATGCAGAGTTCCGAGGTCCTGCGCGCCACCCAGGATGTCGTAGAAGGGCACACGATTGTTGAGCGCCACCTTGTAGAACTGCGAGACCGGCAGGTTCGGGAAGTGCCGCCACGTCTTTCCTTCGTCGAAGCTTTCGTAAACGCCGGAGTCGGTGCCGACGATCAGGTGGCGGCCATCGCCCCGGTCGATCACGAGAGCGTGGTTGTCGCTGTGCTTGTCGTGCCCGGTTTCGAGAATGTCGAAAGTGGCGCCGCCGTTCCGCGTCACGTGCAGGAAGACGTCCATCTGATAGACGAGTTCGGGGTCTGTGGGGGAAGCCTCGATCTCCTGATAGTAATGAGGGCCGGTGCCGCCGGAGATGTACCCGTTGCGCTTCTCCCAACTCTCGCCCCGGTCGCGCGAGCGGTAAAAGCCCTTCTCATCGCCCGTCGCTTCGATGGTGGCGTACACCAGGCTCGGATCGGCCGGCGTCACCGCCAGGCCGATCTTCCCCATGTCGCCCTTGGGCAGGCCGGTCGTCACCTGACGCCAGGTCTTGCCGTTGTCGGAGGACTTCCAAAGGCCGGACTTGGGCCCGCCGGAAAGAAAGCCGGCCACGTGACGACGCCGCTGATAAGCCGCGGCATACACGACGTCGGGGTTTGAGGGATCGAACTCGAGGTCGGTGACCCCGGTGTTCTCGTCGATCTGGAGCACCGGCTTCCATGTCACGCCGCCGTCTTCGGTTCGGTAGACGCCGCGTTCTCCACCCGCCGACCAAAGCGGCCCTTCGGCCGCGACCAGAACCACGTTGCCGTCCTTGGGATGCACGAGGATTCGCCCGATGTGTTGGGAGCCGGCAAGACCCATCCGCTGCCACGTCTTCCCGCCATCGCGGCTTCGATACACACCGTCGCCCCATCCCACGTGCCGACCGCTCACGTTCTCGCCCGTACCCACCCAGACCACCTCGGGGCTGTTGGGATCGAGTGTGATTTCGCCGATCGAGTACGACGGCTGCTCGTCGAAGAGCGGCGTCCACGTAACGCCGGCATTGCCGGTCTTCCAGACGCCGCCGGATCCGGCGGCCACGTACCACATGCTTCGGTCGGTGGGATGCACCTCGATGTCGGCGATGCGGCCGCTCATGAGGCCGGGACCGAGGGACCTCAGGCCGAGCCCGGCCACTGCTTTCGCGATGGCGGCGTTGTCGTTGGTCTGGGCGAAGAGCAGGGCAGGAATCGTGGCCGAGGCGGCCAGGGCGAGCAGCAGGCGGGTTCTCATCTTGGTGGAATGTTACCCATCTCCAGAGTGCTCGGCCCGCCCAAAGTTTCGGGTTGAGGCGCAGATGGGGCGGAGAGCAGAATAGGATCGACATCATGGCCACGCTGACCTTCTGGGGAGTTCGCGGCTCCATCGCGGCCTGCGGCCCGGAGATGATCCGACATGGGGGCAACACCTCCTGCGTGTCCATCGAGCACGAGGACTGCCTGGTCATCCTGGATGCCGGAACGGGAATCCGCAAGCTCGGGACGCGCCTGCTGAGCCAGGGACGCCCGGGCGGGATCGAAGCCAGCATCCTGCTTTCTCACGAACACTGGGACCACATCCAGGGCCTGCCCTTCTTCGCGCCGGCGTTTTCGACGGGACATCGGTTGGTCATCTACGGCGAGCCCAAGGACCGCGGCCTCGAGGAGCTCATCCGGAACCAGATGCAGGCGCCGTACTTCCCGATCGCGCTGGACGCTTTCGAGGCGTCGATCCGCTTTGTCGAGGTCGGTCCCGGCCAGGAGATCCGACTTGGCGAAGAGGTGCGGGCGACGACCCACCGCTTGAATCACCCCAACGGAGCCCTCGGCTATCTCCTCCATGTCGACGGGAAGCGGGTGGCCTACGTCACCGACCACGAACACGAGCCGGGCCGCCTCTCGCCCGAGGTTCTGGAGATGGCCCGCGGCGCCGACATCCTCATCCACGACTCCCAGTACAACCGGGATCTGCTGCAGAAAGATCGGGCCGGGTGGGGTCACAGCGCTTGGGAGGACGTCGTGGATCTCGCCATCGAGGCCGGGGTCAAGACGCTCTTTCTGTTCCATCACGATCCCGACGCCGACGACGAGGAGCTCGACGATCGCCTGGCCCGGGCCTGCGAGCGATTCCCAGCCACCCGCATGGCGCGGGAGGGGCTCACCGTACGGTTCTAGGAGTCTGCGCAGCAGAAGCGAGGGCGAACCCTTTCGCCCTGCCGTGGCTCTCACTGGATTGGAGAGAACTATGGCAATAATTCACGTTACCGAGAACAACTTCAAAGAAACGGTCCAAAAGGGCATAGTCCTGCTCGACTTCTGGGCCGCCTGGTGCGCCCCCTGCCGCGCTTTCGGCCCCGTTTTCGAGGCGGCCGCCGCTCGTCACCCGGAGGTGGTGTTCGGCAAAGTCGACGTGGAGGCCGTGCCCGGCCTCGCGGAGGCCTTCCGGATCCAATCGATCCCAACCTTGATGGTCTTGAGGGACGGTGTCCTGCTCGCGTTGCAGCCCGGCGCGATTCCGGCCGGGGCGCTCGACGAGTTCATCCTGAAGGTGCAGGCTCTCGACATGGCCGCGGTGCGACGGCGCGTCGCCGTGCAGGAACAGGCGGTTTCGCAGGCGGCCGCGGAAGGGGGCCTGTGATGTGTCGGCGAGTGACTTGTTCGAAGTGTGGCCGCCCCACGTACAGCGGCTGCGGAGCGCATGTGGAGCAGGTCCTCGGCGACGTGAAGCCCGCGGACCGTTGCCGATGCCGCGAGGCGAAGGAAGCAAAGCCCGATGCCGGCGCGGCCGGCTCCGGGGCGGGGAATAAGCAGCGGTCGTGGCTTGGCCGCCTTCTTGGTGAGTGATCGGGGCGCGCGGAAGATCCTTGCCCAAAACCTGAGGTCTTTTATGTGACCAGCCGACGTCGCAGCATCATGCTGACCGTGGCCGCGTTGGCCGTGGCGCTCGCGCTGGTCGGGCTCGTGTGGTTCGACGATCGCGAGACCCGGGGTGAACTGGTCGGACTGTTGCGTGAGCAGGCCCACGCGCTTCGTGAAAGCGTCGCGGCCGCGGCGCGATCGAACCACGCGGCGTCCGCCTTCGCCGCCACGCAGCTTGGCGAGCGTCTGCTCGATCAGGCGCGGGCGCTCTCCGCACTCGACGCCAAACGTCAGCTATCCCCCGCCGCCGTCGCGTCGGTCACCACGCGGGATCCGCTCTTGCGAGTGGCGGTGTTCGGCGCGGACGGCACACGCGAAGACAATGGCGCATCCGTAGAGCCTGAAGGCGACCGCCCCGGGCGAGGCCCACGCGCGGGGTGGGCGCGCGGGGCCGGGGGTGGACTCGGTCGCGGTTGGGGTGGTGGCGGGGGGAGCGGTGGAGGCGCGGTGATTCGGCAGATCCTCCAGGATGGGAAGGACGAAGTGATGACTGGCCCGCACGCATCCCGCGCAGGCGGCGAGCGCGTCGCCGCGGGAGTGAAACGTCCGCGCGGCGGAGTCATCCTCGTGACGGTGGACGCCACTGAAATCGCGGCGCTCGAGAAGCCGGCCTCGCTCGAATCCCTGCTGGCGGAGATCACCCATGGCAGTCCGGCGATCGCGTACACGGTCTTCGAGCACGCGGGTGAGCGGATCGCGCTGGGCGACGCCCCCGCCGATGCGCCCACCGCGGTCTCGGAGCGCTCGCTCAACGTGAGCGGTCGCCCGGTCCTCGAGTTTGCGGACGACGTCACCCTTGCCGAGGGCGAGACGGCGCGGCTGCGACTGGGCATGCGCCTCGACAACGTGCAGCGCGTCGAGCAACGCATGACCCTGCGCCTTTCCGCGTCGGTGGCCGCCGCGTCCACGCTGGTGGCTTTCGCCTTCGGCCTCGCGGGGCTGAACCGCAAGTACGGGGCGCTCTCCGAGAAACACGCGCGCGCAGAGGAAGCGTTGCGCAGGCGCGACCGGCTGGCCGCAATGGGTGAACTCGCCTCGACCGTGGCCCACGAGGTCCGAAATCCCCTGAATGCCGCATCGATGACCGCCCAGCGTCTGAGGCGCGAGTTTCTGAGCAGCGTGCCCCAAGGGGGTCCCGAGCGGGCCGAGCTCGAGGATCTGCTCTCAGTGATGACGTCCGAGACCCAGCGCATCGACCGGATCGTGCAGCAATTCCTCGAGTACGCGCGGCCGCCTCGGCTGGCGCCCGAGCCGGTGGACCTGTGCGCGCTGGTGCGGGATGCTGCTGACCGGGCTTCCTCCCTCGCCCTGTCTCGCGGCGTCCGCATCGAGGTGGATGCCCCCGGATCGGAGACGGCGCTGGTGGATCCCGCACAATTGCGGCAGGCCCTCGACAATCTGATCCGGAATGCCGTGGACGCGACTCCTGCGGGTGGGCGGGTGTCGCTGGCCGCGCGCCGGGACGGGGCCGGGCATGCGATCAAGGTGCGCGACACCGGCCGCGGCATCGAGCCCGCCGAGCTGCCGAAGATCTTCGACCTGTACTACACGACGAAGCCGGACGGCACCGGCGTCGGCCTCGCGGTCACGCAGCAGATCGTGACCGGCCACGGCGGGACGATCGAGGTGGACTCGAAGCCCGGCACGGGCACGGTGATGACCGTGCGGCTGCCGGTGGGGAAGGATGGCGCGCGTGGCTGAGCGGTTCATCCTGGTGGTGGACGACGAGGAGCCGCAGCGCCGCGTGCTCGCCGGCTTCCTTCGCAAGGCCGGCTACGAGGTGGAAGCGGTGGGCAGTCCGGACGAAGCGCTCGCGGTGGTGGCCAGGCGCACCGTCGACCTGGTGCTCACCGACCTGCGCATGCCTGGAAAGACCGGCGTCGAGTTGCTGCAGGCCGTGCGTGGTCTCAATCCCGAGATCCCGGTGGTGGTGATGACCGCCTTCGGCACCGTGGCGAGTGCGGTCGACGCGATGAAGCGCGGAGCGGCCGACTATCTGGGCAAGCCCGTGGACCTCGACGAACTGGAGGTCCTCGTGGCGCGAACGCTCGAGCGCCGGGCGCTCGTTTCGGAGAACAAGGCGCTGCGCGCGCAGGTCGAGTCGCGCTATCGCCTCGCCGGGCTCGAGACCAGCAACGCGCGCATGCAGGAGGCGATCAACATGGCGGCCCGCGCCGCGGCGAGCCGGGCCACGATCCTGATTCACGGAGAGAGCGGCACCGGCAAGGAGCTGCTCGCCCGCGCCATCCACTACGCGAGCCCGAGGAGCCGCGGACCGCTGGTGGCGGTGAATGTGGCGGCACTGGCGGAGACGCTCATCGAGTCGGAGTTGTTCGGCCACGAGCGCGGCGCTTTCACCGGGGCGGACCGCGAGCATCGCGGCCGCTTCGAGCTGGCTGACGGGGGGACGTTGTTCCTCGACGAGATCGGCGACCTGCCGCGCGGCACCCAGGCAAAGCTGTTGCGGGTCCTGCAGGAGCAGACTTTCGAGCGTCTCGGCGGCACGCGGCAGATCAAGGTGGACGTGCGTCTCCTTGCCGCCACCCACCGCGACCTCGATGCCATGGTCCGCTCCGGCGAGTTCCGCGAGGATCTCTTCTTCCGACTGAACGTGGTCGCGATCACGCTGCCGCCGCTACGCGAACGGCGCGAGGACGTCCCGCTGCTGGTGGATCACTTCCTGCGCCGCTTCGCCGACGAGGGCAAGCCGCGCGGCATCTCCCGCGAGGCGATGGATCTGCTGCTGAAACACGACTACCCGGGGAACGTGCGCGAACTGGAGAACCTCGTGCACCGCGCGGTGGTGCTCGCCCGCGCTGACACGATCACGAAGGCGGACCTGCCGCTGCATCTCGGCGGTCTCAAGCCCGAGGCGAAGGGCGAGACCGGCGGCTTCGCGGAGCGGGTCATGGCGTTCGAGAAGACACTCATCGACGAAGCCCTCGACAAGGCGGGCGGCGTGCAGACGCGGGCCGCGGCCGCCCTCGGCATGAGCGAACGGCACCTGCGCTATCGGCTGAAGAAGTTCGCCGCGAGGGGCTAGCGTAGTCCGAATTCACTTCGGCGGGGGTTTGGGGGGCGGAGCACTTTGCGGCCCCCAACTAAGAGAGGAAGCTACCGGCTGACCGTAAGCGCCAGTCCGACCGCGTGGCTCCGATAGTCGTAGTAGGCGTCGTTCGAGCGAGACCGCGTGAAGGAGTATTCGAGCGCGAGCCCCAGTGAGAAAGCGCCCGGCGCGGGCATGGGCAAGGACAGGCTGACGCCGCCTCGCGTGATGCGGTCTTCGCGCAGCGCGCCGCCCTGGAGCGCCAGGCCCGTCGCGTCGAGCGCCGCCACGGCGGTGAAGTTCTTCTTCTGCCATGAGCCCAGGGCCTGCAGCTCAGCGCCTCCCGCGAAGGCGTGCTTCGAGCCGACGGAGAGCGCACCGAGGTCGCTCGCAAAGGGATCGTCGTAAACGCCATCGTCAAAGAAGCCCGCCGGGGTAGCAACGATTCCCGGAGGCACGTCGCCGCCGGTGCGCCGCACGAAGCCCTGGGCCCAGGCCCCGGTCCGCTCGCCCAGGCCCTGCGCCACGCGGAGCATGGCGTTCCACTGGCGCGCGTGCTCGCCTGCCGTGCCCGCGGGGACGGCGTAGGGCAGCGTCCCTCTCACACTCGGACCCATGCCCGACCCGCTCCGGCCGCGGGCAGGGCCGGAAGACGCGGCGGAGGTTGAGGGCGCCGGCGGCGTGACGCTCTCGTAAAGCGTCGCCCCCTGATAAGACTTCCAGCCGAAGTGCGATTCGGCGATGAGTGTCGTTCGGCTCCGCAGGTTGAGGTTGAGGCTGACGAACGTGTCCTGCTCGAACTGGTCCAGCTCCGTGAGCTGAGCGAACGAGCGGTCCGCGAGCCGGTAACCGGTCCACAGCGTCAGACCCGGGCGCGGCTTCAGCTCGAGGTTGATGAACGCCGCGAGGGCATCGTAGTCGGCCTCGAACCAGGCATCGCCGTTTCGCCGCCAGGAACCCGAGCCTCCCGCGAAGATCCTGGCCTTCTCGGCGTCTTTCAGGTCCATGCGGTACGAGGCGCCGAGCGCGTGAGAGAGGAAACTCCAGTCTCCCGGAGTGTTGAAGCTGCCGCCTTCGAATTCGTAGTAGACGCGTCCATGCTGCGAGGCGAAGCTCAACTCCGGGGTTAGAGTTCCTTCGATGGTGCCTCGCCGCTCGCTTTCAAAGGCGCTCGGACTGAGCGCGTCGAGAGCCACGGCAACGCGCGCATCGACCGCGGGTTGGGCGCTTGCGGGTCGGGCCTGGACCCACAGGGCGACCGAGACGAGCCCGAGTATCAACGTCCGTGACCTGGTCATCGCTTTCCTCACTTCGCTCACTGGCAACGCTGGAACGCCGGCAGATGGTTGTTGACAGACGCGGCGCGGTTGCTCTGGATCACCTGCAGCACGTCCTCCGGCAGGCTCGCCCCAAATTGCGAGTCGTAGAGCGCGATGTTCTCCACCTCGGCCTGGACGGCCGCGGCGCAGGCCGCGCGCAGCGTGGTGAAACGCGGAACGTTCGCGGGCGACCACAGGCTCGCCGGGACAGGCAGCCCGCGCGCCGAGAAGAGCCCGGCCACCGCCTTCGCGTGCCATTGCTCGGCCACAACGATGTTGGCGAAGGGCCGGGTTTCCGCTCCGAAGTCGAGGAGCACACCCCGGTAGATCGCTTCGGCGCGGTATTCATCCTGGATGTCGGCGTTCAGAATCGCGAGGAGGCCTGCGTCAGCGGTAGGAGGGGCAACGCTCGCCCCTCCCACGGGGGTGGTCACCGCGGTCGTCGATGTCGTAGGCGATGTGGCGTATGAGCCGCCGCATGCCCCGAGCGCGAGGACGAGAGCGCCGACCGCGGTCCGCGTGAGAGGGTGACGAGTCATCGCTAGGAGCGGCCCTTACCTCTCCGCTGACCCTTCGGGCCGGTGCCGTTGCAGGCGCCGGTGCAGTTGCCCGCACCGTAGCCCGATCCGTCGCGCGGACCCACGCCCTGGTTGCCAGTCCCATTGCCCGGTCCCTTGCCCTTGCCCTGCCCTTTGCCCTTCCCTTGCTGCTGGCCACCCGTCTGATAGGTGTCGCAGATGCCGTCGCCGTCCTTGTCGACGAAGGTCGGACTCGCCGGGTTCTTTCCAGGTGTCTGTGCGAGGACGGGGATCGCGAGCATCGTTACCGCCGCGGCCAGTGTGAGTGTCATCAGTCGTTTCATCGTCATCTCCTTGGTTCGCCGTTCGGCCGGTTGCCGTCGGTCGGTTCTTCATTGAGCAAGGCACGCGCCAACCCGGGCCGAAGGCCATGACATTGGCGTTAAGTGGTTGTTCTGGATATGGGTTGAAGGAGGAATGCGCACCGCGCGAAGACGACTCCGGACCACCCGCGCTCGACCAAACCGTCGAGCCCTTCGCCGCTCTGGTCGACTCCTGAATCTGTTCGCTCGCTCCTGGCTCTAACCTGCACAGGGACGTCTGTCCCTTGGGACGACTCCCTTATCGGAAAGGAAGGCGTGGCATGAAGAAGTCCGTGATCACATTCGCGCTCGCGGCGCAGGTGGCGACGTCGACCAGAGGGGCGGCCCAGCCGCGCCTGGAACCTTCGTACCCCCTCGATCAAGCCCCCGCGCGGCTGACCGCGGGCATCGAGATCGCGGATGCGGCGATCCGCGCTCTGCAGCAGCGCCTGTCCGCCCGCCTGCTCGACGAAATGAAGAAGGGCGGGCCGGCGCGCGCGATCAGCGTCTGTCGCGACGAAGCCCAGGCACTCACCGCCGAGATTGCGCGCGTTCAGGGCGTGCGGGTCGGCCGCACCAGCGATCGCCTCCGAAACCCGGGGAACGCGGCGCCGTCGTGGGCCGAGCGCTTCGTCGAGGCCAGTGCGGGAAGGAAAGCCGCTTCGGTGGAGGCCACGGTCGTGGACCTCGGAGATCGCGTGGGCGTTCTGCGTCCCATTCCAACCGCCACCCCATGCCTGCAGGCCATGGACACGCCGAACGACTGTCCGCCGACGTACGGGCTTTCATCAAGTCGGCTTACCCGAAGGACCGCGCCATCGGCTTCGAGTCGGGCGAACTGCGCGGACTCATCTGGGCGGAAGCGCCCTCCCGTCCGTCGCCTTCCTCTTAGGATCGGGGCTCAGGAGCGATCTGATCGCGGCGCGAACCGAGTCCGTGCGCTCGAAATCGGGTCGTTTGACGGTTCTCTGCGCCTGGGTGTACGGTCGTTGCACACACATCAACCGGCGAGGTGCCTCATGAAAGCACGGGCGGGCGTTCTTCTTCTCTCCGGCGCGGCTCTGACTGCCCTTTCCACGTTCGACGTGGCGGCCCTTCAGAGCCCGGCCACGGTTCAAAAGCCCGCACCCCTGGTGATTCAGGTGGGCGTCGACCTCATCCAGATCGACGCATCCGTCACCGACGAGAAGGGCCGGCCCGTCGCTGATTTGAAGGCTGAGGACTTCATCCTCGAGGTCGACGGCAAAAAGCAGCCCCTCACCAACGCCGCGTATTTCGGCCTCGTCCAGGGCGCGGGTGCCGCGGCGCATGGCGGTCCCGCCTCACCTCA
>CAYNHK010000184.1:0-10433 GCA_964396875.1 uncultured Acidobacteriota bacterium | reverse complement strand
AGCCTGCCCTTCCTCGAAGCCATCCGCCAGTTCCGACGCGATGTGGGCCGCGACAACGCGATGTTCGTCCACCTCGCGCTGGTGCCGTTCATCAAGACCGCCCAGGAACTCAAGACGAAGCCAACTCAGCACTCGGTTCACGAACTGCGAGGAATCGGTATCCAGCCCCAGGCCCTGCTCTGCCGCACCGAAGTGGACCTGCCCGCGGATATCAAGGCCAAGCTGGCGCTCTTCTGCGACGTGCCCGAAGAAGCGGTCATCTCGGCGCAGGACGTGGCCACCATCTACGAGGTCCCGCTCCATCTCAAGTCTCAAGGCCTCGACACTTTCATCCTCAAGACGCTTGGCCTCAGTTCTCCCGGTTGCGACCTCGCCCACTGGGAACGCATCGTCGGTACGATCAAGAATCCCAAGGCCGAAGTCGAGATCGCGATCATCGGCAAATACGTTTCGTACGAGGACTCGTACAAGAGTCTCAACGAGGCCCTCACCCACGGCGCGCTCGCCAACGGCGTGAAGCTCGTCCGCCGCTGGGTCGAGTCGGAGGAGCTCGAGGCGAAGGGCACTTCGCTGCTCAAGGGCGTTTCGGGAATCCTGGTCCCCGGCGGATTCGGCTCTCGCGGCACGGGCGGCATGGTGCTCGCGGCCCAGTACGCGCGCGAGTCCGGCACGCCGTTCTTCGGGATCTGCTACGGATTCCAGTGGGCGGTGGTCGAATACGCGCGAAACGTCTGCGGCATCGCCGGCGCCGACTCCACGGAGGTCAACGAGAACGCAGCCGATCGCGTGATCTACAAACTCCAGGACCTTCTTGGCGTGGAGGCGATGGGCGGCACCATGCGGCTCGGCTCGTACACCTGCGAACTCGACGAGGACTCGCTCGCGCACCGCGTCTACGGAGCGCGGGAGATCCGGGAGCGCCATCGCCATCGCTACGAGTTCAACCAGGAGTACATGGCGCGCCTCGAGGCCGCGGGCATGAAGATCTCCGGCAAGACACCGGACGGAAAATTCGCGGAGATCGCCGAGATCAAGGACCATCCCTATTTCATCGCGGTGCAGTATCACCCCGAGTTCAAATCCAGGCCATGGCAGCCGCATCCTCTCTTCGCCGGTTTCGTCGGAGCTTCACACGCGCGGCAGAAGAGCGACCGGGCGGGCGTCGCGATGGCGGAGAGTGTGAAGGCGTGAAGGGTCCGAAGACCAAAGCCATCCGCGTCGGTTCGTTGAGGATCGGCGGAGGACCGCTCTTCCTCATCGGCGGTCCGTGTGTGATCGAGACGCCAAGTCATCCACTCAAGATCGCGCGCCGGCTCAAGGAGATCACCGACGAGCTGGGCATACCGTTCATCTTCAAGGCCAGCTACGACAAGGCGAACCGCTCGTCGATCGGCTCTTTCCGCGGCGTCGGCATGGAGCGCGGCCTCGACATCCTGGCCACCGTGAAAGCGAAGGTCGGCGTTCCCATCCTCACGGATGTCCACGAGACATCGCACGTCGAACACGCCGCGAAGGTCGCGGACGTCCTTCAGATTCCCGCGTTCCTGTGCCGGCAGACCGACCTCGTTCTCGAGGCGGCCCGCTCCGGCCGCGCGGTGAACATCAAGAAGGGCCAGTTCATGGCGCCCTGGGACATGAAGGGCGTAATGGAGAAGGCCGCGACCACCGGCAACCCGAACCTGATGGTCACGGAGCGCGGCGCGTCCTTCGGCTACAACACCCTCGTAGTCGACATGCGTTCGTTCCCGGTCCTGCGCGGCTTCGGCTATCCAGTCGTCTTCGACATCACCCACTCGGTCCAGAAGCCCGGCGGTCTGGGCGATCGTTCGGGCGGCGAGGCCCATTTCATCGACACACTCGGCCCCGCGGGTGTGGCGGCGGGCGTCCAGGGAATCTTCATGGAAACTCACGAAGATCCGAGCAGGGCCCTTTCGGACGGCCCGAACGCCTATCGTCTGGATCGTATGAAGCGATTCCTCACTCACCTGAAGAAGGTCCACGCGCTGGCTCAGGAGCGCGACTAGGGTGGCCTACGAGACCGCGATCAAGGTTCTCCAGATCGAATCCGAGGCGATCCGGGACCTGATCCCGAAGGTCGGCGATTCCTTCGGGCGAGCCGTCGACATGCTTTTCGCCTGCACCGGCCGTGTGGTCACCACCGGCATGGGCAAGAGCGGTTTCATCGCGCAGAAGCTCTCGGCCACCCTCTCCTCGACCGGCACTCCCTCGCTTTTTCTTCATCCCGCCGAAGCCATCCACGGTGACCTCGGCCGGATCGTGAAGGGCGATGTGGTCATCGCCATCTCGTACAGCGGCGAAACCGAGGAGATCGTGGCCCTGCTGCCCACACTCAAGCGGATCGGGGTCCCCGTGATCTCGCTCACCGGCCGCATCGATTCGGCGATCGCCAACGCGTCCGAGGTTCACCTCGACGTTTCAATTCGCGAAGAGGCCTGCCCGCTTCGCCTGGCCCCGACCGCTTCGACCACCGCCGCCCTCGCGATGGGTGACGCCCTCGCCATGGTTCTCACGGAAAAGCGCGGCTTCACGGTCGAGGAGTTCGCGGACCTTCATCCCGGCGGACGCCTCGGTCGAAAGCTCCTGCGCGTCGAGGACATGATGCACAAGGGCGACGACACCCCCCGGGTCTCTCCCCACGCGCCGCTCAAGGACGTCCTGTTCGAGATGACGAAGAAGCGTCTCGGCATGACCACGGTGACTGACGAAGCGGGGACACTCCTCGGCGTCATCTCCGATGGCGACCTCCGGCGCCTGATGGAGCGTTTCGGCGCGACCGTGCTCGGCCTTCCCGCCGAGCAGGGCATGACGCGCACGCCGCACACCATCGCCGCCCGCGAGATCGCGACCCGCGCGCTCGACATGATGGAGACGAACAAGATCACCGCACTCGTGGTGATCGACGCGAAACGGCGCGTCGAAGGCGTCATCCATCTCCACGATCTGTGGAAGACGGAGATGGTCTAGCGCGACGATCGTACTCGTACCCGTTCCCGTACTCGTACTCGGCCGTGATGCACATCGGTAGCCGGTGGCTGAGTCCGGTTCGGCGTCGGGCGCCATGGGATTGGCGGGGATGTTAACGGCTGCGGCGGAGGCCGACGAGCATCTGCACGATGCGCGTGAGTTTGTGCTTCGCGCGGGTGGCGTCAGAGTGGCTGAGACTGCCAGTCACGCGCAGGATGTCGAGAGCGGCGGCGCACTCCATCGCCGAGCCCTGAGCCATCGAGAAGAAGTGGTGGCGATCACGGCGCGTCCGGCGAGCATTGCCCTCGGCGACGAGGAGCGCGATAGACGAGGAGGCACGTTCGATCTGATCGCGAAGGGCAGGTCGCGCGGTCTTCGTCAGAGTGGGGACGAGAGCCGCGAATTCAAGCGCGACACGAAACACATCGAGGCGCTCGTGGTCGAGGGGCGGCGTGGTTTCAAGCGCGTCAGGCGCGAGGGAAGCGGCGGGCGCGTCGGTTGCGTTCGAGGGGGTGAGATTCAAGGCTGGACTCCATTCAAACCGTGACGGCACCATCGCCGTCCTCACCCAGATGGACGGCGATGCGCTCCTGGCGTGGAGTCCTGCCCTCTCACCCCCGAGATGTAGCAACCGACGTGACCGCCGCTCCGCGGCGCGGGGTTGTCGCGTACCGTCGTACGCGTTCTCGTTCTCGTTCTCGTACTCGGCGTGTTGCGATGCGGTCGTCGCGGCCGGAAACGGGAGTTCGCGCTAGGCCCCCGCCTTCGCGGGGGTGACGTGGGTATCTCCGGGCCGATAGGGGCGTCGGCTTACGCTAAATAGTCGGGCTCTGTTTCCGTCGGCGCTCCAAACGGATAGCCTGTGGCTTCGAGCAGGTGCATCCTCCGAAGCTCTGGGCGTGCGGCGATCTCTCGGATCTGGTCGTTGTGCTTGAGCAGGAAGTCCGCGCGATTGTCGTCGGCCGCAAGTTCCATCTCGAGGGCCGCGTGATGGTTTCGGGCGATGATGCGGTCGAAGAGCGGCTTCTGAAGCCGCTGGTACTGAAGCAGGGCCTGCCGGACTTTTTCTGAACTCGAGACATCGGCGACCGAAGGCAGACAGCTGATGAGGCAGGGCAGGCTGGTGATGCCCATGTTGAGCCCCTGCCCGCGCGCCGGGTGGATGGAGTGCGCGGCATCCCCCACGAGCACGACGTTTCCGCTCACGTAGTCGATGGCGTGGATCATCCGCACCGGGTAGAAGCCGCCGATCTCCGACTCGAAGCCCTTCAGGATGTCGGCGCGTTTGCCGAGCACGCAGGCGCGTTCTTCCTTCGTCGACTTCTTCCACCACGCGATCCCCTCGTTGCCGATGGGAACCGTGATCTTGACCTGTTCGTCCATCCTTTGCTGGACGACGAGCACGCCCTCCGGCCCGGAGTAGCGGAAGAAGTAGTTCTCGGGACGCAGCCGCTGCGGCCGTTTTCCGAACAGGGCCACCATCGGGTACCGATAGGGATGTTCGAAAGTGGCGAAGCCGATGGTCGATCGCACCACGGAGTTCGAACCGTCCGCCCCCACCACGATGTGCGGTTTGATGAGGACGTCCTCATCGCCCTCCGTCCGGATCTTGAGCGACTTGATCCTTCCATCCACGACCTTGAACTCTTTCGCGGTCGCGGGCTTGAACAGATCGAAGTTGGAGCCCTCGCGCGCGATATCGAGGAATGTCTCGGCGATGAGGTCGTGGTGGTAGACGAGGAAATAGGGATGCGGGATCGGCAGCTCGGAGTAGTCGGCCTTGAGCAGAGTCTCCCCCGACTGGGTGCGGAACTCGTGCCCGATGCGCCGCCCCGCGCCGCGTTCGAAGAAACGGCTCAACACGCCCCACCGGGACAGCACGTCCACGGTGCAGGGCTGGAGGTGATCGCCGCGGGCGGTGTCGAGCGGGCCCTTGCGGGGCTCGACCAGAACCACCCAGTAGCCACTGTCCCGAAGGGCGCAGGCCAGGGCCGCTCCCGCGATCCCGCCGCCCACAATCAGGACATCGGTTTCAACCGTCTTCACGCTCCCAAGTTAGGAGCGGGAAGGGGTGCTAGCAATAGTGCATTTGAACCGTATGGGCCGGGGGTTTGGCGGAATACGCAGTGCGCGGCGCGTGTCCGCGCCGAGCTAACTCGACAGAACTCGCAGGTGAACGCGTCCGTCCTTTGGAAACTGGATGGGCGTCGGCTTCTTGGTGACCGCGCACGACTGGCAGATCGGCTCGCCCCGCGTCTTGTCGTCCCAGGTGCGGTCCCGATGCGCCTTGCGCAGGCGTTCGAAGTTTGGCGACATCCAGGCCTTCTGCACACTCGTCATCGGGGCATCCGCCCCCGCCACGACGGGGCCGCCGTCGATTTCGAGGGTGAACCCCTGGCAGCAGGGCATCGTGTGCCGGCCGTCCCAGGTCACGACCATGCGGCGGAAAGGGTCGGGGCACTGGAACTCCGCGGCGGTGAGGTCCGTCCAATGCGCGGCCTGCCAGGAGTGCTGAGCGCCCGCGGGCAGATAACACTCGGAAATGGACATCCAGTCGACGCCCATCTCCTTCCGCCAGAACTCCTCCATGCGGCCGGAGTCGAGATCCTCTGCGTTGATCTTCGTGCGCACGACGGATGCGCGGATCTTGAGATCCTTCGCACCCTTGCCTTCGTTGCGGGCGTTCACCGACTCGCGCACGGAGTTGAGCAGAATGTCCCACTGGCCGCCCACCCGCTGGCGGTGATAGGTGATCTCATCGCAGGCGTCGACCGAGAACATCAAGTCGGTGATGCCGGCTTCGACGATCTGGCGGAACAGTTTCGGATTCTTGCGGGCGCCGCCGTTGCCGTTCGTGTTCATCATCAGGTCCGGGAAACCAAGGGCGTTGGCTTCGCGGATGAAGGAAACGATGCGGGGATGGAGCGAGGGCTCGCCGCGGTAGTTGAACTTGATCGAGGAGACGCCGATGTCGGCGCACTGCTGGATGAGACGGCCGTAGAGAACCGGGTCCATGTATCCGCGCTGGTAGGAGAAATCCTCCATCCCCTGCATGCGGATGTGCTCGTGGGTCCAGATCTGGCAGAAGCCCTTTGGATCTTCCTCGGTGCTCCCGCAGCGCAGGTCGCACACCGCCACCGTCTCGATGTCGGCATGGACCGGGTGGTCGGAGGCGTCGAGGTCGGTCTCGCGCCGGTCCCACTCCTTCCGGTACTCCTCGTACACGCTCGAACGCCTGGGCGCGTCGACAAGGACGCGGAACGTCGGGTCTTTGGACATGTAGAAGGGGAGTTTAGGCGGGGGGAGCGGAAAACGCCGCGCCCTCGAGGCGGCGGGCGACATCAGCATTGAGAAGGGGCGCGAGCCTCGCCCAATGCCGGCGCAGGCCGGCCAGATCATCGATGTCCGCGTCCGGCCCGGCGTATTCAACCCGCAGACCCGCGGCCTCGGCGCGTGCCAGCGTCTGCGAGAGGACCGTCTCGGTACTCCAGACGATGTCCGCGAAGAGTCCGGGCTGACGCTTCTTCAGGCCGATGAGCGTGTATCCCCCATCCTCGGCCGCGCGGATGACGACGTCGGCGTCGTCGAGGGCCTGGAGGGCAGCGGCCACCTCGGCCCGCCCCACATCGAGCGAATCCGTGCCGATGATGACGGCCTTCGTCGAGCCGCGGGCGAAGGAGTTCGCGAACGCTTCGTCCATGCGCGCGCCGAGATCGCCCTCCGACTGGGGCTCGAGGATCTCATCCCCCACCCACGCCGCGATCTCGGGACCCGCGTCGCGCGGAGCGAAGCAGAGAACTCGCCGGAAGCCATCCTGAGGCGTCGGCGTGGTCGCCTCCAGAACCACCCGGGCGAGGCTGCGGTACACCGCAACTGCGAGTTCATCGCCGATGTCGTGGGCCAGACGGGTTTTCACCGCCCCGACTCTTGGAGCCTTGAGGAACACCAGGAGTTCGGAGCGCATGCCGCCTTCGCGGTCAGGAGACAGGCACGATCTCGATCTGGAACAGCCAGGGCCACTTCTTGCCGGTCACAAAGATGCGATCGCCGGTCTTGTCCCAGGCGATGCCGTTCAGCACATCGCCCTCGGGCCCGCGCGCCTCGGGCCGCAGCAGGCCGGTCAGGTCGATCCATCCGGTCACCCGGCCCGTCTTCACGTCGATCTTCGCGATGCGGTCCGTGGTCCAGACATTCGCCCACAAATCACCGCGGACGAATTCGAGTTCGTTGAGGTTCTCCAGAGGCCGTTTCCCATCGAACACCTGGAGGCTTCGCAGGGGCTTCTGGGTCTTCGGGTCGAGAAAGAACAGACGCGACGAGCCATCGCTCATCACCAGGTTCTGCCCATCGAACGCCATGCCCCAGCCCTCGGTGGGATAGGTGAAGGTGCGCAGACGCTTCAGCGTCTTCTTGTCGTAGACGAAACCAACGTTTTCCTCCCACGTGAGCTGCAGGAGTTCGTCGCCCACCAGAGCCAGGCCCTCGGCGAAATAACGATCCTCCACTTTGACCTGCTGGATCACACTCCCCGTCTCGGGCGTGACCTTCCGCAGCGTCGAGTAGCCCCGCAGTCCGGTGCTCTCGTAGAAGATGCCGTCGGCGAAGACGAGGCCCTGCGTGAAGGCCGTGGGGTCATGCGGAAACGCGTTCACCACGCGGAAGCTGTACCGGGGGGTCCGGGCAACCGGCTGAGCCTGAGCTTTCATCGCTTCATCCGAGCAGGCAAGAACCAGGGTAAGGGCCAGCGCCGCTCCGAGGGCCCGCCGAACCCTCACCAGGACTTCACCCGGCGCACGATGGCGAAACTGATCGAACTGAACGCCCAGAAGATCAGCGGAAGAACCAGAAGACCGGCGAAGACGATGTGCGCGCCCGCGTGCATCCAGTTCTTCCCGTCCACGGGGAACGGTCCGCCGGGTCCCTGGGTGGCCGCCGGGTAGAACTCAGGGATCGTGTAGATATTGTCCTGGCCGGTGAAGATGCCGAGGGCGATCGCGAGGGCCACCAGAGTCTGCGAGAACAGGCTCTGGATGAGGCCCATGGCGTAGAGATGACGGAAGCCGAGGCCTTCGCGCTTGGCGAGCAGGGCGTAGTACGGGAGGGCGAGGAGTTGAACGAGAGTGAGGCTCAGGACCTTGCCGGCGGAGTCCGGAACGCCCAGAGTGGACATGATGAGGCGGATGAGAAAGACCGCGAGGACGGCGATCAGGGCGTAGGCCTGAAGGCGCACGTAGTAGGCCAGCGGTTTGCCGAACATGGGTGTCTCCTCGAACCACACGCCCGCGGTTGGGCGCGGCGGAACGTTACCACCCGGCTCATCTCCGGACGTTGTATCGGATGCTCTTCAACGAGATCTGAATGTAGTCGTACGCCTGCGCGTCCTTGGGGTGCCACCTTCCAACCCCGTATCCGCTCAGGTAATGCGAGCCGAACGAGGCGTAATCGCGGAGGGGCGTCGACCAGCGCATCGGAGTGAAGGACTTTCCGTCCGGGGAGCCGGCGAGGCGGTCATCGGAGACGAAGTCGGTCAGTTCGAAGGCATCGTTGAAGATCAAGTTCGCCTGAATGGTGAGGCCCTCGTTGGTGAAGGAGGCGGAGACGTTGTGAGCATCGATTTCACGCCACTCGATGCGCGGGTCCACGAGAGCGCCGGGCGCGAACACGCACATGTCGTTGAAGAGCGTCACCGTTTCGGCTTTCGTCATCTCAGGCCCGCTGGCAGAAGCGACGGGAACGATCGATGCGGCCTTGACCCGCATGGTCGCGGACGTCCCGACAAAGCGATGGAAGGCGGTCACCGGGACGCCGTACAGGACGGCGTCCATGAGGAAGAATCGGGCATTCGGGCCGTAGGTGTTGTACTGCTCGCCCGTGAAGGTCATCCAGGGCTTCTCGGGACCGCCGCGGATGCGGCCTTCGAAGGTGAGATGGAAATTGCGGACGTGCGGTTCTCCGATGGCGCCGGTTCTTTCGATGTACCGGCGGACGGGAAGCGGAAGCCGCGCGATGTCGGCATCAGTCAGGGGAGGCTCCGGCGTCGATGCCGGCAAAAGCGCCGCATTGACGTCTCTCTCGAACTGCGCGCGAAAGCTGGTGGGACCGTGGGACGCGAAGCCGAAGACGACACCCGCGAGAACGATGACGTTCGCGAGGGTCCCGAACTTCGCGTCGTTCCACGAGGTCACGATCACCACCTGCGAGGCCAGAAGCGCGGTCGCGCCGACCATCCACCATCCACGCGGCCAGGCGAAGAGCGCCATCAGGGTCAGCAGGAACAGGCCAGTCGCCAGGAGCCACGCCAGACCCATGGGCCTCGAAATGGGCTGAGTCAGCTGAGGCAGGTCGGCATAGCCGAACGCCTTCGCGAACCCCATCAGATGGATGAGGCCGTGAAGCAGGAGAAACCCGCCGAAGAACCATTTCATGGATCCTCCTTCCGCCCCCCGGACTCGGGCAGGCGCGCATTCGTCGTCAGCGTCGACTATGACCCCGCGTTGGCGCTACGCCAATGATCCAATCGACTCGTTCGATTGATGCGTGTGAATCGGGGGCTCGGGTTTCAGGGAGGGGCCCAGGTCTTCTGGTGCACGCCCATCGAGCGCAATTTGTCCTCGACCTCCTTGAGGCGCCGCCGCGCCTCGGCCGCGGGCATGGGCTCGTCCATCTCCGCGGGCGAGCCGACCAAAGTCAACTCGATCTCGTTGGCGAAGTGAGACTCGCGGCGGAAGTGGACGCCCTGATCGAAGGGCAGTACGCTCATGAACACATGAGGCTCGGGGAGCGAGCGCAGCAACTCCAGCGCGAGAGCGTGCAAACCGTCGTACACGCGGTGGGCGGCCGCGTGGTCGTCGTCCTGGGCGGCCGGATCGAAACGGCCGAACAGGGTGAGCTCGTAGCCGGTCTGCCGGAGGCCTTGGCCTCTGACGAACTCCCGCGCCGGCCCGATTTCCCAGCAGACCTTGTGCTCGTCGACCCATGAGCGCGAATCGCCCATGGGTCAATTCTAGCCCAGCGCTCGGCTTGGGCGGGGCCTGGGGAAAAACAGCCGCGGCCCGGGGGTTACGTCCCCGGCACCGCTCCGCCATCGACGGACAGGCAGTGGCCCGAGATGAAGCTGCCCTGGTCGCTCGCGAGGAACACGTACGCGGCCGCGATGTCTTCGACTCGGCCCATTCGGCCGAGCGGTGTGTGCTGGACCATCGTCTCGAGGGCCTTCGGCGGCATCTGTCGGACCATCTCGGTCTCGATGAACCCCGGAGCGATCGCGTTCACGCGGATGCCGTGCTTCCCCATCTCGCGCGCCCACACCTTCGTCATGCCGATGACGCCGGCCTTGGTGGCCACGTAGTTCGTCTGACCGAAGTTCCCGTAAAGGCCCACCACCGACGAGGCCGAGACGATCACACCCTGCTTCCGCGCGATCATGTGCGGAGCGACGGCGCGGGTGC
>CAYNHK010000183.1:0-10525 GCA_964396875.1 uncultured Acidobacteriota bacterium | reverse complement strand
GACGCACCCGCCGTCCCCGACGGGGCGAGCCCACACCAGCGTTCGGCCCCGCGGGTCACCACTACCAACCCTGAGAGATCGCTTCGTCGCTTCGCTCTTCGGCGGGCTCCTCGCGATGACGGTGCGGGGGCGGAGTCAATTGGGTAGTTGGAGGGCGGGGTTGCTTCGTCGCTGTACGGACGGAATGGCTCCTCGCAATGACGACCGGTCCAACTTACTTGGTAGTCAAAGCGGTCGCGGCCGGTGCTATCTTCCGGCCACTTCCATGACCATCACTCCACTCCGACTTGCCGGGCTCGCCGTCGCACTTCTGCCTTTCGCTCTCATCGCCACCGCTCAGGAGCGTGAGGATCGGACGCTTCTTTCGCAGGCCGAGATGACTTCGATCATCAACGAGGTCTCGGGCGAGCGGGCGATGCATCACGTTCTCGAACTCGTGCCCTACCAGCGTGTGCGGCCGCCTTCGGAGTACAACGCTCCCTATCGCGAGAGCCGCGTGATGGCCGAATTCGCGAAGGAATACGGGTACAGCAACGTCAGCATCGAGACCTACGGGACGCCACAGAAGGCGTGGCAGCCGACCGAAGGCGAACTGTGGATGACGACGCCGAAGCTCGTGAAGCTCTTCGACATTCATGACGTCGCCCTCTCGCTCGCCTCCCTCAACGCGAATGGCGACATGACCGCCGACCTCGTGGACGTCGGAGCCGGCCGCGCGCAGGACTTCGAGGGCAAGGACGTCACCGGCAAGTTCGTGTTGTCCTCCGGTTCCACGAGCGCCACCTACCAGCAGGCGAAGCAGCGTGGAGCCATCGGCGTGCTCGGAATCAGCGCCATCGGTTATCAACGGCAGGTCGACTATCCGACCCAGATCGTCTCTTCCACGGTGAGTGTCGATGCGGGTCACGTCGCCTGGCACGTCACACCCGAGGTCCGCCACAACCTCGCCGCCCTCATCACCCGCGGCGAGAAGATCACCATCCGCTCGATGGTCAAGAGCAGCGAAGTGATGGTGAAGTCCGAGTACGTTCGGGCGGAGATCCCCGGCGACGGCAGCACCACCCAGGAAGTGGCGATCGCGGCTCACCTTTATGAAGGTGTCATCAAGCAGGGAGCCAATGACGACAACTCCGGCTGCGCGCTCACCCTCGAGATCGGCCGCGCCTACATCAAGCTCATCAGGGAGGGGAAACTCCCCCGCCCGAAGCGCACGATCAACTTCCTCTGGGTTCCCGAGATCGTGGGCACGAACGCGTACCTGAACGCCCATCCCGAAAAGAAGGCCGCGATCATCGGCACACTCAACTTCGACATGGAGGGGATAAGGATCGCCAGCAGCCGCAGCTTCTGGATCCTGCAGCGCACGCCCGACACCTTCCCCTCCTACCTCAACGACATCGCGCAGAGCATGATGGAGTACGTCGCGGACATCTCGCGTGAGCGCGTCCGCTTCCGCCGGAACATCACGGGCTACGCGCCCACCCAGCCCGTCGAGTCGCCCCGCGGCAGCAAGGACGCCTTCTACATCAAGATCGACAAACACTACGGCTCGTCGGACCACGTGACGTACATGCAGCACGGCATCCCCGCGGTCATGTTCATCACCTGGCCCGACATGTGGTACCACTCGTCGGAAGACACACCCGACAAGCAGGACTCCACTCAATACAAGCGCGCCGCCACCGTGGGCCTTGGATCGCTCGCCGTTCTCGCCTCCGGTACTGAGGCGATGGCCGCCCGCGTTCTCGCCGAGAACCTGGGCCGCGGTCTCTCCCGCATGGGCGAGTCGCACGTCAAGGGTCTCGGCTATATGGCTGACGCCGCGGATCCTTTAGCCCTCACCCTGGCTTACAAAGAAGCGAAGAACGCCCTCCAGCATCAGGCGGCAATCGAGAAAGCGGTGGTGCGTTCGGCCAGCGTGTTGTGGACGAACGTCGATGACGGGAAGAAGAAGACGACGGCGTTCGAACCGCACATCGATCAGCGCGCCGGTTCGCTTCTGCTCGAGACGAAGGCGGCGTATCAGCTTCAGGCCGCGCAGCGCGGAACACCCGCGGTCGAACCCGTGATCTCGGCCGAGGAACGCGAGGCCGCGACGCTGCTGGTCGAACCGGTTCCCCCGCCCCCCGGAACGCGCCCCAGCTTTGGCGGTGGTGGCGGTCGAGGCCCCAACACGGGGCCGAGCCTGCCCGACGAGTTCAACGCCGAGTTCGGCCTTCTCATCGGGAAGAAGATGACCGCTCTTCAGATCCGCGATTTCCTCTCCGGCGAGTTCACACCTCTCCCGATGGCGGACGTCATGGCCGTCCTGCGGGCAAGAGAAAAGGCGGGCTCCGTGAAGATCACCACGAAGCCCGCCGAGGTAAGACCGACGAAGAAACGGTAGCCGCTACTTCTTCGCGTCGGCCTTCGGCTTGATCTCGTGCTTTACGGGCACGGCGCATCCGCCTTTGCCCTTGCACTCGTTCTTCCCCTGACAGCCCGACTCCTTGGTGCCGCAACCGCCCTGACCTTTGCACTCGTTCTTCCCGCGACACTCGTGATGGGCCGAGGTGGCGCAGCCGCCCTTGCCCTTGCACGAGTTCTTGCCGGCGCACCCGCTGTCGGCGGTCTTGCAGCCGCCCTGCCCCTTGCACTCGTTTCTGCCTTTGCAGATGTGCTTGGGGGCCTTGTCCTCGGCCTTCTTGGCGTCCTTCTTCGTGTCATCAGCCAGTGATCGCGCGCCCGCCGCAAGACTGATGGCGACCGCACCCATGGCTTTGCTGAAATCCCGTCGATTCATTCCCAAATCTCCCTTACAAACTGTTGAACGCGGACCAAACCGCAGTTCGATCAGATTCGCAGGAAGTGCCGCCCCGAGTCAAACGCCTAACCGCGGGGTCTGACCACCTCGGCGGTGTCGCCTTCAAGCGGATCCGGGCGGCCCGCCAGGCGCTCTCCCACCAGCTTGCCGAAAATGAGCGCGGGTCCCATCACCATGCCGCCGCAGAAGGAGTTGCCGCAGGTGGCGCCGGCGCCCAGGATCTCGCCCGCGGCGAACAGTCCTTCGATCGTGGTCCCATCCTCCCGCCTCACCCGCAGCAGCGCGTCGACGTCGACTCCCGAGAAGGTCACGAGGGATATCCCGTGGTTCCTCATCGCGTAGAAAGGCGGCTTGGCGATAGGAGCGGGCAGGAACTTCCGGCCGAAGTCCGGGTCGACGCCTTTCTCGACATAGCTGTTGTAGAGCTCGACCGTGCGTTCGAGACCGAAGCTGTCGATTCCCGCCACCGCGGCCAGATCAAAAACCGTGTCCGCGACGTGGATCCCTTCACGCTTCCCGGCCTGCGCACGCAGGTCGTCCTTCGACCAGCCCACCACGATGTTCCTAGACATCTCCACCGCGTGGTCGTCGAACACGGTGAAGAAGGTGAGGCCGTCGGCGCTCATCAGCGCGCGCTCTTTCGCGTCGATGCTCTCCTCGTCCTCGGCGACCCAGCGTTTCCCGAAACGGTCGACGTAGATCTCGTAGGGCGGCCGTTCACTGGCGATGAGCAGCGGCCGGTCCTTCCAGATCACCTTGTGGGGATCGTCGGGATGGGGCAACCCGCCGAACGTGGGCAGGAAGGTCTGCCGCCCGGCGATGTAGGCGCCGAGGCCCCGGGCCATCACGAGGCCGTCGCCGGTGGCGTGGTTACGAGCCGCGGATACGAGCGGGAACCCTTCGATCTCCTTGAAGAGATCCGGCGATGCGGCGAAACCTCCGGTGGCCAGAACCACACCTTTGTCGGCGAGGGCGCGCCGCACCGCGCCGTCTTTCACATACTGGACGCCCACCACGCGGCCCTCGTCGGTGAGCAGGCCCTTGACGCGCGCGCCGAGCGCCAGCGTTACGGCGCCCGAAGCGACGAGAGGTTTGATGAGGCGGTCCAGAACCTTGAGGACGGAACGGGCTTCATCCACGCCGTAGTACGTCCGGGCCACCGAGTAGGGCTCGTGACCATGCACGATGCGCGGCGTCTCGGGCGCGAACTCGAAACCCTCGTCCTGCAGCCAGTCGATGAGCCAGGCCGACTGGGACAGCGCGAGCTGCACGAGATCCTTGCGCACGCTCCCCCTGGAGATGCGCATGATGTCGTCGTAGTGATCGTCCGAGTGGTCAAGGATCCCGCGTTCTTTCTGACGCTTCGTTCCCGCCGCGGACAGATGGCCGCCCGAGACGTGGAGCGTGCCTCCGATCTCCGGCTCCTTCTCGAGCAGCAGAACGCGCGCGCCCGCCCGGGCCCCGAAGATCGCGCAGGGCAAACCGGCGGTCCCCGCCCCGACCACGATGATGTCGTAGCTGCTCATTGGGCGGAGTCTTCCATGCGCCGAGGGGTTCTTCAACTCCCAGGGCGACGTTTGACGAGTGCGGCTCCGACCCTCTAGCGTCAGGGCCATGGATCTCTCCCAGCTCTTCCGCGACCACGTGGCGAAAGTGACCGACTCCGCGGCGCGGACGCTTTCCGAAACGAAGTACGACGCCCTGGTGCTCGGCGCGGGATCGCAGATGGTCTACTACGCGGACGACATGGAACCGCCGTTCCGGTCGAACCCGCACTTCGCGGCCATGGCGCCGCTCAAAGGACCGCATCACGCGATCGTGGTCAAGCCGGGGGTGAAGCCGCGTCTCATCCGCTGGGCTCCGAAGGACTACTGGTACGAGCGGGCGCCCTTCGCCCAGGACTTCTGGACGAGCGAGTTCGAGCTCGACGAAGCGGACAGCGCCGA
Organism: uncultured Acidobacteriota bacterium; assembly: GCA_964396875.1. GTDB lineage: Bacteria > Acidobacteriota > Vicinamibacteria > Fen-336 > JAGNNV01 > JAGNNV01. The sequence continues at coordinate 5,776 of CAYNHK010000183.1, read as the reverse complement.
TGGCGTCATGGCGAAGATCGGAGCGGTCGGCCGCGCGGTGTTCGTGGGCGACGACGAGGCGAGGGCCATGGCCGCGGGCCTCACCGTCAATCCCACAGACGTCGTCAAGCGCCTCGATTGGGACCGCGCCACCAAGACCGCGTACGAGATCGAATGCCTGAGCCGAGCGTCCGTGGCCGGGGCCAGCGGACACCTCGCGGCCCGGGAGGCGTTCTTGAAGGGCGAGAGCGAACTCGGGATCCATCACGCATTTCTTCGCGGCGCCGGCGCGAGCGAAGACCTGCTTCCCTATCCGACCATCGTGTGTCTCGACGAGAAGGCGGCGATCCTCCACTACCACGCGAAACGCTCCACCGGATCGGGCCGCGTCCTGCTGCTCGACGCCGGGGCCTCGCACCTCGGTTACGGCTGTGACATCACACGCACGAGTGTGGCGCCCTCGGCCGACCCGAAGTTCGCGAGTCTGGCCAAGGATCTCGACGCCCTCCAATTGCGCCTGTGCGCGATGACACAGGCGGGAACATCGTATGTCGAGATCCACCTCGCGGCGCACCGGGAGATCGGCCTGCTCCTCATCCAGCATGGCGTCTTGAAGTGCTCGATCGATGAGGCCGTCTCGAAACACTACACCTCCGTCTTTTTCCCCCACGGCATCGGGCACCATCTCGGCATCCAGGTCCACGACATCGGCGGTCGTCAGAAGTCGCGCGAAGGCGGCGTCCTGCCTCCGCCCGAGGCCCATCCCTACCTGCGCAACACTCGCGTGATGGAGTTGGGCCACGTGTTCACCATCGAGCCGGGGATCTACTTCGTGCAGATGCTTCTCGAACCTCATCGCGTGGGTCCCACCAGCGGAGCGTTCAACTGGGATCTCATCGATACCCTGGCGCCGTACGGCGGCGTCCGGGTCGAGGACAACGTGGTCGTGACCGGCGCAGGCCACCGGAACCTCACCCGCGAGGTGTTGACGAACTAGGTGCCTGTACGTCAGATGGGCTCCTGTCCACCAGACGGCGCTCCGTCCGGGTGTCGAAGGGACTAATTCCCCCCGATCCACCTCAGGGTGCGGTCGAGCAGGAGCACGGCGAGACGCTTTCCGTCGGGAGTCCAGGCGAGGTTGTAGGGCGTCTCTGGAAACGGAATGGTGAGGAGGAGTTCGCCGCTCGCCGGGTCCCAGATGCGCGTGGTGTGGTCCGACGCGACGCTCGCGAGACGCTTTCCGTCGGGCGAGAAGGCGAGGTTGTGGATCGACTCATCGTGGCCTGTCAGGGCATGCAGGCGTTCGCCGCTCGCCACATTCCAGAACGTGATCGTCCGATCGCTCGATCCCACCGCGAGGGTGCGTCCCGACGGATCGAAAGCGAGCATCAACGCTCCGCGGGCCTGCGTGAGGCGAGCGCGGATCGTGCGCGCCTTCCAGTCCCAAAGGCGGATCTGACCGTCGGACGTGCTCACCGCGAGGAGCGTGCCGTCCGGGCTCCACGCGAGATCCGAGATGTTGAGCACGCCCTCGCCGTCAGCGAGCGACGCTTCCTCAACACCCTCGGGCAGGCGCCAGATCTTCGCGACGCCGTTTGCGGCCTCACCCGCGACGAAGCCCGAGCCGGGATGAAACACAACGGGCTCGCCGCCGCCCGAGCCGAGAAGTTCGGCTTTCCTGGCACTTGTCGCCGCATCCCACAAGACGATCTTGTTGTCGTTGCCGGTCGTCGCGAAGTGCTTGCCATCGCGGCTCCAGTCAATCCGCACGCCGGACTGAGCGTGCCCGACAAAACTCGTGGCCTCGCGATTGTCCCGCGTGTCGAAGGTCTTGACGAGGCCCTTCCAGCCGGTGGTGGCGACCCGCCCGCCGTCCGCGGCGAATGCGATGCCGTACATGCTCTCGGTGGTGGAAACCGTGTTCGACGCGGCGGGATTCCAGGCCTTGAGGGTCTGATCGAGCGAACCCGTGATCAGGCGTCCGTCGCGGGAGAGGGCGATCGCACTCACACCACTGGTATGGCCGTGGGAGGTGGCGGTCTCCCGCCCCGTCTTCGTGTCCCACAAGCGCACGGTTCCGTCCTGCGACACCGAGGCCAGGCGGCGCTCGTCGAGGAACACCGCCTCGTTGATCCACTGCGCCTGACCCTCGGCCTGACCGACGAGAGTGTTCAGCACAACGCCCGCCGCGATGTCCCATACCCGGATCACGCCGTCCTTCGCAGTGACCACGAGCTTCGAACCATCGGGCGAAAATGCGACCCCCTGCACTGCCTTGTAGGGTTCCTTCTCCGCCGGCTGGAGCCTCTTCGCCACCGTCCAGTCCTTCGTGCGCCACAGCGTGGCGTCATCGTCCCAGGTCCCCCCGGCGAGAAGCGTGCCGTCGGGCGACCAGGCGACGGTGACGATGGGCTTCACTCCGTGCTCCATCGAGTGAAGCAGACGCCCGTCCCTCGGATCCCAGATCTTGACGACACCCCACACACCTCGCTCGCTCGAGCGCTCCCATGATGTGGTCGCGAGCCGAGCGCCATCCGGGCTGAACGCCACCGCGGTGATGCCGCGGCCAGTGGGGGTGAGCTTCCGACTCTCGACGCCATTGCCTGCGTCCCAGAGTCGTACCGTGCCGTCGCTGGAGCCGGACGCCACCTGTTTCCCATCGGGCGAGAAAGCGACGCCCCAGGCAGCCGCGGTGTGGCCGACGAGCGAACGCAAGGGCGCAAGCGTCCGGCCATCCCACAACTTCACCGAGCCGTCACGGCCGGTCGATGCGATCAGGTTCCCGTCTGCGCTGATCGCGACGTCGTTGACCGCCACTCCGGTGTCGGCGGAGAGGACGCTCTCGTCGACGCGGCTCTTGAGGTAATGCCATTCGAAGCCGCGCAGACCCGAAGGCGCTTCTTCCAGCCAGCGTTTCGCCGCCTTCGTGTCGTGGAGGCGCAGAGTGGCGTCGGCGGCGGCGATCGCGGCGCGGTAGAGGCGCGCGTCGTCCGCGGCCAGGACAGGCACGGTGACGGCGCAGGATGCGGCAAGCGCCAGGGCGAGTCGAACGCGCGGTGGGTTCATGGTCGGATCCCTCCATGGAGATCCTCGGCCCTACTTGAGGCCATCCCAGGCGGCCGCTGCGTTGCTCTTGAAGCGATCCTTGTAGCCGTTGTAGTCGCGATACGCGGGCAGATCGACCTCGGCGAGGAACTGCTCCTTCGTCCTGCCGGCGGACTTGGCGGCTTTCGCTGCCGCAATCAGATCCGCGATGTACTGGCGGGCGGCTTTGAGGCCGGCGATGTCGGTCACCTCGCCGTGACCGGGGATGACGATGGCATCTTGGGGAACGTAGGCGATCGCGCGGTCGTGCGCCTCGAGGTAACCGGCGGCCGACCCCCCCGAACCGGTGTCGATGAACGGAATCCACTTGTTGAAGAGGAGATCGCCCATGTGAAGGACGTTGGCCTTCTCGAAGAACACGAAGCTGTCGCCGTCGGTGTGCGCCGGGGGCGTGTGCACGACGTGAAGCGTCTCGCCCCCTATGTGCAGCTTCACCCCGGCCTCATAGGTGAGGATGGGCGCGGCGATCTCCTCGATCTTCACCGCTTGGGCGGAAGCGAGCATCTCCTCGAGCATCTTGACCCGCTCCGCGTTCCCGGCCTTCTTCGCGTCTTCGATGCGGCCGGGCAGGGTGCGCTTCATTTCATCGGGCTGACCCAGCATCCGCTTCCGGACATTCTCGTGAGCCACGATCACCGAGACGGGCTTGAACGCATCGTTGCCTCCGGTGTGATCTCCGTGGTGATGCGTGTTGACAAGGAACCTCACCGGTTTGTCGGTGACCTTGGCGATCTGGCGCAGGATGCCGGGGGCTATGTCCTTGTACTGAGAGTCGACCACGATGGCGTATTCGGGCCCGACCACGAAGCCCACGGTGCCGCCGCGGCCGGAGAGAGCGTAGACGCCGCCGCGCAGGGGATTCGTCTTGAAGATCGCGTCTTCGGGCCGGTCGTGATGCGCCGTCGGTCCAGTCGTCTGCACGGGATCATGCGCGAGGGCGCGGCCAGGGCTCAGGGCGAGAACGGCCATGGCAACGAATTGAATGCTCTTCATAGGGGGTTCTCCGAGGATGAAAGACGTGACGTTACCGCGACTCGTCGGCGGCGGGGCGGGAGAGCACTCCAACTACCAGCCCGAAGACCAGGTAGTGCCCGGTGAAGGCGAGGACATAGTCGGCGAGGCCGTGGACGAGCATGGCCACGAGGATGAGCAGGGCGATGCGCGCCGCCTCGGATGTCTCTCCGCGGCGGACCCCGGACCAAAGGGCGAACGCAACCGCGGCGCCGAAAGCCGCGAGGCCCAGCGCGCCGAGGGTCGCCGCGAACTCGAGGAACATGTTGTTGGCGAACACGCGCGTATCGAACACGGCCTTTCCGGCCGACGTGCCGTAGGTCCACCGGTAGTTGTCAGGCCCCGCGCCGAAGAACGGATTCTCCGCCCACATCCTGATCGCGATGGTCCATAGATCGAGTCTTGAAGGCCGCCAGGCGAGTGTGTCCGGGAGCGCCGCAAACGCCTCCTTTTCCGATGGCAACGGGGAGGGAGCGGAAACGCCGGATCTCTCGCCCACGCTCAGGCGAGAGGTGCCGGGCTTCACCCCCTGTCCGGAAAACCACGTGGTCTCCTCGTGCACCATGTCCCACATCAGCAGGTACTCGCCGGGTTTCGCGGGCGCGCGGAGGACCGCCTCCAAAGTCACCGAATCGCCCGGAGGAACGTTGCGGGGAAGGTCGGTGCGCGGCCCGTCGATAAGCGGCCGGCCCGCGTGTTCGTAGAGGTGATAGGAAAGGTGAATCTCCTCGGAATCTCGCCACGGCCTTCGGCCCGCGTTCGTGACCGTGACGGGAACGAACACGCGCTCACTCGGGCGCAGTTCGTGGCGCGCAGGCGCTTCGTAGATCGCCGCGTAGAAGTCGTTCGCGTTTTCGCCGCCGAAGCGAATCTGAGAGATCTCCTCGCGGCCGACGAAAAGGCCGAGCACGGCAAGATACGCAAGCGCCGGCGCGACGCGCCCGCGGCCCCGTTCGAACCAGGCCAGTCCGACCAGGGCCGCCAGCCCGGCGAACCAGGCTCCCCGCGAATAGGTGAACGCGAGACCGAGGGCGAGGCCGGCCACGAAGAGAGCGCGGATCCATGCCCGCGAACGCAGCAGCGTTGTCCCCGCGAGGAGCGCATACAGGATCATCGCCGCGCCGAGATTGGGATACTCCGATCCCGCCGAAGCGCGACGGATCCCCGCGACGTTGAAGGGGATCTCGCGGAACACTCCGAGGAACACATCAAGGGACCGAACCCCCATCCCCTCGGCCATCGCGAGAATCGCGGCGAGCGATCCCGAAATCGTCAGCGCGCGAAAACCCCACATCAGGTCGTCGTCCTCGAGTCGGGAAACCAGAACCGCGAACGCGACCATCGCCCCGAGGCGCAGCGCGAACTTCAATGAACGAGCGGGATCGATGGAGGCGAGGCTCGCGGAGACAAGGGCGACCCCGACCATGAGGGCGAGAGCCAGCAGCGAGGGCGACCGCACCCGCCAGGAGCGATGCCGCGAGCTGAACGCGAAGACCGCGAAACACGGGAGCGCCACGGCCTCGAGCAGCGACAGCCTGAAGAAGCCGAGGGGAGCCGTGAAGCGCGGTTCGAAGGGTGCGAGCAGGAGGAGAACGACCAGGCAGACCCGGGCGATCATTTCCCGGGCGAGGGCAGGGTCGCCGCCCAGTCGAGGTACGGACCGAGCTTGAACTTCTTCGCG
>CAYNHK010000182.1:0-10727 GCA_964396875.1 uncultured Acidobacteriota bacterium | reverse complement strand
TCTCGCCGTCGGCTCCAAGCGCCCGAAGGGCGCTGGAGCCTCTGGCGAGATCTTCACCGAGTTGCCAGTAGCTTCGATGCCGCCTCCGGCGTCATCGACTCTGGCGCGCCTCGCTGGCGCTCAGCGTCAAATCTTCCGCCGTCTCGGAAGCGCCCGAAGGGCGCTGGAGCCTCTGGCGAGATCTTCACCGAGTTGGCGATAGCTTGGGCTGCTTCTGCGAAGCCGCCCACTTCGCCGCACCTCGCTGCACTCGGTGTGCCAGTAGCTTTTCTGGCGCGCTTCGCTAGCGCTCAGCGTCAAATCTTCCGCCGTCTCGGTAAGCGCCCGCAGGGCGCTTGGAGCCTCTGGCGAGATTATTCCTCCTGCGTGCCCAGCCCTCCATTTGACTTCCGAATGGAACGTTGTCACACTCCAGTCGAATGTCTAATAAAGAACCTTCCAAGACCGAGGTCATGCGGGGGACGCTCGACTTGATGGTGCTGCAGACGCTGGCCGCGCTCGGGCCGCAGCACGGCTACGCCATCGGCGCGCGGATCGAGCAGGTCTCATCGGGCGCGCTCACGCTCAACATGGGGACCCTGTACCCGGGCCTGATGCGACTGGAGCAACAGGGCCTGGTCAAAGCCGAGTGGGGCGTCACCGAGAACAACCGCCAGGCGCGTTTCTACGCCATCACCGCGGCCGGACGCCGGCGGCTCGCCACCGAGCGGAAGGCCTGGGATCAGATGGTGGGTGTCATGCAGACGCTCTTCGAGGATCCGGCATGACGCCCCCGCGTGTTCTCTCCTCGCTTCGGGAGTGGACGCGGCGGGTATGGGGTGCGTTCACCGGGCAGCGGACGGACCGCGACATGGAGCGGGAACTTGAAGGACACATCGCCCTCGCGGAAGATGAATTCCGCCGGCGGGGCCACGCGCCAGGTGAAGCGGCGCGGCTGGCCCGGGCAAACGCGGGCGGCTTCACCCAGGCCCTCGAAGCGCTCCGCGATCAGCGCGGTCTGCCGTGGCTGGCCTCGTCGTGGCTCGACGTCAAGCTCGGGCTCCGCCTGCTCGTCCGCAACTGGGGGCTCACGCTCGTGGGCGGATTGGCTATGACGGTGGCGATCGGCATCTCCGCGGTCGTGTTCACTGCGTTCGACGTCGTCTTGTGGAGTCCGCTTCCGCTTGACGAGGGTGAGCGGGTCGTCGCCATCCAGATGTGGGACCACAAGGCCGGCCGGGTGCGGGACACGGCGGGGCGGGACATCGAGCGCTGGAGCGCCACCATGCGATCGGTCGAGGATGTCGGCGCCTTCCAGACGATCCAACGCAACGCCATCACAGCCGATGGATCGGTTGAACTCGTGGCCGTCGCCGCGATCTCGGCGGCCGGGTTCCGCGTCGCGAGGGTACCGCCGCTCATCGGCCGGACCCTCGTCGACGCAGACGCCTCGCCGGGCGCAACGCCCGTCGTCGTGATCGGCCACGACGTCTGGGAGCGGCGCTTCGCCCGCGCGCCAGACGTCATCGGACGCGAGCTGCGGCTCGGCGAGGACGCGCACACCATCGTGGGCGTCATGCCCGACGGCTTCCGGTTCCCGTTCAACTTCCGGTACTGGGTTCCGCTGCGGCTCAAAGCCGACGCGATGCTCCGCGACGCGGGTCCTGAAGGCGTCGTCTTCGGGCGGCTCGCACCGGACGCGACGCTCGCGCAAGCGCACGCGGAGGTTTCTGCGCTGGGGATCCTGCCGTCGATCGACGCGGGGCCGGAAGCTGAAGCGACCGCGGCGCGCGTGGTGCCGTACACGTTCGCCTTCACGGGAAATTTCGAACGCGGCGAGTTGGGAATCGCCTGGTCTCTCTCGAGCCTGGCGCTCGTGCTCCTGCTGCTGCCGCCTTGCGCGAACATCGCGATCCTGAACTACGCGCGCACCGTCACGCGTCAGCAGGAGTTCGCCGCCCGCCAGGCTTTAGGCGGCAGCCGCGCGCGGATCGTCTCGCAGCTCTTCATCGAGGCGCTCGTGCTCTCGGCTGCGGCCGCCGTTGTTGCCCTGGCGATTCTGCACATCGTGTCGATCGTGATGGCCGACCGCCTGCAGAGCATCCCCGGTGGCCCGCCATTCTGGATGACCTTCGGCGTGTCCTACCGCACCCTCCTCTTCGTCGTGGGTCTGGCTGTGGCGGGAGCCGCCGTGTCCGGCCTGGTTCCGGCGCTCCAGGCGACGGGGCGGTTGGCGCAGCTCGGCGGCGGCGCGCTTGGCGGAAGGACCAGCCTGCGGCTCGGCGCCACCTGGACAACCCTCGTCGTCGCGCAGGTCGCCTTCTCGGTAGGCGTTCTGCCGCTGGCCGCCGAACTCGGATGGGGCATGCTGCGGACCGGCGTCATCGGCCCGGGCTTCGCCGCCGAGGAGTACGCGACGGCGCGCGTCGCACGGGAAGACGACCGGCGCCCCGACCTCTTTGGTGATCGCCAGCGCGAACTGACAAGACGCCTTCTGGTCGAGCCGGGCATCGCAGGCGTGGCGGCCGCCCTGCGCCCACCCGGCGAAGAGCCATGGGTGTTTGTCGACATCGAGGGGCTCGAAGCGCCCACCGAGGTCCTGAACGGCCGGCTGCCGGGCTTCCTGGCCCGGTTCAACCAGGTCGATTCCGCGTTCTTCGATATGTATCAGGTCCCTGGCCTCGCGGGTCGGGGATTCGAGAAGGGCGACCTTTCTGCTCCGGCCGATGTGGCGATCGTCAACCGCAACTTCGCCGACACCATCGCCCCGGGCGGCAACGCGCTTGGACGCCGTTTCCGGTATGTCCGCGCCGCGGGCGACGAGGAAGCGCAGGGTCCGGAAGCGGACCGCTGGTACGAAGTCATCGGCGTCGTCGACAATCTGCCCGTCACCACCGACGCACGGGTGGCGTACCACCTGGCCGCCCCGGGTCAGTTCCATCCCGCACACCTGCAGCTTCGACTGAGAGGCGGCTCGGCCGGTCTCGCGGAACGCCTTCGTGAGGTCGCCGCGAGCGTCGACCCGGCGTTGCACGTCGACGAGATCCGCACGTTGGCCGAGATCTATCGCGAACACCGTTTCGGCGACAACGTCGCCACCCTTGCCATCGGCGCGGTCACCGCCAGCGTGTTGCTTCTCTCGGCCGCGGGCTTGTATGCGCTAATGGCGTTCACGGTCGCGCAGCGCCGGCGTGAAATCGGCATCCGGTCGGCTCTGGGCGCTCCGCCCGGCCAGTTGATGGCGGCGGTGTTCCGGCGGGCCTTCTGGCAGATCGGCGCTGGCGCGGCGGTCGGGATTGTCGCCGCGTACCTTGTCGGCCGCCTTCTGCCGATCGAGCAGATCGGCGGCCTGCCGATTCCCGGCATCCTCCCCGGCGCGGCTGCGTTCATGCTGCTCGTTGGAGTCCTCGCTTCGCTGGGTCCTGCGCGACGCGGCCTGCGCATCGATCCCACCGAAGCGTTGCGAAGCGAGTAGAGGCACGCCGCGCGTGCCCCGAAACTCCGAACAGGAGGCGGGGATAGGCTAATCAGGTCATGAACGCTACTGTGTCGTCCGACGTCGAAGCTGAAATCATTTCGTGTCCCTCCTGCGGCGGGGCGAATCGGGTGCGGCGCGAACGTGTGCTCGAAGGTCTGAGCCCGGTTTGCGGACACTGCAAGACGAATCTCGCCGTGGATGCCGCGCCGGTCACGGTGACCGATGCGACCTTCGCGACCGAGGTCCTCGGGTTTCCCCGGCCCGTGCTCGTCGATCTCTGGGCGGCCTGGTGCGCCCCGTGCCGGATGATCGCCCCCGCGCTCGAGGAGATCGCCGGCGAGATGATGGGCAAGGTGCGGATCGCGAAACTCAATGTCGATGAAAACCCGCAGAGCCACGCCGGGCTGCGGGTTTCGGGCATCCCGACCCTTGTGATGTTCAAGGGAGGCAAGGAAGTGGATCGCGTGGTGGGCGCCCTCCCTGCACCTCAACTGCGCGCCTGGGTCCAGCGCTTCGCCTGAGACCGTTGACAAAGGGGCGAAACAAGCGCGATGGAGCCTGCGAATCGGAAGATCGTCATCGCGCTCGGGAGCGCGCTCGGTCTGTCTCTGCTCATGATCGCGTTTCTGCTGGGCCGCCTCTCCGCTAAACCGGAGATCGTCACGATTGCGACACCGGCATCGAACCCATCGGCATCGACACCCGCGCCTGCAGCGCTCGCCGCCCCTGAATCACCGCACCCCCCGATAGAGGCTGCGCCAGCGGCCGCCGACGCGGCGACCCCGCTCAGCCCCGCGCGATCGAATGCGCCGATCCAGGAGATCGCGCCCGCGCCGCCCTCGGGCATCAACGCGATGGCCACATCGCCCGAACGTCAGCAGGTCGCGGCGTACTTCGCCGAGGTCGACCGCCTCGAAGACATGGGCGCCGGCGACCCCCAGGCCTTTGCCAGTTCGATGATGCAGTCGCTCTCGTCAGGCGACTTCAGCGAGTTCGACAAACTGCTCGAGAAGGCGAGGGCTCAGAGACAGAGACTTCTCGCGATCGTGCCGCCGCCGGCGTGCGCCGAACATCATCGTCTCGCGCGAACTCTCTCCGCCGACTCGGTGGCCATGCTGGAACGCCTCAAGGCCGCGCTCATGAAGGGCGACTCCATGGCGCTGATGGGAATCGCCTCGGACGGCAAGACGCTCGAGACCCAGGCGAATCAGCTCAAGGCCATGGGCGAGACGATCAAACGACAAGCCGGGGTTTAGAAGCCTCGCGTTCGAGGAGCGCCTTCTTGCGCTCCACACCCCATCGATAACCCGATAGGCCGCCGTCGTTCTTGACCACGCGGTGACAGGGGATCGCGACCGCCAGCCGGTTCGCGGCGCACGCTTGAGCCACGGCCCTGGCACTTCCAGGCGCCCCGACCTTCCTCGCGACATCCGAGTAGCTCAGCGTCGACCCGATCGGGATCTCCTGAAGGGCCTTCCAGACGCGGCGTTGAAAAACCGTGCCGCGGATGTCGAGAGGCAGATCGAGTCCGAGGCGCGGAGCCTCGACGAAGCCCACGACCTTGGCCACCCATCTCTCGAACGACCGGTCGCCGCCGACGAGGCGTGCCTTCGGGAAGCGCTCCTGGAGGTCCTCGGCGAGAGCCCTCGGATCTTCTCCAAACAGAATCGCGCACACGCCCTTCTCGCTCGCCGCGACGAGAACAGACCCTAGCGAGGTTTCGCCGAGCGCGAAACGGATCTCGGTGTTCGACCCGCCTTCGCGAAAATCGGAGGGTGTCATTCCGAGCATCCGGTCCGACGTCGCGTAGAAGCGACCGTTCGAGTTGAAGCCGGATTCGTAGATCGCGTCGGTCACGCTGGCGCTCTTCTTCAGTTGTTCGCGAACACGGCTGGCCCGATGAGCGAGCGCGTAGGCCTTCGGGGAGAGTCCGGCAATGCTTCGAAACACGCGGCCGAAGTGGAACCGGCTCATGCCGACGAGGCGCGCGATGGCATCGAAATCAGGAGACTCCTCCTCTTCGATGAGCTTGCACGCTCTCGCGATCGCCTCTGCCCTTCGGGCCTGGAGCGACGGTTCGTTCGGACGGCAGCGCTTGCAAGGCCTGAAGCCGCGGGCCTCGGCATCGGTCGTCGAAGGATGGAACTGGACGTTCTCTCGGCGCGCCAGTTTCGAAGCGCACGAGGGCCGGCAATAGACCCCGGTGGTCCGGACGGAGTAGTAGAAGACGCCATCGGCCCGAGTGTCGCGGTGCACGATCGCGGCCCAGCGGTCTTCATCGCCGCCGAATCGCGCGCCCACGTTCGCTGCCTTGCCTGCTTCTTTCATCGTTGTGATTTCCATGCCGCGACTCTAGGAGTCGACCCGGGCTCGCCACACTCCGTTTGTTGCTCTCGAAACGAAGTTTCCACGAGCGATCATCTCGCCTTCCGGAGGGTGAGGTTGATTCTGCGTCTCCCCAGGGCCGGATGCTCTCCGTCCTTCAGAGGCGCGATGCCGTGAAAGGCCAGGCGGGACGCTCCACCCCAGACGACGACGTCGCCGTGGAAGAGCTTCACGCGCTTCGGCCGATCGGTCCGCTCATCGCCTCCGAAGAGAAAGGTCGCGGGAAGGCCAAGGGACACCGACACAATCGGGGCCTTGAAGTCACGCTCGTTCCGGTCCTGGTGCAAGGTGAGCCTCGTGCCCGGTTCGTAGTGGTTGACCAGGCAGGCGTCGGGGACGAAGTCGTTGTACCCGGCGGCGCTCGCTGCGCGATCGGCCAGATCGAGGAAACATTTCGGCATCGCCGGCCATGAACGGCCGGAATCCGGATCCACGCCCTCGTAGCGATACCCTCGGCGGTCGCTCACCCAGCCGAAGTCGCCACAGTTCGTCATGGCCACGGACATCCGATGGCCGCCGGGTGTCGTCATGTTGCGCCAGGCCGCGAGGGCGACGACCGTGTCGATCGCGTTCATCAGCGCCTTCTCTTCCGCGAGCGCGAAACCGCGGAGCAGGACCGCTCCCTCGGCAAGCGATTCGGTCTCGCCGGGCTTCGCCTCCAGATCCTCGAACAGGAGTCCGGTCCCGGCTCGGGTCTTCATGCCGCGTCGTGAAAAATCACACCCAGAGTGTGACGATGGCCGGCGAGGATCCGGCTCACCCCGTGTCGCATGTTGACCCGATAGAAACCGCGGGCGCCGCGCACCGGGCGGTGATGGACCGCGAAGATCACGGCATCACCCTGGGCGAGAGGAACCACCGCGGCTCTCGACTGCATCCTCGGACGCTGCTCGGTCAGCACGAACTCTCCGCCGGAGAAATCGGTCCCGGGTGCTGCGAGGAGAACCGCGACCTGGAGCGGGAAAACATGTTCGCCATAGAGATCCTGATGGAGACAGTTGTAATCGCCCTCGGCGTACTGAAGCAAGAGCGGCGTGGGCCTCGTCTGACCCGCGGCATGGCAGCGAAGCAGGAAGTCGTCGTGCGCATCGGGAAACCGCGGCTCGAGACCCATGGCTTCGTTCCAGCGGTTCGCGACGTCTCGCAATCGCGGATAGAGAGCGGCGCGAAGCTGTTGCACGGTTTCGGGCAGCGGATACGCGAAGTACTTGTATTCGCCGCGGCCGAAACCGTGACGGCTCATGACCACGCGGCTGCGGAAAATGGCGTCATTCGAATACAACTCTGCGACCGCGCGCGACTCCGAGGGGGAGAGGAGCGCGGGGATGCGCGCCCATCCGTCCGAATCGAGATCGGCTTCGACGCGGGGCCAGTCGATGGTGTCGACGCGGTCGGGGATGGCGGGTTGGGCCGTGGGTTCTCGAGCAGCGGTCATCGAGGGACGGTACCGAAGTGAGGGCGAAGGCGCACCTCGATTCTTGCTCTCGAATCGACGTGCGGGCGCGCGCAGCGTGACCCTACGATTGCGGAGGCCCCTCGATCCCCTTCTTGAAGTACGTGTCGGTGCCGTCGAGCCAGTCCTTGCGGATCGGGCTGAAGATGTCCAGCTCCAGTGTGTCCTCGAGGGCGGTCGCCTCGTGTTCCACCCAGGCTGGAATCACGATGATCTCGCCTTTGCTCACCACGAACTCCTCGCCTGCAACCACAAGCCTCAGCGAGCCTTCGAACACATACGTCAGCTGCTCGCTCACGTGCGAGTGCTTCGGGACGTAACTTCCCTTCTTGAGGGAAATCATTCCCGCCATCGCCTGGGCCCCGGTCACGACTTGTCTCGTGATCGTGGGCGTCAGGGTTTCCGTCGGAACTTCGGACCAGACAACTTTGCGGACACCATTGTTGGACATGCTCGAATGGTAAACGAGCCGCCAATTCGAGATGGCAGAATCAATTCGATGAACCCCTTCAACGCGGGCGCCGCACCCCTCCCCATCATCGTTTCGGGCGACCCTCGTCTGCGGCAGCGCTCGACGGAGATAGAAGCCGTCGACTCGAATCTGATGGACGATGCCTCGCGCCTCATCGCCACCCTGCGCGACTTTCGCGAGCGCAGCGGTTTCGGCCGGGCCATCTCCGCGGTTCAGGTCGGCGTGATGAAGCGCCTGATCGCGATGAATCTCGGCGCCGGGCCCTTCATCCTGATCAATCCCGAGATCACGTGGCGCAGTGACGACACGTTTCTCGTCTGGGACGATTGCCTGAGCGTGCCCGATGTTCTCGTTCACGTCCGCCGCCACACCTCCATCTCGCTCACCTACCGCGATCACCAGTTCCGACTGCGCCGCTGGAATCACCTTCCGCCCGATCTTTCCGAACTCATCCAGCACGAACTCGACCACCTCAACGGTGTTCTCATGACCGACCTCGCGGAGGGCGAGGGCGCGATTCAGCCTCTCTCCCGCTGGGCCGAACTCGTGGGTTCCGCGCGACCCCAAAGCCGGCTGTCGCTCGACAACATCCGCGAAGCGTCTTCCCTCATCGATCCGGTCTTCACCGGGTCGCCTCAGTACGACTGCGAGCCTCTTTCGCGGGCGCTTGATGCCAGGCTCACCCTGAAGGTCGAAACCCTCAATCCGATCCGGAATTTCAAGGGACGCGGCGCTTCGTACTTCGTGCGGAAGTCGATCGAAGCCGGCGCAGGGAAAAATGGCTTCGCGTGCGCCAGCGCGGGGAATTTCGGCCAGGCCATGGCGTATGCGTGCCGCACGCAGGGTCTCCCTATGACGGTTTTCGCGGCGAAGGGGGCCAATCCACTCAAGGTCGAACGCATGCGCGCGCTCGGCGCGGATGTCCGCCTCGAAGGACCGGACTTCGACGCGGCAAAGGCCACGGGCCGCGCATGGGCGAACGAGAAGGGGATCCCGTTCATCGAGGATGGCCGCGAAGTCTGGATCACCGAAGGTGCGGGAACCATCGGCTGCGAGCTGCTCGCTCGAGATGACGCATTCGACGCGGTGGTTGTCCCTCTCGGAAACGGAGCGCTCCTGAACGGCGTCGCGCGCTGGCTCAAGGCCGCCTCCCCGGCCACCGAGATCATCGGGGTGTGCGCTGAGGGGGCGCCATCGATGGAGCGATCCTGGCGAGCGGGCGTGGTGGTCGAGACCGAGACCGCGGACACGATTGCGGACGGTGTCGCGGTGCGCGTGCCCGTCCCCGAAGCCTTGGCCGACATGATGGGGCTCGTCGACGATGTCGTCCTCGTCGACGACGAGACGACACGGCGGGCAATGGAACTGACGCAACGCCACGCCGGCCTCATCGTCGAGCCGGCGGGCGCCCTTGGTGTCGCCGCGATCCTGAAGAACCCCGTGCGTTACAAAGACCGCCGGATCGCCACGATCCTCTGCGGCGGGAATGTGGCGGTTTAGGTCGGCCGCCTTACTGCTGTTCTTCGCCGGGACGTCGCGGGGCAGCGCCGGCAGCGGGTGCTGCCGCTTTACCCGCATCCAGATCGTTCCAGTTCATGATGGCGTTGAAGCCGAGGGAGAACGTCCCCTGGGTCTGCCAGCGCCAGAACGGGCGGATCGCGAACAGCACAACGTGGCCCTTGCCGAGCGTGACATCGACGACACCGGCGCGGTTCGCCAGGAACTGCCCGTTGGTGAGCGAACCAGAGAGCAGCATGTCGTTCGGGTTCGTGGGAAACGAGAGGACGACGCGGGGACGCGCTCCGGCATCGAGGTTCACACCGAACGCCGCGGCCATTCCGCGGAACGCGGCGGCCTCATCCACCTGGGGCCGTTCACCCGCGGCGGGGGCGTCGGCAGGATCGAGAGGATTGATCCGCAGCGGCGTCGCCATCGGTGTGATGATCTGACCCAGACCCGCGTTCGGCGGTCCGCCACCGCCAAGGAAACCCGCGAACTCGGCGGGAATGCCTGAACCGCCGCCCGCGTTCAGAACAGGATCCTGGTTGAAGTAGACAGGCAAGTCAGAGGAGTCGTAGCCGTACGCGATCGGGCTCTTCCGGTCGCCCCACTTGCCGCGCATCACTGAACCGCGGACGAAGAGCTGAGCCGGCCGCTCCACGGTCACGCCAGATGTGATCCCGTACTCGGGGAAGATGACCGCGGTGGAACCCTCGGTGATCAGGGTGCCGCCCTCCGTGACGAACTTCGCGAGTTCGGTGAGGCCTTCCATGCCCATGCCGCCGCGGATGTCGTCGGACTGATCCAGTATGCCGAGATTGGGCGTGAGATCGGACTTCTTGTAGGGAACCGCGTCAGGCCCGGTCTTCGGAATGCCGTTGATCTGACTCTGCGCGGTGCCGCCGACGTGCGGGAAGATGATCACGTCGTACTTGGCGCGGAGGTTGCCCTCGCGCAGTTTCTGGTCGGCGAAGTACGTGTAGGGCACGCCGAACGTATCCAGAGCGGCGCGAACCCAGCCTTCATCCTGTGTCCGCTGCCAGGAATGGACGTAGCCGATCCGCGGCACGTCGAGGGCGTGTGTCTTCACCGTGGGCAGCGTGTCCACTGCCCAGGCGGTGAGGCCAAGATCCTTGACCACAGGCTCGAGTTTCGCCCGGTCAAAATCCTTGACGATGAACGCGCCCGCGCGGACCTGGCGTCCGTTCAGCTCGAAGTCGTCCTCGGCCGCTTCCATCGCCACCGAAGCGTTCTTGAAGCGGAAGGTGACGAGAGCGTTGTCGGACGTGTGCTCGACGACCAGCGTCTTGCCGGATCCTTCGATCCCGCCCGGAGCCTTGACCGGCGCGGTGACCACAGTCATGGCGGCCGCGAGGATCGCCTTGTCCCCCACCGTCTTGAGGTCGATGTCGCGCATGTACTGGAACGTCCAGCCGGTGTCGTCGTAGGGGCGCGGGTTC
>CAYNHK010000181.1:0-10760 GCA_964396875.1 uncultured Acidobacteriota bacterium | reverse complement strand
ATAGAAGTTGCGCCACGCCACTTCGTCCTCGGAGGTCCAGTCGAACCAGTACGCGCCGTGGTTCGAACGTGAGGGCGAGTAGAAGTCCATGAGCGACGGCAGCGTGTACTTGTCATGCCACGGCGCATTGCGGAACTTCATGACGTCGCGCCCGGCCGAGTAGATCGTGAGCGTCGGGTCGAAAGTAGTGCCGAGCTTCAGATGTTCCTCGAGGTACGCCTTCCACTCCGGGCCGCCCGGAGTGTGGATCTTGTCCCAAAGGCGCGCCACCTGGCCGAAGCGCATGTACTCGTCGCTGCTGTTCTGACCCACGGGATAGGGCTGGACGACATAGTCCTTGAGCAGCGATTCGAGGTGGCCATAGAAGTGCGTGACGGTGCCGAGGCCGAGCCGGGCCGCCTTGATCGCGTTCATCTGCGCTACGCCACCCTGGTCGAGGTGTGCGGTGGAGCCAAGACCAAGTTTCTTCGCCTCGTCGAGGAGCGCCGCCATGATCTCGGGACGATGGGCGCCGAGCTTCAGACCGTCGATGTTGTTTTCAGCCGCCCAGCGGACGTACTCACGCGCGGCCTCCGGCGTGTCGGGAGAGGGCTTGCCCCAGCCCTGACCCGCGCGCTGGTAGTTGTAGATGCGCGGGGCCACGATCTCGTTCCGAGCACTTCGGTCTTTATCCTTCGAAGAGAACTCCTGGTCCGAGAGGGGAACGCCGCGGACCGTGGTGACGCCGTGGGCGAGCCAGAGTTTGTAGGCGTATTCGGCCTCGTCATTCTTGGGCTTGGCGCCCGCGTGAACATGGAGGTCGACGAAGCCGGGCATGATGTAGAGGCCGGTGGCGTCGATTTCGTGGTCGGCGTTCTTCGGCTCGCGATTGGCGGCGAGGGGCAGGCCCGGTGTGCCGGCCGGGCGCACTCGCGTGATCCGGTTCCCTTCGATCACGATGTCCACGGGCCCGCGCGGCGGCGCCCCGGTGCCGTCTATCAGCATGCCTCCCCGGATCACCATGGTCTTGAACGGACCTTTGCCCTCGTCGGATCTCCGGTTGGGCGTGGGCTTCAGCTCATCGCCGCGGGGCTGGGCGCCGACGCCCGCGGGAAGGGAGAGGGCGAGCGTCGCCAGGGCGAGGGAGAGCGCGATACGGAATGCGGGCATGTTCATGGTGCGCGGGAGAATAGCGAAACCGCCTTCGCCAATGTTGGAAACCGCACAGAACCGCTTCCGACCGGCGGGCCAACATGGCCCATGCTTCGAGCCGCCGCGATCCTCCTGCTCGTTGTCTGGGTGATCGCTTCGGTGAGCGGTTACGCGCTGGGCGGTGCGATTCATCTCCTGCTCCTCGTGGCGACCATCCTCTTCCTGATCCAGCGCCGCATCGAGTCGAACTCGGCCGCGGAGATGGAGGTGAGCCCTGCCGAGATTTTGTCGATCACCCTGAGGAATGCCCGCCGCGACGACGGCCTGGATGCGGGCGACCGATGGAGCGTTCCGCCGCGCTGATATCGTGGCTCTGGTGAACGTCCCTCACCTCCGCGGCCTGACGCCCGAGGGCCTCGTCGAGCGGTTCCCTGACATCGCCTTCGACATGTCCCAGGCCCGTCGCGTGGTCACCCGCCTGACTCACCACTATGGCGACGACCTCAGCGGGATTCCGGGGCTCAAGAAGACGAAGGCGGAGGCCCTCATGGCCGCGGGGCGTCTCGATCGACTGGAAGTGATGGATCGTCGGAGGAGTGCGGTCGATCCCTTTGTGAAGTATCTCTTTCGAGCCGGGGATGGGCGAGTCTTCGAAACCGTGCGCATCCCTCTGGAGCAGCCGCGGTTTTCCGTGTGCGTCTCCTCCCAGGCCGGGTGCGCTCTCAAGTGCGCGTTCTGCGAAACCGGCCGGATGGGTTTCGAGCGCAATCTCGAACCCTGGGAGATCGTCGATCAGGTTCTTCGCGTCCGCAGCGAGTCGCCCGAGCGTCCGGTCACCGGCGTGGTCTTCCAGGGCCAGGGCGAGCCGCTCCAGAACTACGAGAACGTCATGACCGCGGCCGATGTCCTGAGGCATCCGTGCGGCGGCCGCATCGGCAGCGACCGCATCACCATCTCCACGGTCGGCCTGTTGCCCATGATCGAGCGCTACATCGAAGAAGGCAGACCCTATCGGCTGATTCTCTCTCTGACCTCGGCCCAGCCAGAGAAGCGTGAGTCGCTGCTTCCGGTGGCGGGGAAGTGGCCGATCGAGCAACTGGCCGACGCGATGAAGCGACTGGCGCGGCGTCAGCGCAACGTCATCAATCTCGCGTGGGTCCTGATGTCCGGCGTCAACACCGGCGCCGATGAAGCCCGCGAACTGGGCCGCCTGTTCAAGGGCGAGCGCGTCCGGCTTTCGGTGATCGACATCAACGATCCCACGGGGCAGTTCACGCGCGCGGGCGACGCCGAGCGCGGCGAGTTCCTGAACGCGCTCTCCGAAAACAACATCCCGTTCGTCCGCCGCTACTCAGGCGGCCCGGATATCCATGCTGCGTGCGGGATGCTCGCGAAGCACGCGCGAGGCGGCGAAGCGCACAGTTTCGCGGAACCCTAAGGTTTTTGCGAGCGAGGATCGCACGTGTTTGTCGCGCGCTGGGCTGCTGCACGTCCCCGATCCGGACTTCATCGACGCGACACTCAAGGCCCGGGCAGGCACAGCGGACTGAGCCTGGCTCACGAGCAGGGTAGTGGCTGGACGGGGTTGCTTCGTCGGTCGCTTCTCGATGGCCTCCTCGCAATGACGTGGTGGGGTACGTCCCGCTGCACGGTGCTAGTAGTGGCTCGAGGTCCAACCACTATCGGCCCCTTTTTCCGTACGTCATTGCGAGGAGCCATTCCGTTTAGTACCGCGACGAAGCAACCCCGTCCCCCAACAACCCGCCCGCTGGTCGGCGTCTACGACAACATGGGTCTCGAGACTGTGTGGAAGAGCCTCCGCGTGGTGCTGGTGTCGAACGCGGGCGGCCGGTAGTGGGCTAGTTCGAAAGCGCCGTCTGGTGGAGCGCGAAGCCGCCCCTGGGGGCCACGAGCCCTTCTGCCGCGCGTCTCCTAGGGGACGATGACGATGTAGCGCTCGAGGCGGGCTACTTCCTTCGCGTCCACGTACTTTCCGATCTCCTTGCGGAACTGCTCGATCGCCTTGTAGGGCCGGTATTCCTTGAACTCGCGGAGCATGCGGGGTCCGAGGCCCGGGATCGATGACATGACTTCGTCGCTCGCGGTGTTGATGTCGATCGGAATGAAGCAGTACGACTTGAGGCGCGCGACCTGGGTGGCGTCGACGTACTTGCCGATCTCCTTGTCGAACTGCGCGAAGCTCTTCCACGGGCGGTACTCGTCGAACTCGTGGGCCATTTTCCGCCCTGCGCCCGGAATCAGCATGATCTCCTCGCGGGAGGCGGTGTTGAGATTGATGTGGATGAACGCCTTCGCGTAAAAAGCGCCGAGCTGCTCCGGGGTGAGGGACTGAGAGGTGAGATAGGTGTTGAGCTCGACCGCGTTGCCGAACGGGCGTTTCTCGATCAGGCCCTTCACAATGGCCGGGGTCATGTGGGGCAGAGCGAGCAGTTCGGCCTCCGCCGCGGTGTTGGGATCCACCAGGCCCTTCGCGACCTGAGCGCCGGCGTTGACGCCGAGAGTGAGCGCCAGAGTCAGGGCGGCGATAGCTGCGCGTCGGTTCAGGATCAATTTCATTTCATTCTCCATTTGAGGTGCGCGCGGTGGCCGAGGTGTCGAGGGCGGGATGACGATACGTGAAGGCGAGGCCGATCAGGCCCAACTGGATCATGACACCGGGGGCGAGTGCGGGCGGGGCCTTGGCCCGGAGGGCTTTCATCACAAGCTGGAATCCGCGCAGGGACGGGTCGATCTCCCGCTGGAACTCGAGCGTGCTCTGGAAGTGCAGCGCCACGCCGACCAGTCCCGCGAGGACGAAGAGAAACATCACGGCCCGCAGGGCGCGAACGCTGGTGCGGCTTGCCGCTGCGGCGTGCCACGCGAGGGTCAGCAGGGCGGCTGCGACGAGAGCGAGGGGGATCGCCTGTTTGAAGTCCTCATGATGGTTCAGGAGCAGCAACTCCGTTCCCGACCCGGTGAGGCCGAAGAGCAGGATCGCGGACAGGAAGACGCGCAGTCGGCCCGCGGGTTCGGCTGAGGTCAAGAACGCCTGCCCTTTTCGACGAGCAGCGCCGCGAAACCCGGCAGGAACGCGACGGTCCACGAACCGAAGTGACGGAGATAGTCGGGACCGCCGGGAGCGGGCTTCGTCCAGATCCCGGAAATTGCGTAGAAAGCGACGCCGGAGAGCGTCGCGGCCACGAGACCGCGCACCACGGCTTCGCTCGCGCTCGCGGTCGGCGCTCCAAGGTATCGCCAGAGCAGGATTCCAAACGCGATCCAGAACGCCATCCACGCGGGCAGCATCGCCATCCACTTGAGCAGGGGGGCGACGGCGTAGAAGAGCGCGGCCGCGCCGAGGCCAATCAGGCCGCCGGCCAGAGCGCCCCGCGCCGCGGCACGGCGGGGAAGGCCGAGATAGAGGCCGATCCCGCAACACAGAACGAGGCCATGGATCAGGCCGAAGACCGCGCGATGGGGCAGTTCGAAGGCCGCCCAGACCCAGTCGCCGAACGTCATCAGGGCGCCGATCGACAGCGCGCCCACGACGGCTCCTTGGAGGCCCCTCATTCTCGGGCGAGGATAACGTCCCCGCGCGGTTTGGTGGCGCGATTACTTCGTCCCGGCGGGAGTCGCCCGCGGCATCAGTTCTTGATGAAATAGGCCAGCTCGAACCACTGCCCGCCCGTGTTGAGGGACTGTCCCGAGCTGAAGCCGCCCCAGACGATCATCCTGGAGCCGGTCCAAACAGCGGCATGGGAGTAGCGACTGCCTGGAGCACCCGCTGTTGGGGTTGGCAGCCACGAGTCGACGGTCGGGTCGTACCGGGAGCCCGTATTGAATGGCGTTGCAGCCCTTCCGCCCCAAATGAGCATTTCGGAGCCAGTCCACACGGCGGTGTGGTTGGAGCGGCCGGGCGGCGTGCCTGCCGTAACTGCTGTGGCCAGCCACGAATTGCCGACCGCATCGTACCGTCCGCCCGTGTCGAGGTAGCCCCCTCCACTGAATGTGTAGCCTCCCCAGACGATCACTTGTGACCCCGTCCAAACGGCGCTGTGAAAGCTCCGCGGGATGGGTGCCCCCACGGCGGAGATCACCGTCCAGGAGTTGGCCGAGGGATCGAAAGCAGCGGCGTCGGCAGGATACGACCCGCCGTTGAAGCCACCCCACACGATCATTCTCGAGCCGGTCCACACCGCAGTGTGGCCGTAACGCGGATTCGGAACGCCGACCGTGGTCGCGGTCGCAATCCAGGTGTTGCTAGCCGGATCGTAGACCCCTCCGCTGTTCAGAGGGCCGAACCCGCCCCACACGATCATCTTCGAGCCGGTCCAGACTGCGGTGTGCCAGCTTCGGCCGGATGGCACTCCCGCGGACGTCGCGGTCGCCGTCCACGAGTTTGCGACGGGATCGTATTGCGCACCGGTGTTGTGATAAGTGGTCGCATTGTTGCCGCCCCAGATGATCATCCGCGACCCGGTCCAAATCGCGGTGTGAAGCGAGCGTGGGGGAGGCGTGCCGAGGGTGTTTGGGACGGGCGTCCAGCTGTTCGTCACTGGGTCGTACTGGCCGCCATCGTTCAAGTAGATGCTGCCGTTGTACCCCCCCCAGACGATCATTTTCGACCCGGTCCAAATCGCGGTGTGATCTGTGCGCGGCGTAGGCGCTCCCGCCGTTGTCGTCCCGGTCCAGACCTGCGAGAGCGTCCCCCCGGCTTGCGTGTACCCCGCCCCGATCAGCGTCGTGTCGCCCGCCGGCCCCATGACGACCGTCCCCGGCGCCGTGCAATCCGTGGGCAACGTCGCCGCTGCCACGGTGATCGTGTTCCCGACCGTGGAGACGCTCGCGCCCCCGCTGCCCGCGATCGTGACGGTATCCGCGACGCCATTCAGACTCTTCACCGCGGCTCCGCCGGCGATCATGGCCGACGAGATGCCGCCCGGGGCCACCGCAATCGTTCCGCTCCCGGTGATCGTCCCTCCGGTGAGACCGGCCCCGGTCGCGACCGAGGTCACGGTCCCCCCGCCGTTCGTGTCGGGCGCGCAGGTCGGTGTTCCGTCCGCGGCGATCGAGCGGATGTACTGACCGACCGTGCAGTTTGGCGCCACGGTCCTCCGTTGAACCGCGGGATCGCTGGTGGTCGAGCTGTGAAGCGCGTTCGGCGAAGGCGTCAATTCCTGCCGCGCGCCGAGAAGGGTGTAAGCGCCCGTGCTCGCGCCGGGCCTGACGCCGATCTCGAGGAACCTGGCCTGACCCGCGAAGGGCGCGGCGCCGAAGTCCAGACTCACCACGAACAGGCCGCCCGCGACCGCTACATCGCCCTTCGCGAGGGTCGATCCGACCTGGGCGCCTGCGGTGGCGGCGTCGAAGAGCTTGAACTGGAGGTCGTAGACCCCGTCCGCGGGCAGCCCGCCATCCTTGAGCTGGCCCTGGTAGGTGAAAGCGGTCCCCATCGGGGCGGCGCTGGACCGGCGGGCCGCGGGAACGAGGGCCAGAAACAGCGAAAGACAAAGGCCGATAGAGGTTGCCTTCATGGTGAATCTCCTCGCGATTTCAGGGTTGCGCTCGGTATCGCGCTCGGAAACCGATCATCCCTGGCAAGACCTACCTTGGATTGGTCACCGGAAATCAGTTCTTCACAAAGTGGGAGAACGTAAGCCACTGCGCGCCCGTGTTGGTGACGGCAGTGTCCCACCCTCCCCAGACAATCATCCGGGCGCCGGTCCACACCGCCGTATGGTCATAGCGCGCGGTGGGGACGTTTCCGGTTTCGAGCGTCGGCGTCCAGGTGTTCGCGGCGGGATCGTAGAGACCGCCGCTGTTGAAGCCTGTTCCGGACGGGGAGCCTCCCCAGACGATCATCCTCTTTCCGGTCCAGACCGCGGTGTGCAACAGGCGCGCTGCGGGCGCGCTCGTGGTGGAGGTGACGCTCCAGGAGTTGCTGGACGGGTCATATTGGCCGCCGGTGTTGGTCGGTCCAGAGTTCGCGTTGCCTCCCCAGACGATCATTCTGGATCCGGTCCAGATCGCCGTATGGTCCCGGCGCTCAGACGGCAGGCCGGCGCCCGTCGACGTGGCGGTCCAGGAGTTGGCGACGGGGTCGTACTGACCGCCCGTGTTCGTCCGCCCCGTCCCTCCGTCACCCCCCCAGATGATCATTCTCGAACCCGTCCACACCGCCGTGTGCTCGACTCGACCGCTTGGGTTGGCCCCCGCGGTCGCGGTCGCGGTCCACGAGTTGGTCGCCGGATTGAACTGTCCGCCCGTGTTGAGCCAGAGGTTCACGTCGTCATAGCCGCCCCAGATGATCATCCTCGAGCCGGTCCACACCGCCGAGTGGAAGGAGCGGCCGCCGGGCACTCCGGCGGTGGTGGCGGTCGAGGTCCACGTATCGCCGACCGGGTCATACTGGCCGCCCGTGTTCAGCCGGGCGCCGGTCGGGTCGTGCCCTCCCCAGATGATCATCCGGGACCCGGTCCAGACCGCGGTGTGGGCCACTCGAGTACTGGGCACGCCGGTCCCGGTCGAGGTCGGCGTCCACGAGTCTGCGACCGGATCGTATCGGCCGCCGCTGTTGAGGAAGAACCCGCCCCACACGATCATCCTCGAACCCGTCCACACCGCGGTGTGGTACTGCCGGGCGGTTGGGACACCAACGGTGGTCGCCGTCGCCCTCCAGGCTTCCCCCTGGTTCGTGTTCAGGTCGGTATAGCCGGCGCCGATCAGCGTCGTGTCGCCGGCGATGCCTACGACGATCGTGCCAGGCGCGGTGCAATCGCTCGGCGCGGCGGCGGCGGAAACGGTGATGGTATTGCCGGCGGTCGACACCGTCGCTCCGCCGCTGCCGGCGATCGTCACCGTGTCGGCCAGGCCGTTCACGCTCTTCACGACCTGGCCTGAGCCGATCTTCGCGCCGGTAACCGCCCCGTCCGCGAGTTGCGCGGTGTTGACGCCGCCCGCGGAGACGGTCGTCGCCGTGCCCGCGGTTGTCGCGCTGGCCGCGGTCGTTGCCGACGTGGCGGTCGCGGCGGCGGCGGCGAAAAGGGCGTTCGGCGAAGGCGTCAGTTCCTGCCGCGCGCCGAGAAGGGTGTAAGCGCCCGTACTCGCGCCTGGCCTGACGCCGATCTCGAGGAACCTCGCCTGACCCGCGAAGGGCGCGGCGCCGAAGTCCAGACTCACTACGAACAGTCCCCCCGCGACCGCTACGTCTCCCTTCGCGACGGTCGATCCGACCTGGGAGCCGCCGGCGGCCGCGTCGAAGAGCCTGAACTGAAGGTCGTAGACCCCGTCCGCGGGCAGTCCGCCATCCTTGAGTTGACCCTGGTAGCTGAATGCGGTTCCAAGCGGAGCGGCGCTTGACCGGCGGGCCGCGGGAACTAGGGCCAGAAACAGCAAAAGACAAAGGCCGATAGAGGTTGCCTTCATGGTGAATCTCCTCGCGATTTCAGGGTTGGGCGCGGGAGAGGCGTGAGAGGTTACAGTTCCGCCGTGCCGAAACTTCCCCTTTACATCCGCGTTCTGATCGGCGTGGCCCTCGGAACCGCCTTCGGGCTCTTCTTCGGAGAAGGCAGCATCCTCCTCGGCCTGACCAACAAGCATCTCGGTGATCTCGGGCTGCTCGTGATCCGCCTGCTCCGGGCGATGGCGATACCGCTCATCTTCTTCGGCGTGGTGGACGCTTTCGTGCGCACCGATATCTCCGGCCGGCAGGGCATGAAGCTCGTCGCGATCTGCGGGGTCAACGTGACCGTTGCCTTTCTGATCGGGATGACCCTGATCAACGTGTTTCAGCCCGGCGAGGCCTGGAAGGACCGGCTCACCGACATCGAGGCCGCGGTCGGTGGAACCGCGCGCAAGGCCCCGGAAGGAACGAGCCTCGATCCGATGAAGAACCTCTCGGGCTACGTGCCCGCGAACCTCATCGACCCGTTTCAGAAAGACAACGGCAACGTCATCAGCGTGGTTTTCCTCGCGATCCTGATCGGCGTTTCCCTGCGCCGGCTCATCGCCGCACAGGGAAGAGACTCGGCGGCTTTTCGCCTCGCCGACCTTGCGGAAGGCGGGTTCCAGGCCCTGATCGGCGTGCTCGGAATGATCATCCAGGCCATCCCTTTCGCGGTTTTCGGCGTCCTTGCTCAAGTCGTCGGCAAGGACGGGATGAAGGTTTTCGGCGATCTCGCTGTCTATGTGGTGGCCATGGTTTCCGGGCTCTCCCTTCACGCCCTCGGCTACTACACGCTCGCCGCCTGGTTCATCGGACGGCGATCGCCGAAGGTCTACCTCGGGGAAGGGGCCCCCGCGATCCTGGCCGGGATGTCGATGAACTCGTCGCTCGCGACGGTTCCCTTGACGCTCCAAAGCCTCGCGAGGATGAAGGTTTCGGACGCGTCCTCGCGGCTTTCCGCGTGTGTCGGCACGAACCTCAACAACGATGGGATCGTTCTCTACGATGCCATGGCCGCGCTCTTCCTCTCCCAGGCCCTCGGCTATCACCTGACCTTCGAGCAGCAGGTTCTCGTGGCGCTGGCCTCGCTGATGGCCGGGATTGGCATCTCGGGCGTGCCGGATGCCGGTCTCATAGTGCTTCCGCTGGTGCTCACCACCGTCGGTCTGCCCGACTCCGTGGTTCTTGGGGTTTTGCCCGTGCTCTTCAGCGTCGACTGGCTGGTCGGTCGCGTCCGGTCCGGAGTGAACGTCATGAGCGACATGCTGGTGGCGATCCTGCTCGACCGCTTTCCCGACAAAGCGAGAAACTGACGCCTCCCGGCGTGAGCCATCTGCACTACTGCCGGAGAACCTGCGCCCGCCTACACTCGACGCTGCGAGGAGGCGGTCCAGAGTGCATTTCAAGACGATCATCGAGCCTTTCCGGATCAAGTCGGTCGAGTCGCGGAAGTTCAACACACGCGCGGAGCGCGACCGGGCGCTGGTCGAAGCGGGGTACAACGTTTTCAGGCTTCATGCCGACGACGTCCTGATCGACCTGCTGACCGACTCGGGCACCGGCGCCATGTCGGCCGCGCAGTGGGGAGCGATCATGCAGGGCGACGAGTCGTATGCCGGCTCCCGCTCCTACTACCGCTTCCGCGACGTGGTTCAAGACCTCACCGGCTTCAAACACATCATCCCCACCCATCAGGGACGCGCCGCCGAGAGGATCCTCTTCCACACGACACTCAAGGCCGGCGACGTGGTGCCGAACAACAATCACTTCGACACCACGCGCGCGAACATCGAGGTCGAGAAGGCGGAGGCCCGGGATCTGGTGATCGCGGAGGGTCGGATCCCATCGCTGGTCCACCCGTTCAAGGGCAATATCGACCTCGCGGCCCTGGAGCGCACGCTCGACAAGGACGGCGACCGCGTGCCTCTCGTGATGGTGACCATCACCAACAACACGGGCGGCGGCCAGCCGGTGTCGCTCGAGAATCTGCGCGGCGTGCGGAAGTTGTGCGACCGGTACCAGAAACCGTTCTTCCTCGACGCCTGCCGGTTCGCCGAGAACGCTTACTTCATCAAGATCCGCGAAGAAGGCCAGCGCGAACGTTCGCCCAAGGCCATCGCCCAGGAGGTCTTCTCGCTCGCGGATGGCTGCACGATGTCGGCGAAGAAGGACGGCCTGGCCAACA
>CAYNHK010000180.1:0-10858 GCA_964396875.1 uncultured Acidobacteriota bacterium | reverse complement strand
ACCTGATACTGCTTCGGCAGCCCGCCCCACACGTTTACTTCGGTAACGCCCGGGATAGCCCGCAACCTCGGTGCGATATCCCAGTCGAGAAGCGTGCGCCGTTCCATCGCGGAAAGGTTGCCTCCTTCGACCGTGAACATGAAGACCTCGCCGAGGCCGGTGGAGACCGGGCCCATCTCAGGCACGCCGAAGCCTGCCGGGATGTTCTCTTTCGCCTGGGCGAGCCGCTCACTGACCAATTGACGGGCGAAGTAGACATTCACATGGTCTTCGAAGACCACGGTTATCGCGGAGAGTCCGTACCGCGAGATCGAGCGGATCTCCACAAGGTCGGGCAAACCGTTCATGGCCGCTTCGACGGGGTAGGTTACGAACTGCTCCATCTCTGCGGGTCCGAGCGCTGGGGCTTTGGTAAGAATCTGCACCTGCACGTTCGTCACATCCGGCACAGCGTCTATGGGCAGTTGGGTCACCGCATACCCGCCGCCGAACACAAGAAGCGCGGCGAGGATCAGGACCACCGGACGATTGTCGAGACTCCAGTCGACGAGTCGGTTCAGCATCTCAGTGCTCGTCCGCCAGCGAAGCCTTGGCGAACTCCGACTTCAGGATGAAGCTCCCCTCGGTCACAACGACATCGCCTGCCTTGACGCCCGAATAGACTTCGGTGAATCCCTCGAAAGTGTGCCCGATTTCCACGAGACGCCGTTCGAAAGCGCCCTCGGGAGTGTGCACGAAAAGCACTGTCCGACCCTCAAGCGTCTGGAAGGCCGATTGCGGAACCGCCACCACTGTCTTTCCCTCATAGCTTTGTGGGACGTTGACCTGCGCCTTCACGAACATCCCGGGGCGAAGTTGTTCGCCGGGATTTGAAACCGTGGCCCGCAACTGAATCGTCCGGGTGTTGGGGTCCACCATGCTGCCCAGGAAGTCGATCCTTCCCTTGAAAGCCCGCTCCGCATACGCCTCGGCGCGGATCGTCACCGCGACCCCTTCGCGCAAGAGAGACATGTCCTTTTCATAGGCCTGCATGAATACCCACACGCTTGAGATATCGACAATGGTGACTAGAGGCTGCAACGCTTCCACGAGAGCACCCGGCGCTACCTTCCGCTCCGTGACGCGACCGGCGAAGGGGGCCTTCACCGAGAGGCGGATCCCACCCGGGAATGTAAGGGCGGCCCCGGACTCAATGGCCGCGCGTATGCGGGCAATCTCGGCTTCTGATTCCCCCAGCAGGCGCAAACCCCTCTCGGAAGCCTCAGCGGACGCGCGTTTGCCAAGGTAGTCCCCTTCGCGCGCCTGGAACTCGCCCTGGCTGATCGCCTTGCCTCCAACCAGCGCCTTGGCGCGCTCGTACGTTCTGTCGGCGAGGCGGAGGTCGGAGAGAGCCTTGATGAATTCCTCCTGTGCCTCGCCCAGCTCCACGCTCTCGAGTACCACCAGGGGAGACCCCTTCTGCACGCGCGCGCCCAGATCGCGGGGCATTTCGACCACCCGCCCCCGCACCTGCGCGGCGACGGCCATGAGCCGGTTTTCGTTCGCGGCTACGTTGCCGTTGAGGACAAGCAGATGCTCCAGGCTTACTGGCTTGATGGTCCAGGTATCGATTCCCGCTTCGGCGATAGCCGCCGAGGTCAGCGTGACGGTTTCGGGCATTTCATCGTGGCCTTTTTCATCGCCATGGGCTTCTTCGGCCGGCGTCTCCACGCTCTTCGGCGGTTCGCTTTTCGGCTTCTCGGCCGACCCGCAACCGGTCATGAAGAGCGCGGCCGCAAGTGCAGACGCCCAGGTTCTTGAAAGTACGTTCATCGCTTTTCTCCCACGCCGTCATGACGTCCACTGATTCGATCGATTTCTGTCCAGGCCCTCACCAGGGCCAGCCCGGCCGAGAGTTCCTCGATTTCCGCAGCGCGCAGGCTGCGTTGAGCGTCGAGCAAATCGAGCAGGGAGGTTTCCCCTGCTTCGTAGCTGAGGCGCACCAGCTCGAAGGTCTTGCGCGCGGCGGGGACGATTCCCGACTCCAGGTGACGCAGCGTTCCTTCCGCCATCTCCGCTTCCTTAACGGCCTGCTCGAAAGCCAGGGAAATCTCCAGCCGAGACCTCTCCAGAACCGCCCGGGCCAGGGACACCGCAGCCTCGGCCCTCGCAACCTCGGGGCGTCCTCCGTTCCAGAGGGGCAGCCTCAGGCCAACCGAAAAACTCCACGATCGTTTGTCGATCTCACCCGTTTGGAGCCATGAAAGATCCATGTCGGGGCCTCGAGCGGCTCGGGCCAGAGCGGCAACACCCATCTCCCGCTCGATTCCCGCGAGCGCGGTCCGGAGGTAAGGGCTCGACCGCGCGAGCCCCTGGCGGCGAGCTTCGATCTCGGAGAGAACGACCGCCGCCGGAGGCGCAAAGGCCAGCTGAATCGGGTCGGGTAGCGGTTCCACCGCGAGGAGACGAAAAGCCGCCTCCGCGGCGCGCGCCTCCAGTTCTGCATTGCGAACCGCCAAAGCGGCTCGAAGACGCTCAGCATGCGCACGGTTACGATCGGCCTCACGCGCCTCGCCTACATCCGCACGCCGCGTGGTCAGTTCAAAGACGGAGACAGCTGCTTCGTCGCTCCGTCGGGCAAGGTCCCGTGCGCTCCGAGCGTACTGGAGCCGCCAGAAAGCGGAACGGGCCTGAATTTCCAGGTCCCAACGAGCCGCCTCTTCTCCGGACAGCGCGACGCGGCCAGCCAGTTCGGCCGCGCGTTCGCGGGCTGAGCGAACCCCAGGCCACGGGACGGTCTGAGAAATCGAATAGTTCCACTCCGGATTGCCGACCTGCGAATCGGGGAACCCGCGGCCGCGGCCGCGCGCCAGCCCCATCACCGGGTCGGGCCACGCGCCCGCCGCGCGCTGTTCCGCCGCGGCCAGTCGCTGTGTCGCCGCGGTTTGCGCTGCCCGCGGGTGAGCCTTCAACACAATTCCCACGTAGGCGTCTATGTCGAGCGGTTGCTGAGCTGTCGCCAACGCCGGCAGCCACACGAACACCACGGAAAACAGCCATCTCGTTCGATAAAACACGCACGCCTCCACGCTTCTGATTCTTCAAAGGAGGCCAACCGAGCGAGGCGAACGCCCGAAGGCGTCCTCGTCAGCGGCAGGCCGAAGTCCGGCTAACTACGCGCGGAGAAGCGGGGGGTGGAAGATCGAAACTGAAACGCCGTCGAGCGGAGGCTCGGGGGTCTCTTCGGCGGGATTTGCGATGCGCCCGAGATCCTTCATGACGCCAAGTCGGTCCGACTCAGCGCCGATGCAGCAGCAGAAGCAGTCCGGCACACAGAGGGTGGCGCAGGACTCACTGGTTGAACCGGCGACGACGAGTTTGGTGCCGGTTGCCGTTCCAATACGGAGGTCGCACAGTGTGTCAGCGGCCAGATCCTGTCCGATAGACAGGAGCAGGGTCACAGCCAAAAGGCGAAACGCGATGGAAAAGCGAGACATCTTTAAGAAGTGTACACCTCGAGATTGAATCGGGTATGTCAGCTGATTTTCTCGATCGTGATTTCGAAGCCGAGGCGACTCGCAGCTCTTTCACGCGAGCGATGGCTTCGCTCCCACAGCGCGCTGCTCCTGTTCCAAAGCCACCGACGAAGTCCCAAGGCCACATCGGGCACGCGTTCCCCTAATGCGGCATTAAGAAAGTCCGCCTAAGCTCGCCGCATGCGGGTGCTCGTCGTGGAGGACGACCAGAAACTCGCCGCCGTCTTGCGTCAGGGCCTCAAGGAGCAAGGCTACAGTGTGGATCTCGCCGCGGCCGCTGCGCAGGGTTTCGATATGGCGCTGGCGTCCGATTACGACGCGATCTTGCTTGATGTGATGCTCCCGGGGCGAAGCGGTTTTGATGTGCTTCGCGACCTGCGGGCCCGTGGGTCCCGTTCGCCCATCCTGGTCCTCAGCGCCCGCTCGTCGGTGCAGGATCGCGTACTAGGCCTCGATCTGGGCGCCGACGATTATCTGAGCAAGCCTTTCGCGTTTCAGGAACTACTCGCGCGGCTGCGGGCCATCACGAGACGGCCTGCAGTTGAGCCGCGGAGCATTTTGAAGGCAGCCGACCTGGAGATGGATGTTGCCCGCCGCGAGGTATCGCGTGGGGGCCGGACGATCGACCTGACTACTAAAGAATTCGCTCTTCTTGAATACTTCCTGCGCAAGAAGGGCCTGTTGCTCACCCGCGCCATGATCCTGGACCACGTCTGGGACTTTGACTATGACGGCGGCTCGAATCTTGTAGAGGTTTATGTCAACTATCTGCGACGCAAGACCGAGCAAAACGACGCGCCTCGACTGATCCAGACCGTTCGCGGCGCGGGTTATGTCCTCAAGGACGGGGAGTGAGCAGCGCGGCGGCGAGCCAGTGCGGTGGGGCCCGCGGTGCCTCAGCGTGGCCGAGGTTCGCGCGGCGACGCGGGCTCGGCGGGCCTCGCGGGGAAAGTCTCGGCGCCCGTCGGTTCTTCCCTTGGCGCGTGATTCAAGGCGTGGCGCACCTTGCTGACCTGTTCGTAAACGGTCCGGCGTACGCGATTGACCCCGCCCAGGGGCCGGTGCTCGGGCAGGGAATGCCAGGGGGTGAAAGAGAGGTTCTCGCAGAACTCCATCTGCTCCGGCGAATCGAAGGGTTGCCTCGGAATCGTGATCGTCGCCACCTTGATAAAGGGCGCTTCGGATTCTTTCCACTCTGTCCTTGAGTCTTCGACTTTCATCGCGGCGGAGAGACGAGGCTGCACCAGGAAATCGAAGCAGGCGTCGCCCGCCGCCAGCGTGTTGGCCATGGCCTTTCGCAGATAGTTCGCATCGGGGTTCTCCGGAATGCGGTCGTTCGTGTGGGCGAGACACGGCCGGGCCGAGAATTTGATCGCCTGCTTGTTCGCGTCGTCGCCGAGGCGATAAGGAACCATCGACCAGAAGCGGGTGGAGAGCGGGTTCTCGATCTTCTTCTTAGAAATGGCGCGCGCAATCAGCGCTCCTTTCACGCCGAGGGCGAAAGGAGCGGTCATTTTCACCAGCGGGTTCGAGCTTTCGCCTCGCTCGATCAGCTTCAGGTAGTCCTGTGGGTCATCGATGAAGAAAACTGGGTGATTGATCAGGATGAAGTCCTGGGTTTGGCCCGTGCTCTCTTCGGGCAGCAGCTTCACCCCCGGCACTCCCATCAACTTGATGGCCATACCGCGGGCATCGCCCTTGATGTCGGCGCGGGCAGGATCCGCGTTGCCGTTCGAAAAGCGAATCCATGCGTCGTAGGTGTTGCCGGGAACGAAAACGCCTTGAGCGAGGTTCTGAGGCAGAAGGGCGTCCACCGCGAATCGGGCGCGCACACAACCATGCGCCTTGGGATGCGCGTCCCGTCTCGCCGGTCGTTTTTCGGGCGGATACTTCTTTTCAATCGCCCTGCTGATCAGCTCCGCAATGGACTGGGTCGCGGCAACTTCGCCTGGCCACACAGATTCGCCGAGGTCAGCATCGATTTCGGGGCTGGTGGTCGCCACTGGTGCTCCTGTGCAGTTGAGGCCTGGGATCCCAAGGGAGGCGACCATGACGAGCAACGCCAACCTCTTCCTCATTGCGCAACAAGGGTAGCCAGAGACGAGTCATTCGTCAGTGCGGTGTCGAACAAATGATGGCGGCGAGCG
The DNA here is from genome assembly GCA_964396875.1 of uncultured Acidobacteriota bacterium. Lineage (GTDB taxonomy): Bacteria > Acidobacteriota > Vicinamibacteria > Fen-336 > JAGNNV01 > JAGNNV01. Next base: position 5,196 of record CAYNHK010000180.1, on the reverse strand, counting down.
CGCAAGACCTGCGCCCCGATTGAGAGACGACGCGCAGGCCTTACCGAGTTGCGGTCGGTTCTTGTCGCCAACGGAGGCCCTCTTAAGCGGAATCACTCCGCGAGGTACCCGGAGCGCGCGGCCGAGCGGATGGCACATTTCGTGCTGCCCTTCAAGGCAAACCGGTTCTTCCTGCACTTCTCGGAGTCGGGGCGCTCCGGAGATTTGTCACCGACGCAAGGACCAGATTCAATGGAAAAGGGAATGCACCGGCGTCAGTGGCTTCGCGAGACCGCCCGGGTCATTCTGGGGGCATCCGCGGCGCGTGTGATCGCGGGAGGTGGCGCCGCGCTGCCCATCCTTGGCGGCGACGCCTTGGCCGAACCTCTGCGTCACCCGTCCGCGCTCGTTCAACCCCTCCTCGCGACGCCGGCGACCAGCGTCGTCTGGCCAGGGCGCACCACGAGTCTCCTCACTTTCGGAGGGTCCTATCCCTCACCGACGCTGCGAGCCCGCGTCGGGGAACTCTTCGAGCTGCAGTTTGAGAACCGTCTGGCCGAAGCCACGAACATTCACTGGCACGGCTTGGCCGTTCCCGCAGAGGCAGACGGCTATCCAACCGACGTCATTCCTCCCGGCGGCACTCGCCAGTACCGCTTTCGAATTGCCGACCGCGCCGGCACCTACTGGTACCACCCGCATCCCGACGGGCGCACCGCCGCGCAGGTCTACGCTGGAATGGCCGGTTTCTTTATTGTCGAAGACGACGCCGATCGCGTCCTCGATCTGCCGACGGGCGAGCAGGATGTTGCATTGCTCCTCCAGGATCGTCGTCGCACGGCCGACAACTCCTTCGCCTATGCGCCGTCGCCCATGGACCTCATGTCGGGCTATCTGGGCAACACCGTCCTCGTGAACGGCACGCCGGACGCAGAGATGTCCATCACCGCGACCCGGTACCGGTTTCGCCTCCTCAATGGGTCCAACGCCCGGATCTTCCGTGTGGCCTTCGGGGATAGCCGGGCCTTCGATGTCATCGCGGGAGACGGTGGCCTTCTCGAACGAGCGGTCACCGCAAACGCCCTCTTCCTCGCTCCGGGTGAGCGCGCCGAGATTCTGGTGGACTTCTCGCGAGATCCGGTCAACACCTCGGTCCCACTGATCAGCCTGCCCTTCACGGCTGGTGGTGGCGGCATGGGCATGGGAATGGGGGGCTCACCTCAAGGGGCCTCGGCCTCGCTGTTGCGTCTGGTCGTCGGGCGCGCGGGCGCAGCTTTGGCCCCGTTGCCCGCACGGCTCGCTTCGATCGAGAGACTCGATCCCGCCCGCGCGCAGGTGCAGCGACGCTTCGTCATGGACATGCGCATGCCGCCCTTCGCGGGTGCCTTCACCATCAACGCTCGCAGCTTCGACGCGGCCCGAGTGGATGTTCGCGTCGAACGAGGCGTGCTCGAGGTCTGGGAAATCATCAACATATCGACCGAGCCCCACCCGTTTCACGTGCACGCCACGCAGTTCCAGGTCGTGAGCCGATCGACCGGCGCGCTCTCGCCTCACGAACTGGGTCTCAAGGACACCGTTCTGGTGTGGCCGGGGGAGACGGTGCGAATCGCCATTCGCTTCGATGCTCACGCCGGCCTGTACGTCCTCCACTGTCACAACCTCGAACACGAGGACGCCGGGATGATGCTCAACCTCGAAGTGCTTTGATATTGAAACGGAGAAACTTATGAAACGCAACACGCTCGCAACTGCTTTGGTTTTCGGCCTGGCCTTCCTTACCGTGGGCTGCGGCGCCGGGGGCGACGACTCGATGATGGGTCCAAGCCGCGCTGGTTCCTCTCAAACCGGCGCCAGCTTCATGTCGGTGACGCCCCAAGGGGGGATGATGGGCGTGGCGGGATCCACTTCCATGGTGTTTCGCTTCGGCGCTGCGATGGGGTTTGGCATGGAGCAGTTTGTCGATCTCCATATGGGCGATCTCGCCGGGCCGACTATGCCAATGAACTGCGGATGGTCCTCGGATCGGACCACCCTCACCTGCACACCGCAAGGTCCGCTCTCGCCCCGCACGACCTACGTTATGCATCTGGGCGGGGGCATGATGACGCAGGCGGGTCAAGCCCTCGACTACTCCCAGTATGGCCCCATGATGGGCGGCCAGTGGATCACAGGTGGCATGATGGGTAGTTCCCACGCGGGCAGCGCGTGGACGATGATGGGGGCGAACTGGCACAACACCAACGGTAGCCACGGAATGGCTTTCGGCTTCACGACCTCCTGATCGGAGCCACCCCGAACCCCCCATCGTGAACAACGGCACCGCGAACGGGACGGCGTCCCCTCCAACGAGTCGCCGGCGGATTGTGAAGGGACGGATCGGATCAGCGCGAGACGAAGGCGTCCACCCAGATCCACGAGCCCGCGGATGACCCGTTGCGGGTCCCGGTTGCTTCGATCGTGAGTGTGTGGCGACCGTTTGGAAGCCCGCTCACGGAGTAGAGGGCAGCCTGGGACTGCTGCGGGGAGGAATACGTGTCCAACGTGCCCTTCAAGACGCCGTCGACTCGAATCGTGGCGATTCCCGACCACTCGTCACGGTAACCGACCCAGGTGGCGCTAGATCCCGTGAAGGTGAAGGTGGCGCCGGAGCCGGCGTCCATGGAAAGCCGGGCACCGCTGCCGCTGTGGCCGGCCTGCTGGTTCGCCGCCCATGAGCCCGTATAAGTGATCACGGGGCTGGTCTCTTCGAAGACGCCTGCGCCGGTCGACGCGGGTGGAACGGGTGCGGGGGTCGTCGGCGTTGGCGTCGGACCGGAGGGTGGCGTCGGCCCGGGCGTTGGAGCAGGGGTCGATTCCGCGGGAGGCGTTGACGGCGCGGTCGAGCGGGAGATATTGATGAGGTAGGCATCCGAATACAGGTTCGGGTACCCGAGGATCGCCTGAAGGCCCTGATTGCTCGTGAAGACGAGCTTGCTTCCGTCACGGCTCACCGTGGGTTTCGGCTGGTAGACGTAGCCGTCGAACGGCCGGCTGCGATGGTGAACCAGTCGCCGCGTCTCCGAACCGTCGAGCTTCACCTGGATGATTTCGTTCGTGTAGGGCGCCCAGGCCGACGACTGCGGGAAGGGATCGGCCGGCGCATAGGTGTCGACGAAGGCCCAGCCATCGCCGTCTCCGGCCGTGATGTGCATGGCGAGACTCCAATCGAGCTGGAGGAGGCAGGTCTGGTGGGCATCCGAGAGGCGGACTTTCACCACCCCGTTCTGGCACGCGATGGGCTGCGCGTCGTTCGAGTTGTTCCAGATGAGGACATCCTCTCCGTTCGTGTCCCGGGTGAGATGCATGTGGCCGATCGCGTGGGTGAGCTGACGCTGGAAGTTCATGCTGCGGTCGAAGAGCTCGACACCCGCATAGCGGCCGGATCCGTTCGCGATCCAGCCGATGGCCACGCTGTTGTTCGAGGCGATGTAGAGCTGGTTAAAGGCGCGGCCGGCGGTGTCGAGGGTCTGCCCCTTGACCCCGGTGCTGATCTCGTAGACGAAGACGTGCCGATTGTCCCCGGCGAAGACGAAGTGATCGCCGTCCCGGCTGATGTCGGACTCGCCCTGGCCGTTGATGGATCCGTATTCGTTGAATGTTCGAACCACCGACGGAGTCCCCGAAGCCACGTCGAGCTTCATGAGGCTGTTGCCTTTCACATAGAAGAGGATGTTCGGATCGGTGCGCGACCAGCGCGGCTCGGTCGAGACGTTGACCGCGAAAGGGAGGTCCTTGAGGTACGTCCCGCTTCCGTCATAGAGGCCGAAGTAACTGTTGTGCTGAAGGATCAGCCGGCTGTTGTCGCGGTTGAAGGGCGAGGCGGTCGAGTACTCGGTCGAGACGGTGGTGAGACCGCCGTTCCCCGCGTTGTCGGTCATGTTCATGGCGTCGGACAGGCGCTTGACGGTCGTGTCGAACGTGGGATCCGTGTACGTCCCGCCGCTTTGAGGCGGCCGGAAGGTGCCGTAGTCCGGTGGGGCCAGGCTCGCGGAGCTTGAACTGGACGAACTGGCCGCGAGGACCCCGATGCCGGAAAGGGCCAGCAGGGTGGACGAAAAGACGAGGGAACGCCGGAAGAGCTTTGACATGTGTCGGTACTCCTAGGTGCGAAGGCCTGCGGATGCAGGCCGGGGGGTAGGGCACGTAGTGCGAGAAGCGGCTTTGCGGATCACCGGAAGGAGCTGCCTGACGACGGCGTCCTCCGGCAACCAGGCGTCGGCGACTTCGGGTGGGCCCGATTCGCCGAGGCTGTGGGTGAGAAGGATCAGGGTCGAGGAGGGGCTCACGCGCCTCAAGTCGACGAGGACATCGCGGCGCTCCCTCCGCTGAAGCCTTTGGTTGACGATGATCACGTCGGGTGCGAGACGGGCCGCCTTGTGGGCGGGGGAAAGACTCACGGAAGACTGTCCGACCACCCGAAGGCCGGATTGACCGTGAAGGACGTGCTCGATGAGTCGTTGAAAGGAAGGGGGTTCCACCGCGATCAGGACAGTGCGGTTCGGCACGTTGCCGGTTCGGCTCAAGGCCGCGCCCCGTTCACTCGTTCTCATGGGAACAGGTTAGTGGGGGGTCTCCCGGCGGTCGATTGGGGGTTTGCCCTAGCCCAAGGGGGGGAAAGCACCTAGAAGCGGGAGTCCCGCTTAGGACGGAGGGCAAAAGCACCGAGGGCCGCGGTTTCAGGCTCCAGCGATGGCGTGGAATGTGGAAATCGGTTGCCGCCCGAAGACCTGGAAACGCGCCTTATGCCGGTTTCAGCACATGATGAGGCCAAATGGCGGACGGCGCGGGCGCCCAGGCAGGAGGGACGCGAGGATGGTTGACTTCGGGTGCCGGAGCACGAAGCGGCACGCGGGCTCTTAGACCGCGAAGAGCCCGCGGCTGATCGGGTGTTTCTCCTCCGGGTGATAGCGGCCGACCGTGGCGAGATTGAAGAGCCAGGAGAGCCAGCGAGGACGGAAGGAAACGAAGTCCATCCGGGTGAAGAGCATGCGCAGGGCGGGATCGAGGGTGATGGCTAACAGTGCGGCGGTGCTGAGAGCACGCGCTCTCGGCCGGATTCAAGTATCGCGGTGGCCACAACCTGCCGCACAGATGGACCAGCCACTCCCGGCCTCCACCTCGCCATTGATGCCTGTGACGATGTCTCCCCCGAGTACGAATGTCTTGTTGCCGGAA
>CAYNHK010000179.1:0-10897 GCA_964396875.1 uncultured Acidobacteriota bacterium | reverse complement strand
CCTTCGGCGTCCTCCTGAATGATGTCGGTTCCCGTGATGTCCGAGGGCATCAGGTCGGGCGTGAACTGAATGCGGGAGAACTTGAGGTCAAGGGTCTGCGCCATCGTGTGAACGATGAGGGTCTTCGCGAGGCCCGGCACCCCGGTGATGATGCTGTTGCCGCCCACCAGCAGAGTCAGGAGCACCTGATCGAGGGCGTCTTCCTGGCCGACGATCCTCCGCGCGAGTTCCTTGCGCACATGCCCCAGGCCCGACCGAAGCCTCTCTGCCAGCCCCAGGTCATCGGTGTTCTCGATCTCTGATGTCATTCGTCTCCCATCACGCCACTTGGAAAAGGGTTCGCCCAGGACGTTTTCGATTCTGCCAGAGGGAGGTGTTTGACGTCGCGTTCAAAAGAATGTGCCACCGGCGCGTATGGCAGACCGCCGGGTGAGGGCATAATTCGCGATCTTGTCGAACCCAAATGAGAGGAAATCTGAGATGAAGCTCTTCCGTACTGTCGGGCGATTCGCCCTCACCGTGGCCGTGTCGTTCGCATTCTCGGCGCCGACATATGCACAGGAGGCCTCGGCCGAAGAAGGGCTCGCGTACCAGGCCTGGCACGCCGCGAACTCGCAGAACATGCCGGAGAAGGCGATCGAATTGGCTCGCGCCTACCTCGACAAGTATCCGTCCGGGCAATATGCCGCTTACCTGAAAAGCTGGCTCATCGTCCCCAAGCAGCAGGCGTTCAGCGCGGCGATCCAGGCGAAAGACACAGCCGCGATGATCAAGGCGGGGCGTGAACTCCTCGCCGCGGAACCCGAGAACCTCGCGGTCGTCTACAGCGTCGCGTTCAACCTGCGGCGATTCGAGCTTGCGGCTTCGCCCGCCAACTTCAGCCACGGGGCCGAAGCCGTCGAGTTCGCCGATGCTGCGATCAAGATGATCGAGGCCGGCAAGACGATCGAAGGCAAGTTCGACAAAGACGCATCCCTTGCCCTGCTGTATCAGATCCAGGCCCTGGTCGCGAACAACGCGAAAAAGAGCAAGGAAGCCATCGACCTCTTCACCCGGTCCAACAACTCCGACCCGGATAACCTGGGGATAGTCGCCAACAACCTTCTGGCCCTGGCATCGCTGTACCGGGAACCTTACGGGGTCGCAGTTCAGGCGTACCAGGCGTTTCCCGAGGCGGATCGTCAGGCCGCTGAGCCCCCCGCCGAGGTGAAGGCGGCGCTCAACGTCGTCTACGCGACCGCGGATCCGTTGATCGACGCGTGGGCGCGTTTCGTGGCCCTGGCGCGCGCCCGCAACGTCGCGGCGGAGACCCGGGACCAGGTGCTCGCGAGCGTCAAGACGGTATACAGCACGCGTTTTGCCGGCGACGTCAGCGGCCTCGAGCCCCTGATCGAGAAACTGCAGGCGGAGTACGCGCCGAAGCCGTAGCTGCTGCTACTTCGTGGGAACGGGAAAGCCGCGAGCGCGCATGAGGGCCTCGATCTTCGCGTCGCGGCCGCGGAAGGCACGATAGGCTTCCTCGGGATCAACCGCATTACGTACGGAGAAGAGGTTGTCGACCAGCTTCTTCGCGAGTGCCTTGTCCCAGTATCCGCCCGGTGCGGTCGCGAACGCTTCGGCGGCGTCGGCGGTGAGCACATCCGCCCACATGTAGCCGTAGTAGCCGGCCGAGTACCCCTCTCCGGAAAACACGTGCGTGAAGTGCGTGCTGCGGTGCCGCATCGGGATCTCCCTCGGCATGCCGAGCTTCTTGAGCTCGTCGCGCTCGAAGGTGCGTGGGTCGAGCCCCGCGGGATCCATCATGTGGTACTTCATGTCCATAATTGCGGAGCCGAGATACTCCGTGGTGTCGAAACCCTGGTTGAAAGTGGCCGCCTTCTTGATCTTTTCGACGAGGGCTTTCGGGATGGGCTGGGCGGTCTCGTGATGGACGAGGTAGCCGTTGATCACCTCGTCAGTCATCAACCATCGCTCCAGAAGCTGCGACTGGAACTCGGTGTAATCCCGGACGCCGCCGTTGAGGGTTGGGTACGCGACCGTGGCCGAGAAGTAGTGAAGGGCGTGGCCAAATTCGTGGAAGAAGGTGACAGCGTCGGTCCATGAGATGAGAACGGGCTTGCCGGCCGGCCCTCTGACGAAGTTCGAGTTGTTGGAGCCGAGCACCGTCTTCTTCCCGTCGAAGGTCTCGTGGCCTCGATAGGTGGTCGCCCACGCGCCGGATCGCTTTCCGGGCCGGGCGTAGGGATCGAGGTACCACAGGCCGACGTGGGCGCCGGTGGTCGCGTCCGCTACTTCCCAGACCTTGACGTCCTCGTGGAAGACCGGAGCTTTGTCGGTGGGAACAGGAGTGAACTTGAAGTTGAACAGCCGTCCGGCCACGTAGAACATCGCCTCGCGGAGCTTGTCCAGTTGGAGGTACTGCTTCACCTCGTTGGAATCGAGGTCGTACCGGGCCTTGCGGACCTTTTCGGCGTAGAAGCGATAGTCCCAGGGCTCGATGGTGATGCTCCGGCCCTCCTTGACGGCGATCGCCTGCATGTCGGCGACTTCTTCCTTCACGCGGCCGAGTGCCGCGGGCAGGACGGCCTCGAGCAGGCCCACGGCGCGTTCGGGCGTCTTGGCCATGCGGTTCTGCAGCCGCCAGGCGGCGTAGTTCGGGTAGCCGAGGAGGCGGACCCGTTCGTGCCGAAGCTTGAGAATCTCCGTGATGACGGCGTTGTTGTCACGCTCGTCTCCATTGTCCCCGCGCGAATAGTAGGTCCGCCAGACCTTCTCTCGAAGATCGCGTTCGGTGGAGAAGGTGAGGAAGGGATCCATCGACGAGCGTGTGTTGGTGATCGCGAATTCACCCTCGCGCTTGCGCTCCTTCGCGGCGGCCGCGGCAGCCTGGATGAAGGACTCGGGGAGGCCGCCCAGCTGGTCTTTCGTGATGTAGAGGACGTAACCCTCCTCGTCGGCCAGAACGTTGTTGGCGAACTTCGTGTGGAGCCCCGCCAGCTGCTTGTTGATTTCGGCGTAGCGCTCTTTGGCCGGTCCCGACAGGGTCGCGCCGTTGCTGGCAAAACCGTCGTAGACGAGCCAGACCAGGCGCTGCTCGTCGGGGCGGAGAGTGGCCTTTTCCTTCCCCTCGTAAACCGCCTTGATCCGGTCGAAGAGCGCCTTGTTCTGGGTGATCCTCGAATTGAACTCGGACAATTTCGGGGCCATTTCCGCCTGGATCCGTCGGAACTCGGGCGTCGAGAGGTTCCCGCCCCACAAGCCCCAGTAGGTGAAAACGCGGCCGAGGTCCCGGCCTGTCTTCTCGAGGGCCACAATGGTGTTCCTGAAGGTCGGAGCCTCCGGGTTCTTCGCTATCGCATCTACTTCCGCGAGGTTCCGCGCCATTCCCTCCTCGAGCGCCGGCTTGAGCGCCTGAAGATCCATTTTGTCGAAGGCGGGGACACCGCCATAGGGGCCGGTCCATTCGGCGAGAAGGACGTTGCCGGCGGAGGCGCTGGTGCTGTTCGTGTTCATGGTCTGTGACGATGCCGACGCAGCGAGGCCGAGCGCCAGCATGGCGGTCTGGAGGGTGAGACGGGAGGAATTCTGGGCCATGGTCGAGTGTACCGCCGCACCGGCCACGCGACCCAGCCTAAACTCCGCCCCCATGACTGACCCGCAGTTTGTCGGTCCCATCGCCCCGCGGACCGCTCCCGATTCGACGCCGGCGCCGGGAGGGCGCGCCCCGGGACTTCCTTCGGACATCCTCCGGCAGGCATCGAAGCGGCTGTCCATCACCGCGGCCCTGATGTCCGTCCTGTACGTGGCCGGCTGGGGGCTCGGGCGGGCGAGCACGGTTGAGGTGCTGGGCCCGGGAATCGAAGGGCAACTGATGGGGGGCGACCTCGTCGTGCTCGTGAGCGTCGCCTTGTCCATCGGGCTCTGCTTCTATGCACGGAAGGGGGAACGCGATCCCCAGATGCTCATGGATATTGGCCTCGCCTACATGGTGGCGATCGCGTTCAGCGTCGGCATGCTGATGCACCTGGTGCCGCCGCCCCGTGAGTGGGTCATCACGCCCATGATCAGCTGGATCGGGCCGATCATGCTCACGTTCGCGGCCATCCTGCCGAGCACGCCGGGCAAGACCATCTTCGCCGGCCTCCTCGCGGCCTCGATGAACCCGCTCTCGATGCTCGTGGGGAAGGCCCGGGGGCACTGGGATTTCGGAGCGGACAGCAAGGTTCTCCTGATGCACTATCCGGACTTCCTCCTCATCCCGGTGGCGGTGGTCATCTCGCGCGTTGTGAGTGGTCTCGGCGAGCAGGTTGCAAAGGCGAGAGAGATGGGGAGTTACCGCCTGGGGGAGCGGATTGGCCGGGGGGCCATGGGCGAGGTCTACCACGCCACGCACCGCATGTTCGCCCGTCCGGCCGCCATCAAACTCATCCGGACCGACGCGATCGAACCGGGAGACACGGACGCGGCCCTCCTCGCGGTCAAGAGATTCCGACGCGAAGCCGAGGCGGCGGCGCAACTGCGATCGCCCCACACGGTGGCGCTTTACGATTTTGGGGTCACGAGCGATCAGACCCTGTACTTCGTGATGGAACTGCTCCACGGCATGGACCTCCAGTCCATGGTCCGGGATCACGGCCCCCTGCCCGCCAATCGGGCGATCTACATTCTGCGACAGGTGTGCGACTCGCTCGAGGAGGCGCATGCGAGCGGCCTCGTCCACCGCGATATCAAGCCTGCGAACATCCACGTCGGCCGGGTCGGCCTCAAGCACGACTTCGTCAAGGTGCTGGACTTTGGCCTCGTCAAATCCCTTGACGCGGAGGCTCGGGGGGCCCTCGAAAGCAGCCAGGGCGGTCACACCCCCGGAACGCCTGCCTACATGTCGCCCGAGGCGGTGCGGGGCGAGGCCCTCGATGGCCGTGCCGATATCTACGCGCTCGGCTGCGTCGCGTACTACCTGCTCACTGGTTTGATGGTGTTCGAAGCCGACACTGGTCTGAAGATGATCGCAAGCCACCTCCAGACGGCTCCCGTTCCACCGTCGCGAAGGGCGGGCATTCCCGTGCCCGCGGCGCTCGAGGAACTTATCCTGCGCTGCCTCGAAAAGGACCCCGAGAAACGGCCGGCCGGCGCCGATGAGGTAGGAAGGGCGCTCAAGGCCATCGCGATCGACCCGTGGACCCAGGCCGAGGCCATCACCTGGTGGCAGGAGCACTCGCGGGCGTCTTTGCCCAACTGAGCTCAGTCGACGAATTCGGCTTTTCGAACCTCCGCTGCGGCGGCGGCGCGAAATCGTTCGAGAAACTCCTCGGCGCTCACGCTCTTCTTGAGGCGGATTCGATAGGCGAGAGCGGCGCCGTCCCCGTCCATCGTTTCGCTGGCGAATTCGTAGCGCTTGACACTCGAGGCGAGGATCGCTTCGGCGACCTGGCGCGCGCGCACCGGATCGGGGCCCGCCATGACGTGCAGTGTGCGATCGCGCCGCGGCTCGACACCGCCATCGAGGCCGGCTTTGGCGAGCGCTTTCTGCTGACGGGTGCGTGCCCTCTCGGCCAGCACGTCGAGCTGCTCCGCGCTCATCGACCGGAGCAGTTCACGATCGACCATTGAGATGAACCCTTCGGTCCGGTTCGCCATCGCCTTGGCCCGCTCCAGGCGATCCTTCGCGGGCGCGCCCTCGAACATCGCACCGGTGCGGCCGAAGTCGGTCCACCACATGGCAACGACGGTCAGGTTGAAGCAGACCGAAATCGTGGCGGCCACCACCAGGGCGTGCACGCCCGCGGCCACACCGATCACGATGGCGAGAAAGATGTAGATGGTGTCCTTGGTATCCCGGAGCGTGTTGCGGAAGCTCACCGCCCCTACGATGCCGCCGAGGCTGAATGCGAGCGCGGTGCTGTTCTGGACCAGGAGGATGACGCCCGCGACCACGAGGGGCAGGATGATGAGCGTCTGGACCACCGACTGGTCGAAACCCTTCTTGCGGCGGGTCTGCACATAGACCCAGGTGACCGGGAGCATCAGGATGCTGGCGCTCGAAAGCGACACCACCGCGGCGGCCACCACTCTCCAGGGCGACAGCGCCTCGCCCGGCGAACCTGTGGGCCCGGAAAAACCTCCGCCCGCGCCACCCATCAGGCCCGACACGGGCAGGGGTGCGTTGAGGTAGGTGAGCGACTGCGGGGCAAGGGACACGATCGCGGCCACGGCCGCGAAAAGGAACACGTAGTACGCGAAGACCCGGAAAAGGGGACGGTCGGGAGTGCCCGCGAGTTTGCGAGCCGCCGCGTCAGTGCTCATGTCGGCGGGGATTATCCCCCGGAAAGCGCCGCGCGTGGGCCTGAGTCAGTGCGTCAGGCTGTAGATGACGTAGTTCACACCGAGCTTGTAGGCGTCGTTCGAGAGGTCGATGGGCACGAAACCGGTGTCGGACCACTCCCAGAATTCGCCCATGTCGCCGTTGTAGTTCGCGATGACCATCAGGCGCTTGGTGGGGTCGTTGTCCTCGAAGATGCCGAAGTACGTGGTCTGCATCCCGCGGCCGCCGAAGTTCCTTCCGAAACCGCCGCGCCCGCCCGCACCGCCGCCACCCCCGCCCCGGCTTCGCGGCGGCTCGGCGATCTTGAAGAACGAGTCCCATATTGGATGCTCGAGCGGAACCTCGATGAAACGCGCGTCCGGCAGAACCTGACGCATGTTCTCCTCGAGGATCAGCGTGGCCCTCTGGAAGAAATCGTCGAAGATCACGAAGCCGCCCTTCTGGATGTAGGCGCGAAGATTCCCGGCCTCTTTCTCGTTGAGCTGCCAGTAGCCGGGCTCGGAGACGTAGATCATCGGATAGTCGAACAACGCGGGCTCGTCGAGGCCGACGATGACGCCATCGTCATTCGGGTCGATCGTCGTGGTCTCCCGCAGGATCTTCATGAAGTGCTGCTCGGCCCGCGGGTAGTCGTGGTTCCACTTGAGGTCGAGGCCCCACTCGTAGCGCCCCGGGCCCCATTCGGAGGGGCGGAACTTCACTCGCGCGAACGTGAACTTGCCGTTGTAGGGCGCGTTCTCATACGGTACGTCGGGTGGAGCCGGGACATCGGCGGCGTGAGCGAGAGTGGCCGCGACGAGAAGCGTGATGGCGAAGGCCCGGCGCGTCGTCATGGTTTGCTCTCCTCCCGGTGGATCTTTAGCAGGAGTTCCTGTGCGCGGCCAAAACGGGGCGCGATCTCGAGAGCGCGAAGGACGCTCCGCCGGGCCGCGGTCCGGTCTCCGGCGTCGAGGTCGGCGAGGGCGAGCTGGAAGTAGGCCTCAGCCTTGTCGACCGGGTCGAGTTCGATGATGGCGCGACGAGCATCGCGCAGAACCGCCGGCCGTTGAAGTTTCGTCGCGAGGGAGGCGCGGCGGTTGTGGAGTTCAGGATCGAAGGGATAGATGAACACGGAGGACTCGAGGACCGCGAGCGCCTCGGCGGGTTTGCCCCTTGCCTCGAGCAGGGCCGCGAGCTTGGTCCGCGCCGCGTCGTGATTCTCGTTCCGAGCAATGAGCGCCTGGAGTGCTTCGATCGCTCCATCAACATCGCCCCTGGCCTGTTTGATCTCCGCCATGGGGAAGTAGGGGCTTTCGTCGCCTGCGGCCTCTGGCCACAATCGAGCCGCGCGTTCGAGGTGACGGAGAGCATCGTCGGGCCGCTTCTCGCGGTGGTTGAGACGGCCCAGCAGGGCGTGAGCGATGAAATCGTCGTTGTCCTTTTCGATACGGGCCTCGAGCGACGCGCGGGTCTCGGGTTGGGGCGGACGCTCGCGGGACTCCGAAGCCTCGGCGGCGCGAATCACCAAAGCGGGCCGGGCGAGCCGCGCTTTGAGAGCCGTCTGGAACTCTTCGTTCACCTGATCGACGGTGCGGCCAAGGGCGGTCTCAAACGCTGCGTCAGTGGAAGCGCCGTCGCCATACGCTTTGAGCAGGTTGCGCAGTCCGGCGATTCCATGCCTGGCTTCGATCTGTTCGACCACCAGCGAGGCCTGATAGTAGGAGAGGCTTACCTGCCCGGGGTGTTTGGGGCGCACGAAGCCGTTGTTCAAGTCGCGCAGCGGAAGGATCTCGCCCTGTTTGAACGCGAGAATGAACTCGAGGGAGAGGTCGTCGCCCCAGCCAGGGCGAGCGCGGCGTTCCTCATGAACCGAGATTCCCTCGGTGAGCCAGCGGGGCACGCGGTTCTTCGAGACGCCCAGGGTCACGACGTGCGCCAGCTCGTGCCACAGTGTGGAGCCCCAGTTGAAGGCGCCGCGCTCGCGCGCCTGGGGCGAGTCGATCGCCACGACCGGCCCGAAGCAGACCCCGAGCGCACCCAGGCCGGCAAGCCCGACCGTCCGGACCGAGAAGTCCGCGTGGGATGGGTAGGCCTCGATGCGGATGGGCTCCTTCGAGGTGTAGCCGTAGCGCGTCGCCAGTTCCTGCATCGCCTCGTTGGCGAGAGCCGTCATGGGAGGAGCGAGGACCCCGGCTTCCTTCTTGTCGAGGAACAGGCGGAAGGTTCCGGTCTCGATAGTGGTGTAGTTCACAAACGTGTCGAGCAGGTCGAGTGTGTTCTTCACCCAGACGTTGTAGGGGTCACCCGCGAACGAACGGCCGAGGTTCCTCTGAGCGGCCTCGATCTCTCCGAGCCGAAGCTGGTTCTGACCCAGGCTCGCGAGGGCGGCCCAGGACTGGGGATCGAGGGTCAAGGCCTCGGTCGCGAGTTGGGCGGCCTCGCGGTACAGGCGATTTCGCACCGCGGCCTCCGCCACGGTCACCAGCAGGTCGGCGCTCTTTGGGAACAGGGTCTGCGCCCGCCGACGCGTGGCCGTGAACCCGGGGGTGTCGCCCGCGAGATATTGGGCGGCGGCCCGGGCCGCGAGGGCCTCGGGCGACGTAGGGTTCGCTTCGAGTGCCCGCTCCGCCTCTTCACCGGCCTTCTTGAAGTCCTCAAGGGCGAGCAGCAGACCGGAGCGGTAGGCACGCGCCTCGGCCAGATTCGGATTTGTCTTGAGGGCCGCGTCGAGGAGGTCGGGCACGCCGCGTTCGCCGTCGAGGTCGCGGGCGCGAGCGAGGCCAAGCAGCGCCTGGGGGTGATCGCGGTTCGCGCGGAGCACGATCTCGAAAGCGTTCCGGGCCTCCGTGCCGTTGAACTTCTCGAGAAAGAGATCTCCGATGCGGACGCGCGCTTCGTGAGTTTCGTCGAGGACGGCCGCCTCATCGAACGCCTTGAGCGCATCCTTGAAGGCGTCCGGGTTCGAAACACCAAGGTATCGGCAGGCCCGGCCGACCGCGATCAGGTCGGAAGCGGTGGTCGCGCGACCGGAGTTGTAGGCCGTGATGAGGCGTTCGAAACGGGTGTTGGCCTCGCTGCGAAGGCCCCGCTCGTACTGCAGGATCCCGAGGGACACCTCCGCGGCCAGGGCGGTCGAGGCTCTTCCCGAAATTGCCTTTGAATAGGCCGCTTCTGCCTCGGTCCGCTTTCCGCGTGCGGCCAGAACATCGCCGAGGAGGTTCTGAGCATCGACCGATTTCGGTAGCCGGGCGATGAAGGCGCGCGTCGTCTCCTCTGCCTCGGCGTGCGCGCCGGTTTCGAGGAGCGTCTTCGTGAGCGTGGTCAGCGCGGCCGCACTTCCCGGCTCTCTTGCGAGGTCCTCGCGGCCGGCCTCGAGGGCGCGGGGATATTGACCCCGCCGAAGCGCCTCCATCGCGGAGAGTTTCACGGGCGGACGAAACGTCACGGGCGGCACACGCGATCCGGGAGAGGGGAAGGGCGGCTGGAGCGCCCAGGCCCCGATCGCGAGCGTGAATGCCGCGATGGAAGTGAAGGCGGTGAGCGCTTTGCGGCGCGTCATCTTGTCGACCCTCCCTGCTTCTTTCGGATTTCCTCGTTCTTTATCGCAAGGTCGAGAAGCAGCCGCTCGAGTTCCTGTTCGTAACGGTCGATGGGGATCGAGGCTTTGGTGGCTTTGAGCGCCTCAATCCTGTCCTCGAGCGCGCGCCTTTCCTTGATGAGTTCGGCCGTCGCTGGATCTCCGGATGTTTCGGCGCCATCCGCCGCGTCGGCGAGTTTCCCGCCGAGGAACGTGGCCTTCGCGAGACCGCCCGCGGCTCCATCCTCCAGGACGGCGTGCTCGGTGAGGAGACGCCGCTCGCGCTGATATTCGGTCGCCACCTGCGCTTTGGCCGCTTCGAAGGCTTCGAGAATCGACACCTGTCCGTTCTTGTCGATGTCCGCGGCCTCCCCGGAGAGCGCTTCCGAGAAGTGCCGGCCGAAGATCGATTCGTTCCTCTCCTGCGAACTCTTCGTCGCGGTGAGGACCACGCGGTTCTTGCCCGCGAGAACTTTCTGAAAGTCGCCGCTCGCCGATGCGGCGTTCACGAACACAACACGCTGGAGAGCGAAGGGAACGAGCCAGGTCGCGAAGTCGGAAGCGCTGGCATCGGGACCGGGGAGGTTGAAGCGGGCCTCCTCGCCTGCGCCACTTCCGTGACCGAACAGGATGACCGCCACGGTGTCGCCGGGTCGCGCCCGTGTGGCGATCCGCGAGAGCGCCTTGGCAATTTCGTCGCGTGTCGATTTCCCGTCGACGCGCCCAGCGTCCTTCGCGGGGTCCTCGGTGAGGTACGTGATGTTCGCGCGAGGGATGCCCAGGCGCTTCTCGGCTGAGGCGTGAAGGGCGGACGACCAGGTCCGGAACGACTCCGCGTATGCAGGTTCGCCGCCGAGGCCCGCAACAATAAGAAGGTGCGTCTCCTGAGCGCGCGCGGAGGCTGCCATAGCGAGAAGCCCGGCCGCCGCGGCGACCCGTGTGAGACCCCGTCTCACGCCAGCCCCCGATACTTGCGATACAACCACTCCGATGACAGGCTCATGAGAATCCCCAGGAAG
>CAYNHK010000178.1:0-10953 GCA_964396875.1 uncultured Acidobacteriota bacterium | reverse complement strand
CCTGCTGGCAGGCGGTCAGGATCTCGCCGTCCGCGACTTGACGCAGGTCGCGATCGGCAGGAATTCGGGCGCGATTGATGCGCTGCACGCAGTAGGTGCACTTTTCCATGACGCCGCGGCTCCGCACGGTGACGTCGGGATTCCGCTGCAGCTTGAACTGCTCGGTCTCCCAGTCCTGGAAGAGCAGGAAGTTGAACCGGCGCACCTTGTAAGGGCAGTTGTTCGAGCAGTACCGCGTGCCGACGCAGCGGTTGTAGACCATGTCGTTCAGGCCTTCGTCGCTGTGGGTGGTGGCGGCGACCGGGCAGACGACCTCGCAGCTCGCGTTCTCGCACTGCATGCAGGGAACCGGCTGATGGTGAACCGCGGGCGATTCCGACTCGCCTTCGAAGTAGCGGTCGACCCGGAGCCACTGCATTTCACGGCCGCGCATCACCTGCTCTTTGCCAACGACCGCGATGTTGTTTTCGCTCTGGCAGGCGGTGATGCAGGCGTTGCAGCCGATGCAGGCGGAAAGGTCGATCGACATCCCCCACTTGTTGCCGTTGTAGGGATGAGGCGGATACAGCGACGGCTGCGGCCCCTGCTCCTTGGCCACCTGGGCGAAGGCGGGGTTCGCCTTGAACTGCTCGAAGCTGCCGGTGCGGATCAGGTGGCGGTCGGAAGCTTCTTCCATGCCCCAATGGTCCTGCGTGCAGCCCATGGCGTACTTCGTGCCCTCGCGGGTGATCGAGCCGCCGGAGCGGAACCAGAGGGAGGCGGAACTGCGAAGCGGCTGAACATCGACGCCGACGCCCTGCCCCACCTTGCCGGCGCGCTTGCGCCCGGCGCCGAGATGGACGGTGACGGTGTCGTCGGGGTGGCCGGGAACCACCCACGCCGGGATGGAGACGGCGGTGCCGCCTACCTTCAAGCTGACCCGCTCGACCCAGGTGCCGCGCGCCGAACCTTCGGGCGAGGGAACGCCGAGGCGTGTCGCCGTCTTCGGCGAAAGCAGGGCCGCGTTGTCCCAGGTGAGGCGGGTGAGCGGCTTCGGAAGCTCCTGCATCCAGCCGTTGTTGGCGTAGCGGCCGTCGAGAACGTTCGGGTCGAGGCGGAACGCGATGTCGAGATCGCCCTGATTCGACGCGGGTTTCGTCTGCATCCACGGACCGGAGGCGGTTTTCGCCGCGACCTTCGGCAACGCCGAAGCGGGCAGGACGCCATCGTGAACCACGCGTCGCCAGGAGGCCTCGAAGTTCGCGGCGGCGGGCATTCGCAGGCGCCACGCGGCGCGGACGATCTCGTAGCCGGTGGTGGTGGAATCGCCGAGCAGCATCTGCACGAGTTCGTGGGCGCTCTTGCTGTCGTAGAGCGGCGCGATGAGAGGCTGCTGAACCGCGAGTGTGCCATCGAAAGCGCGGGCGTCGCTCCACGCTTCGAGCGCGTGGGCCTCGGGCAGGTGCCAGTGGCAGAGTTCGGAGGTCTCGTCGTCGAACTGACCGAGATGAACGCGGAGCGCGACCTTGGCCTGATCCTTGAGGGCTGCGGTAAAACCGCTGTCGGGAGAGGATGTGGCGACCGGGTTGCCACCGACGATGAAAAGGGCGTCCACCTTGCCCGCGGCCATGTCGGCGGCCAGAGCGTCGATCGAGTTTTCCGCGGAAGGCGGATTCGCCTCGACGGGTTCGGTGAGAACGACCGCGGCGCCGAGGCTGCCGAGTTTCTCGTTGATCGCGTAAGCGAGGGCGTGGACGAACGCGGGCTGCGACTCGCCCACCATCACGACGCTGCGGGCGGGACGCGCCTTGACGTCTTTGATCATCGCGGCGACGATGGACTTCGCGGTCACCGACGCAGGCAGGGCGCCCTTCTCGACGGGCAGGCCCAGCTCGAACGCGAGTTCGCGTGCGATGCCTTCCACCTCGGCGGAGCGAACCGCGACACGATGGTCCGCGTTTCCGCCCGTGACCGAAACCGAACTCTCCGCCATGTAGAGGCGGTTCATCTCGCGGGCGGTGTCGTCCGACGCGCGGCGCGCGATGAAAGCGCGGGCGTTGGCGACCTTGTCGCCGCCCGTGCCGAGGAAATCGGCGTCGAGCGAAACGATGACATCGGCTTCGGCGAAGTTGTAGATCGGCTGGAGCGGACGGCCGAAGGCGGCGCGGGCTCCGTCCATCGCGTTGCGACGGGAGATCGGGTCGTGAACGTGCCACTTCGCCATCGGAAACTGCTTCAGAAGTTCGGCGATCTGCGCGGCCAGCGTGGGCGACGTGACCGTGGTCGTGAGCAGGCGCAGCCCCTCGCCCTTGAGCGCTTTCTGCGCGTCGAGAACCGGCCGGATGGCCGCGACGAACGCGGCCCAGGTGCTGGTTTCGGTCCGGTAGAGAACGCTCTTCGACCGGTCCGGATCGTAGAGGTTCAGGATTTCCGCCTGCGCGAAATGATCGGTGGAACCGAGGCTCCCCGGGTGCTCGGGATTGCCTTCGATCTTCGTGGGCCGGCCCATGTGGCTTTCGACCAGCACGCCCTGGGCGGCGCCGTCGGTGGAAAGCACGGTCGCGAAGTAGACGGGTTTGCCGGGAATGAACTGCTCGGGAGCCTTGACGTAGGGGACGATCGCTTCCGCGGGCTGGCGGGTGCAGGCCGAGGACAGGCCGGCGAGCGCAACCGACGCGCCCATCAATTGCAGGAACTGCCGGCGGCCTTCAGGATCGGTGAACTCCGACGCCTTCTCGGGGAACTCCCGGTGCAGCCAGACCTTGATGTCCTCGGAGTCCGTGAGTTCGTCGAGACTGCGCCAGAACTTCGGCTTGGCCGCGGAGACGCCCTTGGATACGCGGGTCACTTGCGAAATCGGGATATGAACGTCGCTCATCGTTTCCGTTCTGGAGTCCGTTCTGGGTTCAGCGATGACAGGTGGAGCAGGAGACGCGGGGGTTTGCCTGGTACTGGGCGCGGAGTTTCGCGCCCACGCTCAACTGGTCGGCCGGCGGGTTCCAGACCGGTGCGTACACTTCTGACTTGGGCCGCAGGAACTTCTCGGGATTGCGGTGGCAGTCGAGGCACCAGTTCATCTGCATCGACGTGGCCTGATAGACAAGGGGCATCTCGCCCACCTGTCCGTGGCAGGTGGTGCAGCCGACGCCTTTGTTCACGTGGGCCGAGTGGTTGAAGTAGCTGAAATCGGGAAGGTCGTTCACCTTCCTCCACTCGAGCGACTTTCCGGAGCGATAACTCTCCCGCACGGGCTCGAGCATCGGGGCCTGGGCCCAGATCTGCGAATGGCAGTTCATGCAGGTCTGGGTAGGGGGAACCGAGGCCGCGGCAGAAGTCTCAACCGAGTTGTGGCAGTACCGGCAGTCGATTCCGATGCCCGTGGTGTGATGGTTGTGCGAGAAGGGAACTGCCTGGTCGTAGGGTGTTCCCTGCCCGGTGGCGTAACCGGAACGGGCCAGCAGAAACAGGGCCAAAAGCACGGTTCCACCGACGGCGGCGCCGGCGGCCAGGCTCGCTTGAGACAGTCCATTGGCCTGCTTCGGGAAAAGTTGCGGCATTTGGTCGGGGATTCTATGTGCGCTTCCGCCAGCCAATCAAGAGCCTTGAACGTTTTTGGCGTTTAAGTCTCGTCATCGCTTCGGTGAAAACCGAACGGATGTTTGGACACGCGGCGGTCTTCCGTGATCCACTCCGTGGAGTCGCGCGCACGCGCCACATCGCCATGATCGACCGATCGACGAAGGAAAAGATGCATCCGCGGAATCGTTTCCGCGGCGGCTACGATTTCGCGTCGCTCGTCGCCCTGAGTCCGAAACTGGCGGCATTTGTCCACGCGAATCCGCATGGCGATGCGTCGATCGACTACGCAGACCCGGCCGCGGTGATCACCCTCAATCAGGCGCTTCTGCGGCAGGCCTACGGAATCGCGACGTGGGACATTCCGCCCGGCGCTTTGTGCCCGCCCATTCCCGGACGAAGCGATTACGTACACCACCTCGCGGACCTCCTCGCGCGGGGAATGGACGCGATTCCCCGCGGGCCCGGCGTCCGGCTCCTCGACGTCGGTGTCGGCGCGAGTTGTATCTATCCTCTTATTGGGGCGTCGGAATACGGCTGGAGTTTCGTCGGTTCGGAGGTCGACTCAAGGGCGCTTGCCTGGGCGCAGCGGCTCGCCGATGCGAACCGCCGGGGAGAGTCGAAGATCGTGTGCCGGCTCCAGGAGGACCGCTCACGATGTTTCCGCGGTGTGATTCTTCAAGGCGAGTTCTACGACGCCTCGATGTGCAATCCCCCGTTTCACGCCTCGTCCGCGGACGCGACGTCTGGATCCGATAGAAAGCGCCGGAACCTCGGCCTCCTGAAATCGGGTGCGCCGTCACGCAACTTCGGCGGCCAATCCGGAGAACTCTGGTGCCCGGGCGGTGAGCTGGGGTTCATTCTTCGAATGATCGCAGAGAGTGTTGCGGTCCGCGACCAGGTCCGATGGTTCACCAGCCTGGTCTCGAAAAGCGCTCATCTCCCCCGGCTCGAAAGCGCGGCGCGCGACGCGGGCGCTTTGCGGGTGACGACCCTCGAAATGGGCCAGGGCCAGAAGCGAAGCCGCATCCTCGCCTGGACCTACGCGGACGTTCCCTTCAGGGCTTCAGCGAAACGAGAACGATCACGAGGTTGAAGAAGGCCGCGAAGACGAGCGATGCAATCACGCCCATGAGCGCCGCGTCCATGTCGCGCGATTCGAGGAACATGTAGAGGGCCACTGCGATGGCCACGGCCAGCAGATCGATCACGATCATCAGAGCGATCCGGGGTTTCGAGATCCGACGCGGCGTGGTTGTCTCGCTCATGCGCGGTCATTATGACCCGCGGCCCCTTTCCCTTGATACACTTTCGGCGCAGAAATTCTTGAGGAGAAACAAGGAAGTCCCATGACCTACGTGATCGCCGAGCCGTGCATCGGAACCAAAGACACCGCCTGCGTGGAAGTCTGCCCCGTGGACTGCATCCACCCCAAGAAGGACTCGCCTGAATACGCCGCCGCGACCCAGCTCTACATCGACCCCGACTCCTGCATCGACTGCGGAGCGTGCGTGCCGGTCTGCCCGGTCCAGGCCATCTTCCCGCAGGACGAACTTCCGGATAACTGGAAGAACTACACGGAAATCAACGCGAAGTACTTCCAGAAGTAGAAGCGCTTCGCCTCTTCGAGGAGGTCCCATGACCGAAGTCCGGGTGAAGTTCAAGACGCCCGCGAAGCTCGGTCAGGACGCGGCCCTGGCCCTCGAGGATTACGCGCGCGCCTCCTCCACCTTCGATGCGGTGGTGGTCCTGGACGCGCATCACCACGTAACCGGCGTTTCGCTGGCTGCAGGCCAAGCCTCGGTGCCGGAAACCGTGGCTCACGACATCGAGCGTTTCTTCGAGTCCCTGGTTTCCGACGCCGCCGACCGGCTCGGCTGGAGTTGAGCGGCCGCCCCCGCGCCGCCAGACTCACAGTCGGGGCAGGATAGGGCCTCATGGAAAGTCGCGCGTGGGCGCTCGGGCGTGGCGCTTTCGAAGACAGCGTCCCCCTCTACTTCGCGTTCTCGATCGTCCTCAGCCTGATTTTCGTTCTGGTTTCACGCTTCGATCCCGGCTCGAGGCTGCGGGCCTGGACGCATTCTTTCGTCGCCCAGGTCCTGGGCAGCGGCGCCCTCGTCACGTATGGCTTCACCGGTCGTCCCGGCGCCCTCGCCTTCGCCTTCTTCTTCGCCATGGCGAACACCGTTCTTCTGCTCGATGCGGCGGAGACCTTCAAGAACACCCGGCACTCGCGCGCGACGTTCGGTCTGCTCGGCATCGCGGGTTCGGTGAGCATCGGCACCTTCATCGCAGGGGACGCGCAAGCGGGAATCGTCCTCACCCTCTCGTTCCGCGCCGCGGTTCTCGCCATGGCGTCCTGGCTTTTGTGGAAGACCGCGGGCGTCCGTCTCGTCGGACTCAGGATCTCGTCGTACACCATCCTCGTCCAGGCCTGGTTCAACGTCGGCTGCCTCCTCGCGTTCCTCTTCTATTCGCGGCAGGACGCGGGTATTCCCTTGGCCGGCCTGGCGCCTTTCGTATTCCTGCTTCTCGACGTGGTTCTCGCCCTCGGTCTCGTGCTCGCCACCACGGAGCGCACCCGCCAGGCCCTGGCCTTCGCCAACTCGGAACTCGAAGCCGCCCGCGCGCAGCTTGAAACTCTCGCCGACACCGATCCGCTCACCGGTTGCTTCAACCGGCGCGTGTTCAGGACTCTGGTCGATCGCCGGGTGCAGGAGGGCGAAACCAGCGTGGGCGCCGTCTTTCTGATCGACATCGACAACCTCAAGGTCGTGAACGACACCGACGGGCATCCGGCCGGGGACGGTCTGATCCGCCAGGTGGCCGAGGCGGTGAAGACGCGCGTGCGACCCAACGAGTTGGTGATCCGCTGGGGAGGCGATGAGTTCCTGGTGGTCATCGACGGCGTGGCCCGGGAGGAAATTCAGGGACGGCGGGACGCCATCGGGCAGGCCATCGAGGAGGCCGGGCTCAAGGCGAGCATCGGCGCCGCGCCGTTCGGCGGCGGGATCGAGATCCTTGTCGCGGTCGAGGAAGCGGATCGCGCGATGTACGTGGACAAGAAGCGCCGCAAGAGTTCGGCGGCCTGAGTCCACGGCCATTGTCGGGCCTCGGCGGCTCCGTGGTACCTTTCACGGCGAGTGAAAGCCCCGACCCTCGCCGCGCGCCTGGCCGCCTTCGTGGCCCTTGTTTCGCACGCCCTGGCGATCGGGGCCCTTTGCGCCTGCTCGATGGCGGCGCCGGCCGGCCCGGTCTCATCGTGCCATGAGCCGGTGGAAGGACTCACCATCTCGAGCCTCGATGAGTGCTGCTGCGAAGGTGAAGGGCGAGAGACGAGCGGTCGCGATTTCGCCTTGAGTCCAAGTCCCGACGCGTCTTCGTTTCAAGCCGCCGCGACTTCGATGGTCTCCCTCCCCTCACCCCTGACGAGTTCGGAAGCCCGGCTGCGGCTCGTGAGCCGCCGGGGACCTTTGACACCCAGACCGCCGCTCCGCGTCTGAGCCGCTCTGACCGCGCGAGGGAATCCTCGCCGCCTTGCGTGCAACTCACCCGACGTCCGCCTCCGTCCAGGACCTCGGCTCCAGCCGCTCTTTCCTCCTTATTCCGGTGCTCCATGATTCCCCGCAGAAACTTCCTGATCTCGCTGTCTTTCACACTTCCACTCGCCAACTGCGCAACCCTCCCACCCGACACGACGAAGCGGGCGGGTGGCGTCGCGGATCCTTCGGCTCCACCGGCGGCGGCATGGCGACCGGATTCGGCGGACGCGACGTCGTCAAAAAAGCCCGCGGCTTCCCCAACCCCCACAGGCGTCCAGTACACCTGCTCCATGCATCCCGAAGTCCTGCAGTCGACGCCGGGAGACTGCCCCAAGTGCGGCATGCCCCTGGTTCGGAAAGAGGGCGGGGGGGGCAAATGAAGGCAAGGATGATCGGGCTCGTGCTGCTGGCGTCGGGCTGCGCCATCAATCCGCGACCCACCTTCGACGAGACGAACGCGATGGTCCGGACACGGACCGGTCTCGAGACCACCTGGATGCGCAGCGAGGCCGAGGAAGCGGCGGTCCTCGCCCGCGTGCGCGAGATGCTCAAGGAGCCTCTCTCGCCCCGCAAAGCGGCGCAGATCGCTCTCATCAACAACCGCGCGCTCCAGGCAACTCTCGAAGAGCTTGGCGTAGCCCACGCGAACCTGGCCGCTGCGGGTCTGCCCGGCAATCCCGAAATCGAAGGATTCATCGGGTGGCCGTCGGAGAAATCGGCATCGAAGAAGATCGATCTCGGTTTCGGCATGGACATCCTCGATCTCGTGGTCCTGCCCTCTCGTCGCAACCTGGCGCGGCTTGAACTCAAGCAGGCGAAGGCGCTGGCGGGAAACCGCATCCTCGAGGTCGCAGCCAGGGCTCAGACCGAGGCCTACGAACTGCAGGCCCTCGAGGCGACGGCGGCGATCACCGCGACCGCACTCGAGATCGAGGAGGCGCTCGCGGAGTTCGCGCAGGCGCGTTTCAAGGCGGGGACACTCGCCGAACTCGAGTTCGAGGAGGAGAGCGCCCACCGTGATGAGCTCAAGACACGTCGGGCGATTCTCGAGTTGGATGTGCGCAGGAAGCGTGAGGAGATCAATCAGACCCTGGGCCTTTGGGGCGATCTGACCGGCTGGTCGATGGAGCCGCTGTCTTCGGATTTGCCGGCGAGCGATCCCGATGGCGCCGACTTCGAGAGCGTCGCCCTCGCCCAGCGCCTCGACCTCACCGCGGCGCGGGCCGCCATCGAACTGCTCGAGGGAACGCTGCGACTCCAGAAGAGAACCCGCCTTCTCCCCGCGGGTGTGCGGGTGGGCGTGGAGACCGAGAAGGAGGACGGGGTGCGGATCACCGGACCGAGAGTGGCTCTGCAACTTCCGATCTTCAATCCGGGGCGCGCGGAGTCGGCGCGGGTCGAAGCGCTCTATTTCCAGGCTCAGCGTCTTCTCGAAGACGGCGCGACCAGAGCGCGCGCCGAAGTTCGCGAGAAGCGCGATCAGCTCTTCGGCGCGCGCGCGCTCATCGCCCACCACGAAGGCACCGTGGCTCCACGGAAGAAACGCATCGTGGAGATGAAGCGCGGGTACTACAACATGATGCTCAAGGGCGCCGACGACCTCCTGCGCGCGCGACGCGATGAAGTGGAAGCGGAGGCCTTTCTCATCGAGGCGCGAAAGTCGTATTGGATCGCCCGGACCGAACTGGCCCTGGCTTTGGGTGGCGCCATTCCGGTTGCTGCTGAAGGAGAAAACAAATGATCTCGAGACGACGGTACCTGGGCGGCCTCGTCGCCGCCTCGGCCCTGATGAAAGCGCGCGTGAGTTCGGCGCTCGGTTTTGACACCGCGGCAGAAGCGCAGGATCCCCACGCGGGCCATGTCATGCCCGCGGCTTCCCTCACGCCGTCGCCCGCCGCGCGGGCGACGAAGACCGCAGCCACCCCGCGCCGCAATTCGATCTACACGCCGGTTGTCACACCCAACGGTTCGACACTGCCTTTCACGATGAAGGATGGCGTGAAAGAGTTCAGGCTCACCGCGGAGCCTCTGGTGCGTGAGTTCGCACCCGGGATGAACGTGAACTGCTGGGGTTACAACGGATCGACACCCGGACCGACGATCGAAGCGGTTGAAGGCGACCGGGTCCGCCTCTTCGTCACCAACAAACTACCGGAGCACACCACCGTGCACTGGCACGGGATACTGCTGCCCGCGGGCATGGACGGCGTGGGCGGCCTCAATCAGCCTCATATCAAGCCCGGCGAAACGTACGTCTACGAATTCACGCTGCGCCAGCACGGGACGTACATGTATCACCCGCACGCCGACGAAGCGGTGCAGATGGCGCTTGGAATGTTCGGCTTCCTCGTCATTCATCCGCGCGCGCCGAAGCGAAAGATCGATCGCGACTTCTGCATTTTCCCGATGGAGTGGCGCGTGGACCCGGGAACGATGACGCCGAATCCCGCCACGATGCTCGACTTCAACGCGTTCACGTTCAACGGTCGAGCCTTTCCGGGCACTGCCCCGCTCGTGGTGAAGACGGGCGACCGCGTCCGCGTGCGGCTGGCGAATGTCTCGATGGACTCGCATCCCATTCACTTCCATGGGCATCGCTGGTGGGTCACCGAAACCGACGGCGGACAGATTCCCGAAAGCGGCTGGTGGCCGGAGACGACAGTCAACGTCCCGCCCGGAACCACGCGCACCGTTGAGTTCGTGGCCGACAACCCCGGCGACTGGGGTTTCCACTGTCACAAGTCGCATCACGCGATGAACGCGATGGAGCACGACATTCCAAACGTGCTCGGCGTCGATCAGACGAAGCTCAAGGAAACGCTCGACAAGTTCGTGCCCGGTTCGATGGTGATGGGCACGTCGGGCATGGCCGAACACGCCGAGCACGCGGACCATCTCGCGGGCGCGGTTCCGAACACCCTGGCGATGATGATGGGAACGGGACCGTTCGGGCCGCTGGAAATGGGCGGCATGTTCACGGTCCTCAAGGTGCGCGATCGACTCGAGTCGTATGACGTCGATCCCGGCTGGTACGACTATCCGAAGGGGACGCAGGCCCGAAAGGTCGAGTAGGCGAGACCGGTCGCTGAGCTCATCGTTACGAGTTCAGTCGAAGCGCGCGCGCCTGCCAGAGGTGACGGCGGGCGTGAACGAGTGTGATCCGAAACGCGGCGTAGAGGTTGTACTTCACACTGGCGTTGAAGGGCGACGCGACCTTCAACGTGGTGGTCGCGAGTCCGGTGGCGCGGTCGATCGCGTCGGCCAGACGCGCGTTCGCTTCGAGCAGCCGACTGGCGAGAGTCTGCGGGTCGCCGACGGCCACAGGCTCGAAGGGCTTCGACGTCTTGCTCTTCATCCGCGGCGGCGGCTCGAGGGCTTTGACAAGAAGCCATCCCATCACGCCGAGGCCAGCTTCCGCGGTTGACTTCCGACCCTCGCGTTCGAGTTGCGCAAGGGCGCCTTCGATCAGCGGCAGCATGGCGTCCGCGGTGAGGATCAGGTGCTGAAGGATCTCGGCGACGCTCCAACCGCCGCCCGCGGGGCGCTTCGTCATCGCGGCCGGATCGAGTCCCACCACGACCGCCTGGGCCTCTTTGGAAATCACCTCGAGTTCGGCCTTCAAATCGCGCGCCTGGTCGGGTGTCATCGCGCGGGAGCATACCGCCCGGATCAGGCCGCGCGCGGGGGCGGCGTGGTACGATTCCGGCCCCTCAACAGGCGCTTCGTTCGCGCTGCGACAGGGCGTCGCCGATGTAGCTCAGCGGTAGAGCAGCTGATTCGTAATCAGCAGGTCGCGAGTTCAAATCTCGCCGTCGGCTCCAAGCGCCCGAAGGGCGCTGGAGCCTCTGGCGAGATC
>CAYNHK010000177.1:0-10960 GCA_964396875.1 uncultured Acidobacteriota bacterium | reverse complement strand
GGTGCGCGCGATCTTGAGCGCGTCGTCCGCGGATCGGGCGCCCTTCACCACCACCTCGGCGATTCTCTGCACACCCTCACCGTCGCGGATCATCATCAGGGCGAGATCGCGGCAGACTTCGCGAAAAGCGTCCCGCAGCACGTTGTACGCGGGCCCTGGCCCGTCGATGAGGGCGGCCCCGGCAGCGCCGTTGGCGAGAACGATCGCGGTGTCGTTGGTCGAGGTGTCGGAATCAACCGAGATGCGGTTGAACGTCGGACCCACCGCATCGAGGAGGACCCGGTCGAGTGTGGCCCGATCGATCGTCGCGTCGGTGGTGAAGAAGGCGAGCATCGTCGCATGAAGGGGCGCCAGCGATGGCGCGATCATCCCAGCACCCTTGGCCATGCCACCCACCGTGACCGTGACACCGCCGAGATCGACCGACCGCGCCGACTCCTTGGGTTTGGTGTCGGTGGTCATGATGGCGCGCGCGGCCGGAGTGCCGCCTTCGCTGGAGAGACCGGATACCGCCGCGGGAATAGCCGCGCGAACCTTGTCCATCGGCAGATTCACGCCGATCACGCCGGTCGAGCAGACCAGCACCTCGGTGACCGGGCAGCCGAGCGCCGCCGCGGTCAGAATGGCGCTCTCCCGAGCATCGGCAAGGCCCTGGGGACCTGTCGCGGCATTGGCGCAGCCTGCGTTCACGAGGACCGCGCGAGCGCTGCCGTGTTTCAGGTGCTCCGCGGAGACCAGGACCGGCGCGGCCTTCGCGAGGTTCGTGGTGAACACTCCCGAGGCCGAGCAGGGCCGGTCGGAAACCAGCAGAGCGAGGTCCGTCCGCCCGGCCTTGATTCCCGCCTCGACAGCGGCTGCCCGAAACCCCCGGGCTGCGGTGACGCCTGTCCCCACCTCAAGCCACCTTCGGGTCCGGCAGTTCGCCCACCACCGCGTCGAGAGCGGCGAGGAACTCGCGGATTTCCGCGGGCTTGATCACCAGAGGCGGCAGAAGGCGCAGAACCTTCTCGCCCGCCTTGATGGTGAGAATGCCCTTTGCCTTGAGACCCTTGACCACGAGCGAGGCGTCGCCCGCGAACTCGACGCCCTGCATCAGGCCCATGCCACGCACGTCGACGATCTGGCCCTTGTGCTTCCGTGCGATCTTCTTGAGACCCTTGCGGAGTTGCTCGCCCTTCTTCGCCACCGACTCCACAAAACCGGCCTGGGTCAGCCGATCGAGGATCGCGTTCGACGCGGCCGCGCAGACCGGGTTGCCGCCGAAGGTCGAACCGTGGTCGCCCACGTGGATCTTCGGAACAAACTCCTCGCGCAGCAGCGTCGCGCCCATGGGCAGACCGCCGCCGAGGGGTTTCGCCACGGTCAGGATGTCGGGGGTGATGCCTGCGTGTTCGTACGCGAACATCTTCCCGGTCCGGCCGAAGCCGCACTGGATCTCGTCGACGATCAGAAGCGCCCCGCGTTCGGTGCAGATCCGCCGCAGCCCCTGGAGGAACTCGATGGAAGCGGGACGCAGTCCGCCTTCGCCTTGAACCGGCTCGACAAGGACGGCCGCGGTTTTGGGGCCGACGCGCTCCGCGACAGCCGCAAGATCACCCCAGGGCAGAAAGCCGGTGTCGGGCAGGAGGGGCGCGAACGGCTCGCGGTACTTCGGCGTCCAGGTGAGGGAGAGAACGCCCATCGTTCGTCCGTGGAACGAACGATCGAACGCGAAAAGCTCGGTGCGGCCCTGGTCATTCCCCACGCGGCGCGCGAACTTGATCGCCGCTTCGTTCGCTTCGCTGCCGGAGTTCGAGAAGAACACCCTTGACGGAAACGACATCGCCACCAGACGCTGAGCCAGAAGTGACGTCGGCTCGGAGTGATACAGGTTGGAGATGTGCATGAGCTTCCCCGCCTGATCGCGGATCGCTTTCACCACGGCCCGATCGCCGTAGCCGAGTCCGTTCACGGCGATGCCCGCGCAGAAATCGAGGAAACGACGGTCGTCGCTCGTCCAAAGCGTGGAGCCTTTGCCGCGAACGAGAGTGATGTCCCGGTCGTAGAGGGGAAGGAGAGACTGACTCATGGGTGGGTCGCCAACTTTCATTTGAGGGAGATCTGGGTTCCGGGAAAACCGTTCGAGAGCCGAGCCCGGCCGGCGATGACCACCGCCGCGATGCCCGAACGCGCGGCGTCGAGGGCCATCCGCACTTTCATCGCCATGCCGCCGTGGATGGCGCCGTCTTTGGTGCGGGCCTCGATCGCGGCCTCGGTCAGGTGAGTCACCGGCGCGCCGTCGAGAATCACGCCGTCGACGTCGGAGAGGAAGACCAGCGTTTCCGCCTGGATGGCGCGGGCGATCCACTGCGCGGCTTCATCGGCGTTGACGTTCACCGCGTCGCCGGTGGGGCCCGCCGATACCGGAGAGATCACGGGGACAAAGTGCGCCGCCCAGAGGGCCTCGAGAATCGCCGGGTTCACCTTTTCGGGCGAACCCACCTGGCCGAGGCCCGGAACAAGGGCCGCGCCGATCAATCCTCCGTCGCGCCCGGAGATGCCGGCCGCGAGGACGCCCGCCTCGACCAGACCGGCGGAGAGGGCTTTGTTCATCGTGCCGCTCAGAACCATCTCCACGACTTCCATGGCCGCGGCCGAGGTCTCGCGCCGGCCGTCGATGAACTTCGATTCGATGCCGAGCTGCTTCAGGAGGCGTTCGACCTGCCGGCCTCCCCCATGGACCAGGGCCACTTCCCCGTCGAATGCGGAGATCTCCTTCGCCAGGGGGGGCAGCAGCCTCGGATCTTCGAGCGCGGGTCCGCCCAGCTTGTAGACCCGTTTTTGTCGCGCCATCAGAGAAGCCCGTCCGTCTCATCGAAGCCAAGGGCCACGTTCATGTTCTGAATGGCCTGACCCGACGCGCCCTTGACCAGGTTGTCGAGGACGGACACGACAATGGCCCGACCGGGGGCGCCTTCGTGGACGGACATGAGGCACAAGTTGGTGTGGTTCACGTCCTTGAGCTTCGGGGCCGGGTCAGCTACACGAACGAATGACGACCCCGCGTAGTAGCTCTCGAGGCTCGCGCGCAGATCCACGACCGGGCGCGTGGTCCGGACATAGATCGTCGACAAAATCCCCCGCTCGACGGGGAGGAGATGCGGTGAGAACGTGAGGGTCGCCCGGGTCCCGGTGGCGCGTTCGATGGTTTCCTCGATCTCCCCGATGTGCCGGTGTTTCCGGCCCTGGGAGTAGATCGAGAAATTTCCCTCCACCTCGCAGAAGAGGAGATCCTCGCGGAGCGACCGGCCCGCGCCCGACGCGCCGCTCTTCGAATCCGCGATGATGTCGGAGGGATCGATCAGCCCGTCCTTTATGAGGGGCAGAAGGGGCAGCATGACCGAGGTCGCGTAGCAGCCCGGATTCGAGATGAGCCGGGCGGCTGCGATCTCTTTCCTGAAAACCTCGGTGAGGCCGAAAACCGCCTCCGCCAGGAGTTCCGGCGCGCCGTGATCATGCTCGTACCAGCGTTTGTAGTTCTCCGGGCTTTTCATCCGGAAATCGCCGGAGAGGTCGATGATCAGAGCCTGCGGCCGAGCCTGCCGAAGTCTCCGCACGTAGCCGGCGGACGTGACGTGGGGAAGACAGAGAAAGTAGACGTCGGCGGAGCGGGCCAGACCCTCTTCGTGAGGGATGTGGGGTTGGCTCGACCCGGTCGTGAACTCGACGGAAACACGCGGGTGGCGGCGGAGCCAGGTCGAAAGTTCGCGGCCCGAATAGCCGGACCCGCCGAAGATTCCGACCTTCACCGTCTTGTGCGTGTTTGAACCCAATGCCTGTGTCTTATGACCTCGTCCGCGAAAGCGATGCGGACCCTGGTCCGCGAAACCATCAGGGGACGCGTTTAGAACATTGGCCGCGAAATCGAGTTCTCGAAGGTCACGGTCTTCCTCGAACCGAACAGCGTGTATTCCCTGGTGTAGGTGCAGTTGACGGTGCGAAGGCCGCCGATGCCGCCCTGGGACTTCACCGAGCAGGCGCTCACGTCAAGGTAGGGGGCCATGCCGGAGTCCTCGATGGCCTCCTTGATGGCGGCCAGCGCGCGTTCGTCGCTTTCCTTGTTGGGAGGGAAGCGGCCCGCGATGTTGGTGAGGCGATCCTCGAACTGGTAGTTGTCCCAGTAGATTGGTCCCATCTGGGCAGCGGCCATGGCGAGGGCGATGAAGACGCCGAGCATGATGATGCTGCCGATCCGTCCTTCGCCCCGTTCGGATGAGTTGAATCCTTTTGCTGTTTTCATCGAAGTTGCTCCTTGCCTCAAAGACTCCAAGAGACTACCTGATCACGTGAAAAAACCGCGACCAGCGCGTCCGCCCGAAAGCCGAAAGCGTGTCCTTCACCCACTGGAAGGAGGCGCCACGCGTGTACTCCTCGCGCGAAGCCTCGTAGGACCAGTAGACCACGACCGCCCGGCCTTTCACCTGGGAAACCGGCAGGGTGCCCCAGAAGCGGCTGTCCCGGCTGTTGTCCCGGTTATCGCCCATCATCATCAGCTGATCGGCCGGGACTTTCTGCGGCCCGAAGTTGTCGCGAAGGTCTTCGCCGTAAAGCCCATAGTCGGGATCGGTGCGCTTGAGCGGAGGCTCGTTGAAGTGCGCGTAGGGCTCGGTGATCGGCTTGCCGTCGATCAGGACCTGCTTGTCCTGGATCTCGAAGGTCTCACCGGGAAGGGCGATGACGCGCTTGATGAAATCGCGGGTCGGGTCCTCGGGGAACTTGAACACGAGCACGTCGCCTCGCTGGATACCGCGCTTCGCGAAGACGAAATCCTCGACGCTGCCGAGCGAAGGGGAAAAGACCAGCTTGTCGACGAGGAGATGGTCGCCGATCAGGAGATTCGGCTCCATCGACCCGGTCGGGATCTTGAAGGCCTGGAAGATGAAGGCGCGCACGAAAAGGGCGAGGATCACCGCCCCCACGAGCATCTCGAGATACTCGCGGGCCACGGATTTCGCCGGAGCCTTCTTCTCGGTGTCGCTCATGGGGCTTCCGTCAGTTCGATGGCGCGGACTTCGAGCAACTGCGCCAGGAACGAGGAGCAGTCCGCTTCCGCCTGTTCGGCGCTGACCTCGAAACCCCTGGCGACGAGGGATGCGATCTCTGAACCGCTTCGGCGACCGTCCATCTGCTCCCAGATGAACGTGCCGGTTTCATTGAGGTTGAAGATCGAGTCGATCTCCGCGCCCCGAGACGCGAGGGGGACGAGGATGTGCTCCCCCGCGACCATGCGTGAGACCACGCGCGGGGAATGTTTCGGTATCGACCGGAGGTCGACGGCGGCGGCGAGGGCTTGAGCCAAGACAGACAAGGATAATTCGGGAGGGCGGCCCGTGGCTAGGCCGCGGCAGCCCGCCTTGCCGCGTCGATGGCGCTGCCGTCTTTCCGGAAGCGCAGCAGGAACGCGGGGACGCGTTCGGCCACGTCGCCGCAGGCGTTCACGACACGTTCCGTCGCCTCGCGGTCCCAGATCGGGGGGAAGGACCGCGTGAAGAGACGGGCAGCGGCTTCGGCAGGGTGAAGAGGGATGGTTTCCGTGAATGCCGCCTGCTCGAGGAAGAAGAGAGCGCGGAGCGTTCCTCGGGAACGCGAACCAAAACGGCCGGTGCCATGCCAGGGCGTGCCGAAAGCCGGGATGCCCCCAGGGCCACGGGGGTCCAGCAGAACCCGGTCGTCCGAGAGGATCGTCGAGGCCGGCGCGTGAGCGTGCCAGATCTTCGCGAGGGTGGATTTCCCCGCCCCGGAATGTCCCGCGAAGAGGAGCACCCCTCCGCGATCCGAGACGCCGCAGCTGTGAATCTCGAGAAGGCCTTCTTTTGCCCAGCGGTGCTGAAAGAGCATTTCGTCGAGCGGGAACTGCAGGGCCGAGCGCGGACCCACGGCGCCACGGGCCGGGCGGGGGAAGTAGATCTCGGCGTGTGCGACCTCACGATCGAGCAGGGCCGCCTTGTAGATCGTGCGGCCGACCCTGAAGGTCAGAAGCAGGCGGTCGTCCGCCTGGCGGTAAGCGCGCCAGACGCCTTCCGATTCGAAGAGGCGTTCCCCGAGCGGGGGAATCGGCTCGCGCCGGACTGAAACCGCGAGATCTCCGCCAGTGGAGCAGAGGAAGGGCTCGAACCGCTTCGGCCAAGCTATCGAGGATGGGCCGTTCGCGAAGGCGGCGAGAACCGTGGGGCCCACCTTCAGCCGGTTGACGAAACCGGTCGCGGTGCGCTTCAAAGCGCGCGGAGGGGCAACCCCGGGGAGGGCGCAGGTTTGCCGCGACGCACCTGGAGTTGAATCAGCGGCTCACTGCCGGTCGCTTCGACCTTCACGCTCGAATGGCACGAGCCGCAACCCGCGGGGTGCGAGAGATCGATCGAAGCCGCGGGCTCCGAGGCGAGTTTTCCGTGACCGAGGCAGCAGGTCGCGTCCTTGCGGTGACCGCTTCCCTCACCCATCACCGCATGGGCGCGCAGATGCGTGATCTCGCAGAAATGGGGAATCATGCCTTCGATGTCGCCGGTTTCCATTTCGGCAGCACCCGGGCAATTTCCGCACAACGACATGAGATTGCATTTGCTGCACGCATCGTTGTGCTGCCACCGGCGCGAGCGGAGTTTTGGAAAGAACTCGTTCCAGCCTTCCTTGAACTCGCCCCCGTCCCGGAGCGAGAAGGAGTGGCGGCGCGAGAGCTGACACATCTGGAGATTGCCGTAAGGATCCACCGTGAACGACGACTCGCCGGCGCCGCAGCTGTACACGAACTCGGCCACCGCCCCCTCCTGCGGCTGGCACAGGCGTTCGCAGAACTCCTTGAAGTCCTGCATCCGCTGGGGATTCTCGAGATCGAGGGCCACCACCTGCTCCGGCGTGAGCTGAAGTTCTCCGTTCCGATTCGCGCCACAATCGACGCGGGGATTGAGGAAGCCGTCGAAGCGGAACGTGACGCCCAGTTCGCGCGCGAACGACTCCATGTCGGCGACTTCGTGCTGGTTCACGGTCAGCGCCATGGTCTTGAGCTTCACCGGCACGCCGCGTGACATCAGGCGCGCGATTCCGGCACGGCACTTCTCGAACGATCCGGGAATCTGCGTGACCGCTTCGTACGTCTCTTTGGTGTGGCCGTAGATGCTGATCTCGACCAGGAAGGGAGGATGCTCGGCCAGGACATCGGCGATCCGGTCGGTGATGAGTGTGCCGTTCGAGAAGATCGTCACGAGCAGCCCTCGCCGGACCGCGTGAAGATAGACCTCGGTGAAATCCGGACGGACGAACACCTCGCCTCCGGTCATGAGCAGAAAGAAGCACCCCTGGTCGGCGAACTCGTCGACGAGCTTGAGCATCCTGGCCGTGTCGAGTTCGCGCGCGATCTCCGCCGCATCCCCGGGAGACTCGTTCACATAGCAGTGGACGCAGCGCAGATTGCATCGGAACGTTGTTTCGAGGACGCCGTTAATGGGAGCACGCGCGCCGGCCGCGCCGAAGGAGAGAGCGGAAAAACTCTTTTCGGCGATCTTCGAAACGGGCAGAGGCGCGGTCATGAAGGCGAGGGCGATGCGGCGGCGGAGCCGAATCGGGGCGTCAACTGCCGGCGTTCTTGCAGAAGGACTTCAAACAGCCGGGGGGGTTCGGGCCCCCGCCCGCGGTGTTGGTCTTGCATCCCGACACGGCCAGTTCCTCGCCCGCAACGCGGACACGAAAAATTTTCGGCGGCTCGTAGGGCCTTGGGGACTGGGCCGTAACTTGTTGTGCCATGGAGACTCCCGCACGATGAGTGCGCTTGCGACGATGAAGGGGAAGAGTTACGAGCGTACTCCAGTTGAGAGTTTCATGGCAACAAACGGGCGTGCTCTGCGTCACCCCGCCCCGCGCCCCTGGCCACCGCCGTCCAGGGACGGCCGAACAGGCGAAGCAGGCTCGAGGTGGCGTGCAGAAAACCTCTCCAGCGCGGTTCAGCCCCGGCCAGGATGGCGATCACGTCTCCGCTCGAAGCCGGCGGGTCGAGATAGATGCCGGTATCACCCTTCGTGCGAAGAGTGGACCCGATGCGGAACACGACACGATGGAGCCTCAGACCCTTCGCGGTTCGGAGCAGCGCCACATCACCCACCCTCGCGCCACGATCCGGAACTCTCAGCCGGATTCTCGCCCCTTCCCGGATGGCCGGCTCCATGCACGTCCCGGTCACCGTCAACTCCGCGCCCCGCGGGTCGAGGCTCAGACACTCACGGATCCACTGCTCGGCGACCTCGGGAGAGGGCGTAAGAACGGGGAGTGAATCCGGGAGTTTCGGCTCCTCGGGTGGAACCGCGCTCCCCCCGCCGTTGAGAAGACCAAGCAGCCGCCGAGTTGCGCCCGGCCCGCGCGTGGTGCGACCGGGGATGCGTGCGGGAAACAAGGTGGCGCTCACAAAGCGAACTCGAGACGGCGCGAGCTGAAAGCGCAGGAAGGCCATGTCCCTGACTCTGAAAGGCGGGGACATAGTGTCTTGCGCCTCGATCCACCGCATGACCACTTTCGGACAGAAAGACATGGTCCGCTCACCGAGGTCCCGAAGCGCGGGAGAAGCCGATGACCGGCGACCGCAGGCCACGACCATCGCTCCAAGTGCTCCGAGCGCACCCGCGGTCTTCGCTCGCTCGACGATACGGTCCGGATCGGGCCGCCGAGCGTCGAGGACCCGAATGAACTCGTCGTAGTGAAGATCGCTCGCGACAAAAGTGTGTTGAAACGCGGTGTGCAGCGCCAGATGGATCACCAGATCCTCGTCGGACAGCCGAAACATCGGCGCGCCCTTGACCGGCGTCCGGCGCTCCCAGAGCTCGAGGGGGTCGATGGCGAAAAGGCCTGGACAGGCCGTAAGGGAGATGTGCAATTCGAGGACGACGCCGCTCGCCTCCTCCTTGAAGACGAGCGCATGGTCCGACGCGCCCACCTCGACCAGGCCCAGAGAACGGGCCACCTGCGCCGCCTCGGCGAAGCGACCTGTTTCGACCACGAGGAAGTCGATATCGGCCATCGGCCGGTTTTCCATCCCGCCGTAGAGTTCGTCTGCGATCGAGATCCCCTTGAGCGCGAGGACGCGAAGGTTCTCCTGCTGCGCCGCCGCCGCGAAACGAATCGCGAGGTCCATCTGCTGCGCGCCGCGCGTGGCCAGCCAGAAGGCGTGTTGGCGTTTCCGGGCCGCGGCCGGTTCGCCGGGTTCGGCCGGCATCAGTCCCTCAGTTTTCCGAGGCTCACGAAGCTGCCCAGCAGACCGACGGCGGCGCCGATGCCGATCAGCGCGAGGACATCCGTGGAGCCGAGAGTTGGCGCGAGGGTCGCCCCGAGACTGGCGCCGCGCATGGCCTCGACCACGCGCTGAAGGACCAGGGCGAGCAGGGCGCTTGCGAGCAGACCTCCAAGCGCGCCCGAGACGGACCCCTCGACCAGGAAAGGTCCGCGGATGAAACCCTTGGATGCGCCGACGAGGCGCATGATCTCGATCTCGTCCTCGCGCGAGTAGACGGAGAGGCGGATCACGTTCGCGATGGTGAAACCCGAGGCGACCGCCAGCACCAGACCGAGAACGAGAGCGAGGCCGCGGGCCAGGCCGACGAACGCGGAGAGGCGATTCACCAGGATGGCGTCGTAGTGAACATCGTCGACGCCTTCGATCTTGCGCCAGCCCTCGATCAGATTGCCCACGATCTGCGCGCGCGCCAGTTCGGGTTTGAGCGAAACCTCGATGGACGGCGGGAAGGGTGTCTCGCCGATCTCCTCGGGAATCGCAGCAAGGTCCGGGAAAAGGCCCTTGAACCGGGCGAGCGCCTCTTCGGAAGTCCGCTCCTCCACGCTCTTCACCACCGGCTGAGCCTTGATCTTGGCGACCAGGGCGGAGCGATCCGGGGCGGTCAACTCGGGGGACAGGTAAACGACCACCTGGACCTTGCTCGCGAGAGACTCGACAAGCGACCCGCCCGCGCGCGCGATCGAGAAGAAGAGGCCGAAAACTCCGAGGGACGCGCCGATCGTCGCCACCGAAACCACGGTCAGAACCCGGCGCCGCATCAGGCCGGAAAGGGCCTCCTCGAACGCGTAGCGGACCGCCTTTGACATTGGGGGTCATAATACGGGGAGACCCATGGCAATACTCATCGGCGTGGCCGGCGGCACGGGCTCCGGCAAGACCTCTTTCGCGCGCAAACTGGTCGAGGCGATCGGTGAAGAGAGCTGCCTGATGCTGCCCCAGGATTCCTACTACCGCGACACGAGTTCCCTGAGCCCGGAGGAACGTTCACGGTGGAACTACGACCATCCCCACGCTTTCGACACGAGTCTGCTCGAACAGGACCTGCGCGAACTGAAGATGTCGCGGCCGGTCCCTCATCTCACCTACGACTACGCGACTCACGCCCGCATCGTTCTTCAAGACGCCCTGCGCCCGCGCCCGGTGATTGTCCTCGAAGGCATCCTCGTGCTCGCCGAGGAGTCGTTACGGCGGATCATGGACATCAAACTCTTCATCGACACCGACGCTGACGTCCGGATCCTCCGCCGCCTGAGGCGCGATCTCAAGGAACGCGGCCGCAGCTACGACTCGGTCGAGAAACAGTATCTCGAGAGCGTCCGGATCATGCACCTCGAGTTCGTCGAGCCCTCGAAGCGCTACGCCGACCTCATCATTCCCGAAGGCGCCCAGAACAACGTGGCCCTGGACGCCGTGATCGCCCGCGTCCAGGCCATGGTAGCCATGCAAAACGCCGCGCCGAGCGTTCAGCCCGCGACTTCTGCGACCTGACCCTTCACGAGGGTGATCACCCTCTTCTTCATCCGCTCGATCATTT
The DNA here is from genome assembly GCA_964396875.1 of uncultured Acidobacteriota bacterium. GTDB lineage: Bacteria > Acidobacteriota > Vicinamibacteria > Fen-336 > JAGNNV01 > JAGNNV01. The sequence goes on along the minus strand of CAYNHK010000177.1, from coordinate 116 downwards.
CGCGGTCGTGGGTGGCGACGAGAACCGTGGTGCCCTTGGTGGCGCACATTTCCTCGAACAGGGCCATAACTTCCGCGGCGCGTTCGGGGTCGAGATTGCCGGTGGGTTCGTCGGCG
>CAYNHK010000176.1:0-10972 GCA_964396875.1 uncultured Acidobacteriota bacterium | reverse complement strand
CTTCGCGAACTGGAACGAAAGGATCCGGGGCGTCCCGTCCCGGGCCACGAGCCTGGCTTCGAAGGGGGCGCGGCCTGCATCTTCACGGTGGGCGCCCTGCGTGAACTCCTTCCGCATGGCCTCGGCCTCCGCGGCGCTCGGCCATCCCAGCGTCCAGAACCCTTCACCCATGGCGTCCACGGCGTCGAACCCGAGAAGGGACTTCATGCCGGGGCCGGCGTAGGCCACGCGGCCATCGGGATCGGCGACCAGGACGACCGCGGGAACACGGTCCAGGATCTCGTTTGAAAGGCGAAGCTGGCTCTCCAGGCTGCGGAGCTCCGTGACGTCCCGCACGGAGATGCCCAGAGCCTTCTCGCCTTCGTAGACCATTTCCTTCGCGCGGATGATGACGTCGAGAGAACGCCGGCCGGACTTGATCTTCTTCTCGATGACGCGGTGCACGTCGATGGGTTCCTCGAACCGCGCGCGCGCGAGATCCTCGGGCAGGGCGAGCAGGGTTCGGGCCGCGGGGTTCGCGAAGACCACACGACGATCGTCCCGGACCACGAGGAACGCCCCCGTCCGGTGCTCGGGCGGAACCGTGGTGTCTCCGCTCGCGGTCGAGGCCGGATTTCCGGCCTCGGCCGGAGTGGGCGCCGGCGGGAGCGCGGCGGGAGCGGACGCCATGGCGAGGCTCTCCGTCGCTTGCAGCATGTAGTCGACGAGAAGCTCGGGCCGCGCGCGCATCTTGAAGACAACGCCGCCCCGGCGAATTCTGAAGACCTGGGCATCGGCGGCATCGACGAGTTCGGCGGGATCGGCCTCGAGGGCTTTGCGGATTCTTCGGACCAGGTTCTCGGTGGAGTGCGGGGCAAAGGCGATTCCCATCGCCGAGACATCGATGGCTCGCAGCGCATCCTCCGCCGACGGCGTCTCGCCGAGGATCAGGATGCGGAGCGGCGTTTGCGCGTTCTTGCGCAGCAGGCGGGCCACATGGAACGCATCCGTGTCGCCGAGGCGGCGGCGCAGCAGGAGGCAACGCGTGCTTCCCGCGCGAGCCGCGGCGTCTTCGGCAGATTCCGAAACCAGGGCTGAGACACCCGCGCTTTGAAGGTCCGCGGCCAGGGCCGCGGCTCGCGCCTTGTCCGTGTCCACCACGAGCACGTCCGCCGCGTAGCGAGCCGAGGGTTTGGAGACACGACTAGACATGCCGGCAGATCATCTCAGGGGAGGATACGCCGTCGCCTCCCGCCAGGGCTACTTCGTCAAATCAGCAGAGGGTGTTCGCTTCGCTCGGCGGCGGCGATGACGCGCGCCCTCGATGCCTGATCCAGTTCGGACGACAGGATCGACATGTGCGAAAGGAAGGCCTTGTGTTCGGAAGCGCTCGCCTTCTCGTCCTTGCGCTCGGTGAAGATGCGGTACCGGACGTGCGCGATGCTGGCGAGGATCCAGGGCGAGCCGATGCGGCCCGCGAGCTGGCTCGCCTGATCGAGTCTCGACATGTCGTGGGCCAGCAGGCCGCGCAGGGTGAGGGCATTCACCTGCATCGCGATGAGCGACCGCTCGCGCGCGAAGGTCTCGACCCGCGCGGCCAGACGGTCGGCGGAAGGCGGGTCGGTGCGGGCCAGACAGCGCGCGGTGAGGAGGCGGGTGGCGCTCGCCCAGATCTCGTGGGATCCCCGCTCGAAGTTGAGACCCGCGGTTTCCGAGAGCGATGCGCCCCGGTTGAGGTCTCCTTTGAGGATCATCAGCTGAGTACCGGCGAGACCGAGCAGGGCTTCCTCGAACGGACGATGGACCCCGCGGGCCGACTCCGACGCGCGCCGCGCTCCCTCGAGATCGGCCTCCGCGGCGGCGATGTCGGCGGTGGCGAGGGCGTAGCCCGCGCGTTGGAGCAGGGCATCGGCGAGATCGCGTCCCGTGCCTCGGGCCGCGTTCCGGACCGCGGTTTCGGCATCTTCGAGGGCCCCGCGCAGCCGGCCCTGTGAAAGTTTGATCTGCGAACGGTAGGACAGGAAACCCACCGCGAGAGAAGGATCGCCTTCGGGCGGCGTCTCGGATTCGAGCATGTCGGCGCATTGCTTCAAGTCGCCGAGCAGGTCGAAACACCGCGCGAGGCGCAGGCGATTTCGCAGAGATCCCCTGATCATCCCGGCCCGCCCGATGGCTTCCATCTCCGCTTCCGAATTGGCGCGCGCGTCGGTCACAAAGCCGCGACGGATCTGGATCGACGCGATGTGCCCACAGATGGCGGCCTCGATGGCGAGGGCGTCGGCCTCACGCGCGCGGAGCAGGCCGCGTTCCAGGATGGAGAGGGCGAGGTCCGGGTCGGCCTCCAGGCACAACCGGGCCGCGTCGAGCGCGCTTTGCGCCTGCAGCAGGCGATCACCGCTCTCGTCGGAGATCTTCATCCCGCGGCTCACCGCTTCGCGCAGTCCGGGGAGGTTCTGCGCGACACGTTGAATCCGGGCGGTCAGAAACGCGGTCTTGATGCGCTCGCTCGGGCCGAACTCCCCGAGGGCCTCGGTGGAGCCCTCGGCCGCCTCCGCGTAACGCAGCGCGCCTTGAATGTCCTCGGATTTGAGCTGCGAGTCGACGAGACCCTCGTACAAACGGGTGGCGAGACGAGGCGCGCTGCTGCCGAAGGCCGCGGCGAGGGCTCCCCGGAACCGCGTGACCGCCGCGTCGGTGTGGCCGCTCTCGATCTCGAGCCGCCCGAGTTCGAGCATGGTCACGCCCCGGCGAACGAGGTCCCCGCGTTCGGTCGACTCGTTCCAGGCCTCGAGCGCCAGGTCGCGGGCGTGCGCCGACTCACCGTTGAGACGAGCCAGCCGCGCGAGTTCGGTCAGGGTGTCGATGTGAACCGACACCTCCCCGGCGTCGCGTGCGATCGAGCGGGCGCGTTCGAGGGAGTGCATCGCTTCCTTGCTGGCGCCGCTGTCGAGGAAGACCCGGGCGAGGGCGAACTCGGCCCGAGCCTGGAGAAGCTTGGCCGAGGCCGCGGTGGAGAACTGTAGGGCCACGCGCGCCGCGATCTCCGCCGCGAGATAACGGCCGCGCGCGCGGTTGGTGGCCGAGAGGCCCAATTGGGCTTCGAGGAGCAGAACGCGGGCGCCCATGACCTCGGCCTCGCGGTTTGCGGCGAGGAACTCCGCGTCCGCCGCGCTCACCGCACCGAGGTCGGCGAGGCACAATCCGAGCGAGAGCCGCACACTCGTGAGGAGAAGCGCGTCGGGAACCTCGGCGGCAAGGGTGAGCGCCTTGCGGACATCCTCGATCGCGGTGTCCGGCGTGCCCGCGAGCAGCAGCATGCGCGCACGCGCGTTCAGGGCCTGGACGAGAGTGAGACTGTCGCCGCGCTTCTCCGCGCTCGCGAGGGCGTCGTTCATCAGGTCGAGAGCGAGGGCCCGATCGCCGAGATACGCGAGCACTTCGGCATACGCGAGGAAGAGCGGCAGCGAACGGTCTTCGTTGCCGGCTTCTCCGTCGAGCCCTTCGGCCTCGAGCCTCTCCCGCGCCTTGGCGGGCTCGCCCAACATGACCAGAGCCTCGGCTTCGTGCGCGGCGATCTGGACCGCGAGGGCGCGGGGTACCGATCCCTTGAGGATGAAGTTCGGGGCGAGAGCGGTCCGCGCGGCTTCCAGGGCCTCGTCGAGCTGGAGGGAACGAAGCAGCAGCTTGGTGTGGAGCAGCCCGAGGCTCGCGCCGGTAACAACGTCGCCCGCGGTCGCAAGTGTGAGAGCGCGCCGACACGCTTCGAGGCCCGGTGCGAGCCGGCCGATCTTGAGCGCCAGATCGGCGAACTTCATGAGGTGGGCGACTTCTTCCTCGGGTGAAATGTCGTCCTTGCGTTTCGCGCGCTCTTCGGTGGCCTCCTCGGCCGCGAGGTACTCGGCTTCGAGGAGGAGGATCGCGGTGGCGCGCGGCGCGGCCGGTGGCCGGATCTGGGCCGCGGAAGCCTGGGGCGTGCGATGGCTCGACGTAATCGGGTCGGGCGAGGTGCCGTGAGACCTGGATTGTTGGACCGCGTCCAGGATTTCACTGAACCGGGCCACCGGGCCGGTCAGCCGGTGTTCGCGGGCGAGTTCCAGTCCTTCGGTAGCGAGGGCTTTGGCCTCATCGAGCTGCAGAGCACGCAGAGCCGCGTCCGCGGCGAGCACCAGGGCCTCGGCCTGCTGCCGGTAATTGGCGGCGCTCGCGAAGAGAGTCGCGGCACGGCGGCCCATCCTGCCCGCATCCTCCGATTCGAAAGCCTCGAGCGCGGCGCGGGCGTAGACGAGGCAGGTCTCGGCCTCGACCGCCTGATCGCCAAGCCAGTCCTCGCTCTCGACCATGGTGAGGACGGTCTGGGCGAGGCGGCGCGAGTCTTCGTAGGCGCCGCCCGTGAATGCGTTCCGGGCCGCGGCCAGACCGTGGATCGCCGCGCGATCGAGAAGCCCCGCGATGGAAAAATGCCGGAACAAGACCGGCGCCACACGATCGAGCCGTTTGGCGTAGCGGGTCTCCAGGAATTCGGCGTACGAGCGGTGCAGCGCGCGCCGACGAACCTGATTGACGGTCCGATAGGTCGCATCGAGAAGGAGGGTGCTGGCGAAGGCGAGACGGGAGCCGCCGGATATCGAGTCCTCGCGGAACACGCTTCGCTCCATGAGGCCTTCGATCACCGACTCGGCCGCGGTGCCGAGTCCGGAGAGATGGCTCAGTTCGGACGGATCGAAAGAAGCGCCGATGACCGCGGCCGCCTGCAGAACGCTGCGATCGGTGTCGGCCATGGCCGCGACCTTTTCCTCCATGAGCTTCTGAAGGGAGTTCGGCAGCGCCAGACCCTGGGACCCTCCACGCCGCGAAGCCAGCGTGAACTCCTCGAAACGCCCCTCCGGCGAGAGGCTGCGTACGAGTTCGGCCACGAAGAAAGGATTGCCGCCGGTGGCCTGGAAGAGGGCCGGGCCGGCGTCCTCGGGAACCCGGTCCTTGCCGAGGATTCCCATCGCGAGCAGCCGACAGTCGGCGGCCTCGAGCGCTTTGAGCTGAATGATCAGCGTGCCCTGATCCCCGCGGATGCTCTTGAGGAGCTTCGACATCGGATCGCCATCGCCGCCGCCGCTCTGGACATAGGTTCCGGCGATCATCAGGCGCGACGAGGACCGGCGGTGAAAGACGTACTGAATGGCTTCGAGAGAGGCGTCCGCGAGATGAAGGTCTTCGAAGAGGAAGACAAGAGGCTGCGCCGCGGCGAGCCGGCCGGCGGCGCGCGCGAGGAGATCGAGGGTGAAGGTCCGATCCTCGCGCCTCGGGGTGTTGAGGGGATGCGATTCTCCGCGCGCCACCTCCGCGATCTCGGGGAAGAGGATGCGCAGCTCGGGCAGGAGGTCGCCGAGGGTCTTGGTGGCGAGAACGGGGTCGGAGTCGAGATACTCGCGGAAGGCCTCGCCGAAACCCTGATAGGGAAGTGCCGGATCCATGCGTTCGACGAAGCGACCATGAAGGACAATGGCGCCTCGGCTCTTCGCCACGCGTTCGAGTTCGCGCAGGAGCGATCCCTTGCCGAAACCCTGTTCGCCGCCCACGAGTGCCAACTGGGCCTCACCGGCCTGGGCTCGGTGGAACGACTTCACCAGTCCCTCGATCTCGTGGTTTCGTCCGACGATCGCCGAGCCCGCGCGCGGGACGACGATGGAGTTCGAGAGCTGGGTCTGTGGGTTCTTGAGCCGCCGCGACAGTTCGCGCAGGACCGAGCCGATCTCGTTTCCGTCCTTCGGCCGCGCCGCCGCGGCCTTCGCCATGCAGGAGAGGATGATGTTCTCGGTCTCGATGTCGACGAGCGAGGCAAGAAGCCCGGGAGGCTCCGGCTCGGAATGGACGATCTTGTAGAGGACGGTCTGGGTGTCTCCAGAGAAAGGCAGCTTGCCCGAGATCGCTTCAAAAAGGACCACGCCGAGCGAGTAGATGTCGGCGGCGGGCGAACTCGAGGAGTCGAGGATCGATTCGGGCGGAAGGTAGGCCAGAGTCCCGACGATGATGTCGGACTTGGTCATGCGCGAGTCCTTGGGCCCAAGCGCAATGCCGAAGTCCATCAGCTTGGCCCGCCACTCTTCGCCCTCGCGGACGACCATGATGTTCTCGGGCTTGATGTCGCGGTGGACGATCCCGCGCTGGTGCGAGTAGTGAAGAGCCTCCGCGACCTGCGCGCCGATGTCGAGAACCTCGAAAGGCTTGATCGTCTCCTCTTTCTGAACCGCGCGCAGCGTCTTGCCCTCGACGTAAGGCATGACGAAGAAGAGGTTGCCCTCGTAATCCGCGAAGTCGAATATTGGAACGATGCCGGGGTGATCGAGTTTGGCGACCGCGCGCGCCTCGCGTTCGAACCTCTCCCGCTGGTCTCCCTGGAGGTTGCCCGAAGTGAGCATCTTGATCGCGACTTCCCGTTCGAGGACGGGGTCGCGCGCCAGATACACCACTCCCATGCCTCCGCGACCGACCTCTCGGAGGATTTCGTATCTCGAAGCGAGTTTTCGACCGATCACAGAGTTCTAGCGAACCATCCCGGGCCTGAAGGGGGCATCCTCCCAGAGAGAAGCGTTTGCGATGATACCCGCGCCCGTGGATGCCGTAAGGCCTGCGTTTGGATTAGACGACGGGCGCGGTCTCGAGGGCCACGATGCGGCGCGGTCCCGACACCTCGGCGATCCATCTTCCGCTCACGAGGACGGGGGGGGAGATGAAGCTGCCGCCGAACTTCGTTCGCCCGAGGAGCTTTGTCGTCCGGGGGTCGATCGCGGCGAGTTCATCGTCGAAAACCGGGGCCCACACCCGCCCCGCGGTCAGGATCGGCGGTCCAAAGGGACGCGAGGGGAGCAGAGCGCGCCGGCGCATGTCTCCTCCGCCGAGTGAGACTTCGTAGAAAACGCCCTCGAAGGAGAGAACCCCCACCCGCTTGCCGTCGAGAAAGTCGAGGGGACGGTGAAGCACCCGGGCGCCGACCTTGAAACGCCAGCCGAAATCCCCCTTCGCCGAGATCGCGCGAACCAGGCGGCTTCCCGAACCTATGACCACGCGGCCGTCCGCGAAAAGGGCGGGGGCTCCAAACTCCCCTTCCGGCGACGCGAGTCGAAACCGAATGACGCCGTCATCGCGAGAGCGAATGACCAGGGCGCCTTCCTCGATCAGGGCCAGCCAGTCACCCGCCGCGTCGATGTCGCGGACATCCGTCGCGGGGAGATCAAAACGAAGTTCGCCGGTCGAGACCACGGCCGAGGCGAGGCCCAAAGCACCCCCGATGAAGACGCGGTTTCCGTCGAGGCGAACGGTCCGGACCTCGCGGACATTCGTGGTGGTCTTCCACTGGGCGCTGCCATCCTGGGCGTTGATACCCCACACGATGCCCCCTTTCTCGACGAACACGAGAAAACCGGGTCTGGCGGCTACGAAACCGGGCGTCGCTCCGTCCCGGGTCCAGAGCGTGTTTCCCGTAGCTGGATCGATAGCGGTAATGGGGCCCGTGGAAAGAGCTGCAAATAATAGAGTTCCGTCCGAAGCGAGTGGCGAGGCCAGGGGAACCTCGAGCGGTTTTTCCCAGCGGGAGACGGGCGGGAAGGGCGACGTGGGGGCCAGAATGGGGGGTTTTCCGCAGCCCAAGGCGGCCAAAACCACCCAAAGAACCGTCCCAAGGACGCGCTTCGAAGTCGGGTGCAAGTCGCCGGTCAACTCGTGGAGAAGTGTAGTCCAATCAGCCCTATACTCCTGAAGATGACCCGGGACTCCGTACTCATCATTGATTTCGGCTCTCAGTTCACACACCTGATCGCACGCCGGTTCCGCGAACTCGGCGTGTACTCCGAGATCATCCCGCCCGGCACGCCCCTCAAAACGATCCTCGCCTACAAGCCGAAGGGTCTGGTCCTTTCCGGAGGCCCGTCGAGCGTCTACGAGAAGGGCGCCCCGCAGATCAGCCGCGAGATCATCGAAGGGGTCGGAGTGCCCGTCCTCGGGATCTGTTACGGAATGCAGCTCATGGCGAGGGTCCTGGGCGGCGAGGTCGTTCAGGCCGATTCGAAGGAGTTCGGCCCCGCCGACCTCGAGGCGTCTCCGCAGTCCCGTCTGTTGCGCGGCCTCGCCGCGCGCACACGGGTGTGGATGAGCCACGGCGATTCGATCCTGCGTCCGCCGCGCGGCTTCTCGATCTCCGGATCGACCTCCAACACCGCGGTCGGCGTGATGGAGTATCCGAAAAAGGGCCTTTACGGCATCCAGTTCCACCCGGAGGTGAAGCACACCACCCAGGGGATGCAGGTGCTCGGAAACTTCCTCGACCTTTGCGGCTGCTCGCGCGACTGGGATCCGGCTTCGTTCGTGGGCGGAACCATCGAGCGGATCCGGCATCAGGTCGGCAAGGAACGCGTGATCTGCGCCCTGTCGGGCGGTGTCGATTCCGCGGTCACCGCGGTCCTCGTCCATCAGGCGGTGAAGTCGCAACTCACGTGCGTCTTCGTCGACAACGGTCTGCTCCGCAAGGATGAGGCCGCGCAGGTGAAGGAACGCTTCGAGTCGAAACTCGGCCTGCCCCTGGTCTGCGTCGATGCTTCGAAGCGCTTCGAGAAGGCCCTCAAGGGCGTCACCGACCCCGAAAAGAAGCGGAAGATCATCGGCAAGGAGTTCATCGACGTCTTCAAGGCGCACGCGAAGAAGATAGGCAAGGTGAAGTTCCTCGCCCAGGGCACGCTGTATCCCGACGTCATCGAATCTCAATCGGTGAAGGGCCCCTCCGCGGTCATCAAGAGCCACCACAACGTGGGCGGTCTTCCAAAGGCCCTCGGTTTCAAACTGGTCGAGCCTCTGCGTGAACTCTTCAAGGACGAGGTCCGCGCGGTGGGCCTGCGCCTGGGTCTCGAGGAGGAGTTCATCTTCCGTCAGCCCTTCCCCGGCCCGGGCCTCGCGATCCGCGTGATCGGTCCGATTTCCCGTCCGGCCCTCGACACGTTGCGCGAAGCCGACGCGGTGGTGGTCGACGAAATCCGCAAAGCGGGCCTGTATCGCAAAGTGTGGCAGTCCTTCGCGGTCCTGCTCCCCGTGAAGTCGGTGGGCGTCATGGGAGACGGACGCACGTACGACAACACCATCGCGATCCGCTGCGTCGATTCCGCCGACGGCATGACCGCCGACTGGGCCCGCCTCCCCCACGACCTGCTCGCCCGGATGTCGTCCCGCCTCATCAACGAGGTCAAGGGCATCAATCGCGTGGTGTACGACATCTCGAGCAAGCCGCCCGCCACGATTGAATGGGAGTGACGTTGCCGTCCGGGGTCAGGTCGCCTGAAGCCCCGGCATCGAGTCCCGCGCGGTTCTCCCTCGAGGGCATCGGCCAGGCCCTTCGGGATCGCGAACCGCGGATCATCGACGGGGCGACGCATGCGGCGGCGGTAGCCCTGGTTCTTCGTCCGGCGGGTCGCGGACTCGAAGCGCTCTTCATCAAGAGGGCCGAACACCCGAACGACCCCTGGTCCGGCCACGTCGGGCTGCCGGGGGGCCGTGCCGAGGGAACAGACGCCGGCCTCGTTCATACCGCGATCCGGGAGACGGAGGAGGAAATCGGACTGCGTCTGACCCTCGACCGCCACTTCCTGGGCGCGCTCGACGAAACCCGCGCGACCGCGCGCACGAGGTCGATCGACATGAAGATCGCGCCGTTCGTTTTCGCCGCCGTCGACGCCCCCGATGATCTCGTGCTTTCCGAGGAGGTCGCGGCCACGCACTGGATCCCCCTCTTCGACCTGTTCGATTCCGCGCACGCGGCCTCGGTCACCATGCAGCATCTGGGTCAGACCCTGCGTTTTCCGGCGATCGAGATCTCCGGCCTCACCATCTGGGGCCTCACCCTGCGGATGCTCCGGAACTTCGAAACTCTCGCCGCATCTAGATGAAGATCGCCCTCTCGATCGCGGGGTCGGATTCGGGCGGAGGCGCCGGCGTCCAGGCCGACCTCCTGACTTTCGCCGCGCACGGAGTTCACGGCGCGACCGCGATCACCGCCATCACCGCGCAGAACACGGTCGCGGTCACGAGCTGGCAGGCCCTGGAGCCGGCCATGGTGCGCGCGCAGATCGAAGCGGTGGCGGACGACATGGACATCGCCGCCCTCAAGACAGGGATGCTCGCAAACCGCGCGATCATTGAAGAAGTCGCCCGCGTGATCGCGGAGCGCGGCCTCAGGAACCTCGTGGTCGATCCCGTGATGGTCGCGAAAAGCGGCGACCGTCTCCTCGATGCCTCCGCGGAGGCGGCCTACGTCGAGCATCTTTTTCCACTCGCCACCCTCATCACGCCGAACCTTCCTGAGGCCGCGGCCCTGCTCTCGCGGCCGATCACATCGGTCGCCGAAATGAAGGAGGCGGCGCTCGACCTGCGCCGCCTGGGCGCACGCGCGGTGCTGATCAAAGGGGGCCATCTTTCTGGCGATCCCACCGACGTTCTCTGGGATGGCACAGCGCTGCACGAACTGCCCACTCCCCGGATCGACACGAAGAACACGCACGGCACCGGCTGCACATACTCGGCCGCGATCACGGCGCGGCTGGCGTGGGGCGATGACCTCGCGACCGCAGTGCGGGGGGCCAAGGGCTACCTCACCGCGGCGATCGGGGAAAGTTACTCGCCGGGCCGTGGCCATGGCCCGGTGCGACATCTGAACCGCGACGCGGTCGCCGCCCTCGGACGCGCCAGGGTCCGCTGATCGCGTTTTCCGCCCGTCGACTGGTATAGCCTCGCCCCCACGCAGGGTCGCCCTTTTCGTGAGGTCGCGGCCGTTCTTAGAGGAGAGGAAGAAACATGGCCGGGAGCAGTCTGCTCGCATTGATCGACGACATCGCCACCATCCTGGACGACGTCGCCATCCTCACCAAGGTGGCCGCGAACAAGAGCGTGGCCGCGCTGGACGACGTCGCGGTCCTCACCAAGATCGCGACCAAGAAAACGGCCGGCGTTCTCGGCGACG
>CAYNHK010000175.1:0-10973 GCA_964396875.1 uncultured Acidobacteriota bacterium | reverse complement strand
CATGTCGCCCGAACAGGTGCGGGGGGAGAAGACCGGCCCCGCCTCGGACGTGTTCGCGCTCGGCGCCATGTTCTACGAGGTGATCAGCGGAAAGAAAGCGTTCGACGCCGATTCGATGCACGCGGTTCTGTATCGGGTGACGGAGTCCAATCCCGCGCCTCTGACCGAGATTTGCGAAGGTGTCCCCCCGGTGATCGTGACCTTCATCTGGCGGGCTCTGGCCAAAGCACCCGAACTTCGCTATCGCGACGCCTCTCAGATGAGAGACGCCCTCGACCTGTGCCGCCGGGTCTTCGATGGCTCCATGGAGGAAGCGGCGGCCATCGCGGCCATGGGCGAAGCTCCGACAATTCTCCAAAGCCCGGGCGAAGCTGCGGCGACCGCCCTGTGGACGGACCTGGCCACGCCGGCTTCCCCACCCCCTTCGTCGCAAAGCCAATCGACGCGGCCCGCCGGCCTTGGCTCGCTTCCCGGGGCGCGGCCCACCAGCTCTCCCACGATCCGAAAGGCCGGGCGATCGACCACGAAACATCCAACCGGCTCCGGGGTCACGCCCGCGGCCTCGGTGTCCGCGGCAGCAGCGGCTTCCCGAACCGGCCTCTTCGTCGGCCTCGCCGCGGTCGCCGGGATCGCGCTCGTGGCTGTGGTCGTGGTGTTGCGGCCCGCGGCTCCCGCACCCGCGGCTGACGATCGGCAGACCAGGGCCGCGCTCAGCCTCGCGGTGGAGGCCCAGCTCGACTCCGCGAGGCGAAGCCTCGAGTACAAGGACCCCGAAGGCGCCATCGCGGCCGCGCAGAAAGCCCTTCAGTTCGATCCCGCCAACGCCGACGCGCAGGAGATCACCGGCCGGGCCCGGGCTCTGCTCGATGGTGTCGAGACGGATGCCCGGGAAGCGCGCCGCGCGGCGGAAGCAGGCGATCTCGACGCGGCCTCGAAGGCGCTCGCGAAGGTACTCGATGTCATGCCGAAACATCCGGTCGCGGCGGAACTCTCGACCCAGCTCGCGAGCCGTTTTCAGGCGAAGGCCGACGATGCGAAGAAGGAAGCCAATCGCGCGGGTGACGCGGCGCGTCGAGCCGGGGCCAGTTCGCTTCGCGCCTACTCCGAAGGAACGAGCCAGTCCGGCATCGCGCAGGCCGCATACGGCCGGAAGCAGTTCACCGAGGCCGCCCAGCATTTCGCGGAGGCGCGGCGCGCCTTCGAGGTCGCCGCACGCGACGCCGCCGACCTCGCATCACGGAAAGTCGCCGCGCCGCCCACCACCTCCCGCGCGCCGGAGCCGGTCTCGACCCCGGCCATCGTGGCGGTCGCTCCCACGCTCGCCCCGCTCCCCGCGACACCGGCGCCCACACCGGTCGTCGCCGCACCGACCGCCGCCCCCATCGCCACTCCTCCGCCGGCGCCCCGGCCGGTGGTCGACGAGGAGGCTGCGGTTCGCCAGGTTGTCTCCCGGCTCAAGCAGGCCATCGAGCAAAAGGACCTGGCGCTCTACAAGCGGCTCCGGCCCGATCTCACTGCTGACGAGGAACGCCGCCTCAAGGACGCTTTCCAGAACGTGACCTCACAGCAGGTCGAGTACGCCATCGAGTCCGTTTTGGTCGAAGGGGGACGCGCCACACTGCGGGTCACGCGCACCGGCCGGGTTTCCGGTCAGGCCGTGCCCGCCGTCCGTCAGGTGCTGAAGATGGCGAAGACCGACGGAGCGTGGGTGATCACCGAGATCGGCCAGTAGCTTAGAAGCTGTATTCGATCCCGAGCAGAGGCGTCACGCGGTCGCGTAGGCCTCCGTCATTGAGCTTGAAGGTCACGTTGAGGTTGATGAGCAGCCCGCCACCGGGGTTGGCCTTGAGGCCCACCGCCCCGTCGAACACGTTGTAGCTGCTGCGAGCAAAACGCACCACCGGAAAACGCGATCGGCCATCGAGAGCGGTGAAGCTGTCGGCGAAGACCTGCTCACCGTTGATCACGCGGCGCGCCACCACGTCGAACGCAAGGCTCAGCTTCTGGCCCACGCCCACGTCGGCGCCCACCGCGACCACGGCTTCGTCGGGCAGATCTTCCTTGGTCCCGCTCAACACGTTGCCGCCGAGCAGGCTCTTTCCATTCCACTGATACGAGGCGTTCAAGTGCGGCGAGAACGCTCCGCGGGGCGACGACATCACGAGGAACGGCTTGACCGCGAACGCTCCCGCGCCGAGCAGATCCTTCTCATCGCCGGTGGGCAGACGGCTTTCGACCCCGAGGGCGACACCGAAAGTGGGACGATGGACCACCGAGGCCTTGAGACGGACCGCGACATCGCCAATACCCGAAGCCTGTCCGGCCTTCTGGAACGTCGCCTCATCCCCGTACGTGTCGCCGGTGGGCTGATGGAAGAAGTGGATGGCGGTGTTGACGGTTCCAATGCGCCTTATCGTCGCGCGCGAGGAAACCGCGAGATCGACGCTCACCAGCGGCAAAGCGACGGAGATATCGACCCGGTCCGAGATGCCGTAGCTCAAATGGGTGGTGAACTGAGCCATGCGGGCGGAAATCGCGTTGGTCGCGGTGATCACGTCATCGCGGCCGGTGCCCGCGACCGGATTGTCGTGAGTGAAAACGATCGGAATCGCAGTGAGGTCAAGGCCGTCGATCCGGTCGAAACTGAAATACTGATAGGCGAAACCGATGGACGCCCGCTTCTTGCCGATCGTCTCGGCGCGGTCGGTAACCAGCGGGCCGAAGCTCTTGGTCGACCGGTTGAAGACCCCGAGAGCCGGATCGAACGTGTAAGTGAAACCGGACGCGGGCGCGGGCAGAGGCACCGAGGCAAGCCTCGAGGCGAGGGCGGAGTTGAAAGGCGAGAAGTTCGACTGGAACGAACTGTTGAAGTGGGCCGAATGAGTTTCGCCGGTGGGCAAACGGGCTTCGCTGTTGACGATCAGACCGGTGGGCCCGAACAGGGTCGGAATGAGGAAGGCCAGTTTCTCCTGCGCACGCGCCGGCTGGGGCAGGGCAAGAGCGAAAGCCATTAACAAGACGCGGTGCCGCACAGACATGGAACCTCCTGATCCGGGTTTGGTCGAGTTGGGAACGAACCTGGGACTCACGCGGCGGCCGCGGTGTCGAGCCTCGCCTGCAGCGCGTTGCGCGCGTCGCGCTCGGTCGCGGTGACGAAGGAGAAGTTCTCCTTCACGATGAGGGCCAGGAAAATCAGCTCGTCGGTGGTGAGGTTCACCGCGATCCGGTTCTCCTTCGGGCTCAGGACGACCTCGTTCAGTTTGTCGCGCAGCAACTGACGCGCGTTCTGCTCGTCGTCGGTGATGAACTGATACTCCGCCCGGGAGATCTTCTGCAGGAACGCCAGTTCGCGATGGTCCAGTGAGAACAGCTTCGACGTGTTAGCCAATTGCGGATCCCCCCTCTTGAGTTGCGCCCGATTCTAAAGGCAGGCCGGAGCGCGGTCAGCGCACCTGGCCCGGATCGCCGCCTTCGAGAAGCGAGCGCACCCATTCCGAGAACTTCCTGCCTCCCACCGTCTGGGTGAAGAAGGACGGCCGGTTGATGACGCAATGTTCGGTCCCCGCGGCCAGGAAGGCCCGGAAATTGGGGCTCTCGGCGGAGATCTGTTCGACGTTCGAGACCATCTTCGCCGACCAGTCGGCCGCGTCGTTCGAGGAGATCGAGCCCTTGGAGAGGGCGTAGAAGAAGATCTGCACCGTGTCGGTTCGAGTGTTGAACTGAGAGAACGAGGATGTCGGGAAGAAGCCCGCGACCGACGTGTACAGCTTTGGCAAAGTGAGGGTGGCAGGATCCACCCGATCGAGTGCAAGAGCCGGTATGAAGCTCGGCCAGGCGTCGGCCACGTTCCAGCTCGCGAGCGTCGTGGTGAAAAAACCCTCGGGAACGACCCCCGCGGCCGAATCCGCGAGCTGCACCATGCGCGCGCCGGGATAGGCGCGTGCGATCTTCGCCGACCACAAGGCCGCCCCGTAGCCGCCGGCGCTGCATCCCGCCACGACCACCTGGGACGGAGCGGCGACATTCTCCCCCGCCCAGTTGAGCGCGGTGGTCGCGTTCACCGCCCCTTTGTGCTGAATCGAGTACGGGACTCCGGTGAACCCGGTGTAGGTCGCGGTCGAATTACCCCAGTGCAGGTCGGCCGTGCAATAGGGAATGTACACATGGGTGTAATCCTTGAGAGGGTTTTCTGCGTTGGTGCGGTCGTAGATTCCCTGGAGCTGGCCGGTTTGCCGCGCCGCTTCGGGATCGCTGATGACTCTGCGGTTGTAGACATCTGCCTCGCAGGTCGACCCGCTCCAGCACGCTCCCCCGCCTTCGAACTCGATCAGCAGCTTGGAAGGATCCCCACGATGGACGAAAAAGCGATACGGCGATCCATCCGAGCACACGGTGTCGCCGCCGGGGACGACGGTCTCCCACGCCTGGGGGAAAGCCCGAGGCGCCAGTGCGAAGACAACAAAGAAACCCGCGGCGAGACGCTTCATTCCGGTTCTCAACCTCAGTTGGCGGCGACGGTGCGTTCGACGCGCTCGACGATGTCCTTGAGCGAGGCGCCGGGCAGGAAGACCTCGGAAACGCCCATCGTCCGCAGCGGCTCGATGTCCTGGGTCGGGATGATTCCGCCCACGAAGACACGCGTGCTGTCCATCCCCTTCTCCTTGAGCAGGGCCACGATCTTCTGGCAGATCGGGAGATGCGCTCCCGAGAGAATGGAGAGACCGATGATGTCGGCGTCCTCCTGAGCGGCGGCGCTCACGATCTGTTCGGGGGTCTGGCGCAGACCGGTGTAGACCACTTCCATGCCCGCGTCGCGCAGCGCCCGCGCCACCACTTTGGCGCCTCGGTCGTGGCCGTCGAGACCGGGTTTGGCGACGACGACGCGGATCTTCTTTGTGCGCTGGGCTTCGGTCATGAGGGACCGCAATTATAGGGGTTAGCCGGTTTGCGTCTGGGTGGCCGCGGCCCACGCGATCTTCTCGCGCAACGCCTTCATCACGGCAGGGTCCGGGGTCGTCGGATCCCAACCGATGCCAAGGCCCTGCCCGTCGAACTTCGGAATGATGTGGAAATGCACATGAAAGACGGCCTGATGCGCTTCCGCCCCGTTGTTCTGGAGCACGTTGAATGCGGTTGCGCCCGTCGCCTGCAGAACCGCGCGCGCGATTCGCGGCAGCACCCGGCCGATCGCGGCCGCCGATTCCTCGGACAGTTTGTCGAGGGTCGGCACGGCTTCCTTAGGAATGACGAGGGTGTGCCCGGGCGAAAGAGGATTTACGTCCAGGAATGCGAGGACGTGATCGTCCTCGTATACGCGATGGCAGGGAATCTCGCCCTTGATGATGCGGCTGAAGATGGTCTCGCTCATGGGTAGATCCTATCTCCGCGGCTTCCGGCCGGCCTCAGACTCCTTACCCACCAAGTGATAATCTCATAATCGGTAAGGAGCGATATGAGCACGACAACTTTGACATCGAAGGGCCAGATCACACTCAGCAAAGCGATCCGGGATCGACTGGCGCTGAGGCAGGGCGACCGGTTCCAGCTCTCGGTGGCCCGCGATGGCACGGTCACGCTCAAGCACGAAACGCCTCCGGCCATAGAACGCGCCTACGGAATGCTTCATCGGCTGGCCCGGCGCAAACCTCCAACGGTCGCACAGATGCGCAGCGCCGTGCTGCTGCGAGCCAAACGTAAGGACGCACGGGAGAGGGCGTGATCGCGCTCGACACGAACGTTCTCGTCCGCTTCCTGATCCGGGATGACGAGCGTCAGGCCGAGCGGGCGCGCGCCCTGATCGAGAGCTGTAAGACTCGAGGCGATTCCTGCCTGATCACTCATCCTGTGCTGTGCGAACTCGAATGGGTGATGGAAAGTCTGTATCGCGCCTCTCGTGCTGACATCGCCGCGGCGATAAGGACTCTAAAGACCACGCCGCCTTTCGTGCTGGAGGACGACGGCATGGTCGATCGTGCGCTCCAAATGTACTCGGAGGGAAAGGGCGACTTCTCCGACTACATCCTCGGCGAGATCGCGATGGCTCGCGGCGCTCGCACCACCTACACTTTCGACCGCGGCCTCCGAAACGCCGAGGGATTTACGCTGCTCTAGGTTCCACACACCTGCAAATCAAACGTCCAGTGTTGCATCTGCAAGGATGAGCCGGGGTCGGCGACCCGAGCCGTCCCTTTTCCCAGATGGCGATTCGCGGACGCGGGGCGCGGCTACTGGCGCGGCGTCGGTCTCTTCTTGGAGAATCCCCGCGAGGCTAGCTCTGGAGGACCAGTGGGGGAGCCGAAGTGGACTTGATCCTGGAAGTGAGAGACCGCCGCGTGGCGATCGAGATCAAGCTCTCCGGATCACCCGCGATGTCACGCGGCATGCACGAATGCCTCAAGGACCTCGCTTGCCCCGGCTTGATCGTCCACGGCGGAAAGGGCGACTTCCCGCTGGGGGATTCGGTGCGAGCGCTCCCCGCCCATTTCACGGCTAGGCCCGAACGTCTCCGCAAAGCCCTGCTCGGTCGGAACTAGCCCGCACTTTGCGCGCCGGGCCGCCGGCCCGGCTCCTTGGGGTGGACGAGGGTCTGGCCAAAGGCCCGAGCGCCGACCGCCTGTGCCTTGCCGACCGTCGCCGACTGAGCCGAATCCCCTCCCCGGCCGAGGCGCAGCCTTTCATACCAGCCTCCGATGGGTCCGGTCGAGAGTTCGGCCATCAGACCGGGGGTCGCCTCATTGACCACCCGGGCCGCGAACTCCCTTCCGGTCAAGAGGCCCATCTGCTCATTGATAACGGCCTCGAGGCGCGGCAGATTGAGGCTCAGCCGGGCGTTGGGCTGGCCGGGGACGGTCTCGGACACCGAAACCACCGCGACGCTCGTGTACAAAGGTCGAACCGCGTAGTTGAAGACCACCGCCCCGACCAACCCCAGCACCGTGGTCACGATGATCAGCCAGCGATGGCGGACCACGATCATCCACTCGCGCCGGAGGCCGGGAACAACGTCCAGGTCCCGTTGATCCTGAATGAAAGTGTTCATTCTCTCGCGCCCTCAGGGTCGGCCAGGAAACCCCTGGACTGCAGGGCTTCAAGGATGCTGCCTGCGTTCTCCGCGGGAGAACGCCGAGGGTCGGAAAGGATGACCTCCGGAGACAATGGGGTTTCGTACGGATCGTCGATACCGGTGAAGCCTTTCAACTCGCCTGCCCGGGCCCGCGCGTAGAGACCCTTCGAATCGCGGCTCTCGCAGATCGCCAGAGGCGTGTCGGCGAAGACCTCGATGAAGGCATCTCCCATGAGGGCGCGACACTTCGCCCGGGCTTCGCGGAAGGGACTGATCGCCGCGCAGATCGCCACCCCGCGGTGGCGCACCACCTCGGAAGCCACGTAGCCGATTCGAAGAATGTTCGCGTCGCGATCTTCCCGCGAAAAGCCCAGACCCTTCGACAGGTGAAGGCGAACCTCGTCGCCATCGAGCAGCGTCACCGTGCGGCCTTGCTCCATGAGGAGCGCGCGCAGCGCCTCGGCGGTCGCCGACTTTCCCGCTCCTGACAGGCCGGTCAACCAGACACAAAAACCCTGGGCGCGGCGAGGCGGCTGAGCCTGCTGGAGGATCTGGGCGGTTTCCTTGCGCGTGAACCAGTCCGGGAGCGGGATACCCTCGGCGAGGTGGCGACGGACATCGCTCCCGGAGAGCGATCGGGTTCTTGCCCCCTTTGGAACCTTGTCCTCTTCTTCGAACCGGTCCTCCGCCTCGAGGTACACCATCTCGCGGAATGGAACCATGGCGATGCCGATCTCGTCGGCGTGCCGCCCGACCATTTCCTGCGCCTCATAAGGTCCGAAGAAAGGGCGTCCAGTCGAATCCGGCGCGGGTCCCGCATGATCCCGGCCCACGATGAAGTGAGTGGCCCCGTGATTCCGGCGGATGATCGCGTGCAGCAGGGCCTCTCGAGGTCCCGCCATCCTCATTGCCAGTGGAAGAAGTGCGAGGACGACGGAACCAGCTTCGAAGTGTTTTTCGACCAGGCTCCGGTACGTCCTGACCCGGGTGAAATGATCTATGTCGCCCGGCCGGGTAAGCCCGACTACGGGGTGGAGCAGGACGGTTGCGTTGAGGTCGCGAGCCGCGCGTTTGATCAGTTCTTCATGCGAGCGGTGGAGGGGGTTGCGGGTCTGAAAGGCGACGACGTTCCGCGGGCCGGATGCGGTCACTTTCGCGCGTACCTGGTCCGGATTCAGACGAAGATCCCTGAAGTCCGCGTGGGGCACGGGCCGGATCGCCGTCAACCGGCCTGCGATCCGCCATCTCTGACCAGCCATCAGCTCCCTGGTGTAGGGGTGGGCCGGATCCTTGGAGCCTAGAAGTGCGAGCGCTTCTTTCTCGGGCTCGATTTCGTATGCCTCTTCGACCTCCATGATCGCGAGCACATCGCCGCGAGGATGCGTGAGCTCCACCCTATTCCCGACCGCGATCGAGCTTTCCGCGGGCAGGGTGACCGGGAGCGGGAACAGCTGGCCGTTGGCGAGCCGCATGGTGGCGAGGCATGCCTCGTAGTCGGCCCGGCCCATGAAACCGCTCAGCGGGGCAAAGGCGCCCGACGAGAGCATCTCGAGGTCGTCCAGCGCGCGAGGTCCCAGGGTGAGCTTCATGTCATTCGTACCGGCGTCAAGGAATCGCGGAGGTTAATCGAGAAGCCCGGGCGAAGCTGCTTTCCGCGAGGGAACGAGCCAGGGTCGACCCGGAAGCGCTTGACAACGCCCCCCGCGCGGGTCAAAGATCTATTGTTATAAAGATAGGACAAAGCCGCGTCCTGTTCGAGAAGAGGTTTGCTTCGCCCCATGACTCCACAATCCGTGAGCATCGTCGAAGTGGGGCCCCGGGACGGCTTCCAGGTGGAGAAGGCGTTCATCCCCACCGACCTCAAGATCCGGGTGATCGACCTGCTGTCGGAAGCGGGCCTCAAAACCATCGAAGCCACTTCGTTCGTCAACCCGAAGGTGGTTCCGCAGATGGCGGACGCGGACGAGGTCATGGGCCGTATCTCCAGGCGGCCCGGAACAACCTACAAAGTCCTGGTGCCAAACCTCAAGGGCGCGGAGCGGGCGATCGCGGCAGGGGCGGACGCGCTCGAGCTGGTGATCGTCGCCTCGGAGAGCTTCAATCGTAAGAACGTGGGAATGAGCGTCGACCAGTCGATCGCGGCGTGCGCCGAGATCGCCGCTCTCGCGGCGAGGCACAAGACGCCCCTCGAGGTTGTCATCGGCACGTCTTTCGGGTGCCCGATAGAAGGTCCGGTTCCCGAGGCGCAGGTCGAGCGCATAGCGCGCGCCGTGGCCGCGTTTGGCATCTCGCGTCTCTCCCTCGCCGACTCGATCGGCGCGGGCAATCCAAACCAGGTGACCCGGCTCGTCGCGCGCACCAGAACCGCCCTGCCCGCGATGCCCCTTTCTCTCCACCTCCACAACACCAGGGGCCTCGGCCTCGCGAACGCCCTGGCGGGATTTGAGGCCGGCATCGACACCTTCGACTCCGGCCTCGGCGGCCTCGGCGGCTGTCCGGTCTTCCCCGGCGCCACCGGCAATGTGGCCACCGAGGACATGGTGAATCTGTTCGAGGAGATGGGCGTCTCTACCGGCGTGAACCTCGACAAGGTCCGCGAGGCTTCGCGCCTGATGCAGCAGTTCCTCGATCGTCCCCTCCCTTCCTACATCCTTCGCGTCGGCACCACGGCGGAACTCTTCGCCAAAGCCGCGCTAGCCCGCGTGTCTTAACAAAGCGTCATTGCGAGGAGCCAGTCCGTTTGACGTCGCGACGAAGCAACCCCCTCGCATTGACTACCATCTCAATTCAAAGCTCTCCTAAAACCACCAAGAGGTAATCGTCCATGGGATACAGACTCGGCATCGACGTCGGCGGAACTTTCACCGACCTGCTGCTCTTCCACGAAGAGACCGGCCGCATCTGGCGCGCGAAGACACCGTCGACGCCCGCGGATCAATCGGTCGGGGTTCTGAACGGCATCAACCAGGTCTGCGAACGGGCCGGCATCCATAAGGATGCGATCGACTCGATCATCCACGGAACCACCGTGGGCACAAACGCGGTTCTCGAAGGCAAAGGCGGCCGCGTCGGCCTCATCACCACCGTCGGTTTCGAACAGATCCTCCACCTCGCCCGAGGTCAGACGCCCGGCCCTCTCGCCGGCTGGATGATCATGATGAAGCCGGACCCGCGGGCCAGCCTCGAAGACACCGTGGAGGCCCAGGAGCGCATGGACGCGCGCGGCTTCACGGTCCGGGCGCTGGACGAGGCCGACATCCGCGCGAAGATCCAGCGTCTGGTGAAGAACGGGATCGAGTCCCTGACCATCAGCCTGATCAACTCGTTCGCCAACCCGGCGCACGAGTATCGGATCCGGGAGATCGCGAAGGAAGTCGCGCCGAAGCTGCCGGTGACGTGCTCGTACGATGTCCTTCCGCAGTTCCGGGAATACGAACGCGCGGAAACCGCGGTGCTGAACTCGTACATCCGCCCCAACGTCAGCCGGTACCTGCACAACCTCGAGAGCAAGCTCAAGAGCGCGAAGCTCAAAGCGATTCTGAACGTGCTGCGCTCCGACGGCGGCCTCATGTCCGTGCACGCGGCCGAGGACAAACCTGTCAACCTCCTGATGTCCGGACCCTCGGGCGGCGTCACGGGGGCCCTGTTCATCGCCAAGCGCGCGGGCTTCCCGAACATGATGACCTTCGACATGGGCGGCACGTCCACCGACGTCTCGCTCAACCAGGGCGAGGCGTCGATCGGCCGTGAGACCAACATCGCGACCTTCGCGTCGCAGAACACCGTCCTGCCTATCAAGGTCGCCTCCGTCGACGTGCGCACCATCGGCGCGGGCGGTGGTTCGATCGCTCATGTTCCGGCACTCACCAAGGCGTTGCGCATCGGGCCGATGTCTGCGGGCGCCGACCCC
>CAYNHK010000174.1:0-10984 GCA_964396875.1 uncultured Acidobacteriota bacterium | reverse complement strand
CTGGCGGGCGAGAAGCAGGCTCGCGATGTTCCCCCCCGCGATGAGGAGAACGAAGGCCGCGGCGGCAAGGATCGCGTACATGCGCGGACGCGAGTCCTGCGTAAACGTGTCCTGCAGGGGAACGAGTCGTGCTTCCTTTGGATTCTGCGGATCGGGGAAGTCTCTCGCGATCGCCGCACACAGGTCGCGCATGGCCTCGTGCGCCTGAGCGAGTGTGACTCCGGGCTTGAGTCGGGCCGGGGCGTACAGGTAACGGCCCGCTGGCTGCGACGGGTCGATGGTCAGGGCGATCGGCGCCCACACCTGCGCGCGATAGGGATGCCGGAAGTGGGCCGGCATCACGCCCACCACCGTGCGCTTTTCACCGTCGAGTGTGATTTCGCGGCCAAGCACCTTCGGGTCGCCACCGAGGCTGCTCTGCCAGAAGCCGTGGCTCAGGAGGATCACCCGCGGCGCGCCGGGTTTGTCTTCCTCCTCGAGGAAGTCGCGGCCCAGCGCCGGCTTGACCCCGAGCACATCGAAGAAGTTGTGCGAAACGATGGCGGCGGGAACGTATTGGGCGTCACCCTGGCCGGTCAGAGTGAATGTCGCCCCGGTGGCGGCCCCGATGTCCGTGAAGACGGTGTTCGATTCGCGCCAGCGTTGCCAGGTGAGAGGCGAGAGATTGAGCTGTGTTTCGTTGGCCCCGCTCGCGAAGTTCTCGCGAAGCCGAACCAGCCGGTCCGGCTCGGTCATCGGTATCGGTCGGAGCATCACGGCGCGCGCGACCGAGAAGATCGCGGTGTTCACGCCGATGCCGAGCGCGATGATCAGGATGACCACGCCGCTGAAGGCAGGAGTCCTCGACAGCTGTCGCACGCCGAGTTTGAGCGCGCTTAGGAGGCGTGAGGCGTTGAGCATGCCGGTTCTGACGTACCAAGTCTCGTGCCACAGCCCAAGCCCCTGAATCAGGTGAGTTTCGATCGTTGACCGTCCATGTTTGGGACTCGGTTTCCCGCAAGCGGACGCGATGGCCGGTTCCGAAGCGGCCCTGACACTGGCCCGCGCCTTGCTGCGGTGCCGGTCATGACATCGCCTGGACTCCGCGCAATCATCACCTTGGTTCTCGCCCTCGCTCCGCTCTCGTCACTCGCCGATGGGTCGAAGGGCGCCGATCCGGGGACAGCGCTCGCTGAGAGGCTTCTCTCGGCCATGGGCGGCCGGGATGCGTGGTCGCGGGTCACGTTCGTTCACGTGGAAGCGCTCCACGACGACCTCGATCTGGCCGAAC
The DNA here is from genome assembly GCA_964396875.1 of uncultured Acidobacteriota bacterium. Taxonomy (GTDB): domain Bacteria; phylum Acidobacteriota; class Vicinamibacteria; order Fen-336; family JAGNNV01; genus JAGNNV01. Next base: position 9,714 of record CAYNHK010000174.1, on the reverse strand, counting down.
CCTTCGTGAACCGGATCTGGAACGATTTCTCCGAGCCGCGCGTGCGTTTCTGGGCGGGGAACGATCAGTTCACGAGCGGAAGGAAAATCGCGGCGGGCGCCGGGGTGCGCGAAGCGGGGCCGCAGGCGGGGACGCCGCTCACCGCGGAGCAGTACGAGTCGGACCGCGGATGGTGGGAAGGCAACGTCTATCGCACACTGCACCGGATGGCGAAACGCGATGCGGGGCTGGCCTACCGGGCCGTGTCAGCCTCGCGCCTCGAAGTTCTCAAACCGGACGGAGCCGTCCTCAACTGGTTCGTGCTGAATCAAAAGGGCGAACCGATGCTCTTCGGATCCGGACGAGACACGCGCGGAACCGCGTTCGGGCCTCTGGCGTCTGCGGACGGCGTCAGGTATCCGAAGTGGGGAGCCCGCGCGGATGGCTCGTGGCGCTACGAGATTCGCCGTTTCGTGGCCGCGGCGACGGTTCCACCGGGGACTTTCGACGCGACGTCGACAGGGCGTTAGTTCGACGTCGGCTTCGGGGATCCGGCGCGAAGGACGATCACTTCGCCCTGTCTGGGCACGGTCGAGGCCTGATACGGCGCGACGTTCTGGCCCGCCTCATGGTGAACCACGATGACGCGGCGGGCGTCGATTCTGGCTCCCGCGCGCTCCGCGGCTCGCAGCATCCACGGAGTGACAAACGCGACGTCGAGGTTCTTTGCCTCGATCAGGCTCCTCGCCTCCTCGGTGTCGCCGGGCAGGTAGATCCTCACGCCGTGCCACTCGATGACGTAGCTGTAGTGCTCGAGATCGGCGTGGGGTGTCTTGATCGGCTCCACCCGGATCGGTCCGAAGCGCGCGTCGGCCGCCGGCGCAATTCCCTTTGTGGGCGCGGCCGCGCGAACCGTCGCCGGCCCGATCACGGCCCCGGGGTTCAGCCGCTGAAAAAGCTCAGCCGCGAAGTGGTCGCGGTGTTGGTGCGTGGTGACGAGAAGCAGCTTCGCCGGATCCTTGACCTGTGGCACACCGGACCACTCCCACGTCATGTAGCGCGAGTATCCGCTCTGGTAGGGGAAGTCAGTCATGAGCGTGTATTCGCCGTCGGTGATGTGCCACGCCTCGTTGCCGACGAAGGTGGCAGTGAGCGGCCGCGCCGCGGCGGGGGGCATTTGGGCCGCACTCGATGCAGTCAGGAGAGAGGCGACGACGAAGGCGGCGATTCGCATGGGAAGCCTTTCTGAGCGGGTAATTGTCTGCTGCGCCGAGAATCACGGCCGTCGCGGAAGCCCCTCGCGCCCGGCCTTCCAGTTTTCGAGACGCTTCAAGACGCGCGTCTTCTCGGCGGCGGCGTTGTCTTCCTTTTCAGCGAGGGTGAGCGCGCGTTCGCCAAGGGCCACGGCCTCTTCGAAACGGCCGAGGGCGGCGAGGCAGTCGCCCTGGAGCACGAGGGTGCTTGAGTTTTCCTCGAGCAGGACCGCGATGCGCGCCCAGCGCAGCGCCTCGTCGTTGATCCGCTGGGTGAGGAAATGTTCGGAGAAACCGAACGCCTGATGCCACGCGAATTCGTCCCGAACCGCGCTCAGGGTTTGCGCGCGTGTGTCCGACCGGATCTTGAAGGCGACGCGTGTGGTTTCCCAGTTCATCGCGAGCTCCGCCTCGTCGGCCTCGATCAGCGGGAACGAGTAGGCAAGGCGCTCGTGGAGCGGACCAGGGGTTGGAGTGACGTCGATGCGCAGCACGTCCTCCGCCGGTTTGTACGAGAAAGCGCCCCACTGCTTCGCGTCGCGGTTGAAGATGATGGTCCAGCGATCAGGATTTGGAATCATGAAGATGGCGTAGATCCCTGCGGCGAGCGGCTTCCCCTCGACGGAAACGTCGTGGGTGAAGGAGATCGTCGTCGCCTCGTTCGCCCCGGCGCGCCAGACTTTGCCGTATTCCACCATGCCGCCAAACATCTTTCGGCTCTTGAGGGCCGGGCGGTGATAGTTGACGACGACGGTCCCGACCCCGAGCCTTTGGGAGACGCTCGCCGCGGGACTCTCTCGCGGGAGGATCTTTGGTTGTGACAGGGCGATGGTGGGGACGGCAAGGAAGACTGACGACAGTGCGACGCCACGAAGACATGCGCCCATGAAACCTCCCTCCGAAGTTGGGTTGGAGTGTAGACGCGTCAGCGGGCCTTACGGTCTCAGCTCGCGATCTCGGACAGTGCCTTCGCGGGGTCGATGCGGGCGGCGCGCCACGCGGGGCCGATACTGGCGCCGAGGGCGAAGATCAGCAAGACCCCCGCCACGATGGCGAACGTCACTGGGTCGCGTCCGGAGATGCCGAAGAGCAGCGACTCGATGGCCTGTCCCTGGGCGAAGGCGCCGATGCCTCCGAGCAAGACACCCGCCGCCACCGCACCGAGACCCTGTTTCAAGACGAGCCGGACCACGTCGCCCGGGAGGGCGCCAAGCGCCATGCGGACGCTGATCTCCCGCGTCCTCTGGCTGACGAGGTAGGCGATCACGCCGTAGATGCCGATCGCCGCTAGAGCGAGGCCGACGAGGCCGAGGCAGGACAGCAGGAGGCGGTTGAACCGCGTGACTGAAGTGGACGCGGCGACGCGCGAGGCCATGGTCGCAACGTCGTAGAGAGGTACGGTCGGATCGATGGCACTCACCGACGCCCGGACCGAAGACGTTAGTGTTTCCGGACTTCCGGAGACCGCGCGGGCCACGAGGGTGATCGATCGCGCATTCGAATCGAATGCACGGTGCGGGGCCTGGTCCATCGGGAGATAGAACTCCGGCAGTCCGCTTGAAGCAAGGCCGCGGGCGCGGGTGTCTTCGACCACGCCGACGACCTCCTTCCAGGCGGGCGCGCCGTCGCTTCCTTCGCAGCAGGCGACACGTTTGCCGATGGGGCTCTCGTCCGGCCAGGCGGATCGCGCGAGGCTTTCGTTGACGATCATCACGCGGGGCGCGTTCCGCTGGTCGAGGTCGGTGAACGTGCGACCGGACTTGAGCGGCACGCGCATCGTCTCGAGATAGCGGGGTGTGACGAGCTGCATCCGGGCATTGATTCGATTCGCGGGAGTGGGTTCGCGGCCCTCGATGCGAAGCCCGTAGCTGACCTCGCCGATCATCGGCGGACGTGTCGACGCCGCCGCTTCCGAAACGCCGGGGGCCGCTCCCAGCCTCGCCACGATCTGCGCCACCGCGGCCGCGGGACGTTCTTCACCCGGGTAGGCGGAAGGGGGCAGGGCAAGGCGGGCGGAGAGTAGATTGTCGGGATCGAAGCCCGGAGAGACGCGATCGAGGTTCGATCCGCTGCGGATGAGCAGGCCCGCGCCCATCAACAGCATGAGGGCGAGGCCCACCTCCACCGCAACGAAGGCCTGCCGCGCCCGGTCGCGGACGCCGGAGGTCGAGCCGCGGGAAGCCTGGGCCGCGGTCGAGGGGAGGCCCGCCCGGGATTCGCGCAGCGCTGGGATCAGGCCGGAGATGAGCGTCGCGAAAAGTGTCGCGACCGACGCGATCAGAATCGCCCCGGGGTCGAGCCGCGCCTCGGCGACGCGTGGAACATCGGCGGGGCTTTGTGCGATGAGAATCGGCAGAGCCACCGCGGCAATGAGAATCCCCACTCCCGCACCGAGAGCCGAGAGCACGAAGGCCTCGGTGATCAACTGGCGCGCGATCCTGAAACGCCCGGCGCCAAGGGCGGCGCGGACCGAGATCTCCCGGGCGCGCGCGGCCCCGCGGGCCAGCAGGAGGCTCGCAACGTTCACGCACGCGATCAGAAAGACGAGGGACACCGCGCCCAGAAGCAGGAGAAGCCTTTCGCGGTAGTTGCCCACGATGCGATCGAGCAGCTTCGCCACGGTGAAAGTGCGGCCTTCGTTGTCCCGCGGCGCTGCTTCCTGCGTCGCGAGTGTGATGGCCCGCATGTCCTCGGTGAGTTGGGCCTCGCTCACTCCGGAGCGCAAACGCGCGGTGATGCCGAGGTACTTGGCGTCGAAACTCCGCTCGGCGCCAAACGCGATCGGCGTCCAGATCTCGGTCTCCTCCTCGGGCAGGCCGAACGTGCTCGGCATGACGCCGACCACGGTGTGCGGGACGCCGCTCAGCGAGACGCTGCGTCCGACGATTCCCGGGTCGCCTCCAAACCGGCGGATGAAGAGCCGATGACTGAGGACGGCGACCTTCGGCGCTCCGGGCGCGTCCTCCGCTTCGGTGAATACCCGGCCAAGGGCGGGTTGAACCCCGAGGACCGTGAAGTAGCTCGCGGTCACGTGCGTGCCGAGGACACGTTCGGGCTCGCCGCCCTCGGTGAGATTGAAGGTGGCGCCGCTCCTCGCCGCGAGGCTTTCGAACGTCCGGGAGCGTTCCTTCATCACGAAGTAGTTGCCGACGGAAACCGCCCCGGGGCCGCCCTGAAACGTGGTGGCGATGTCGATCAGGCGTTCGGAGTCGGGGAAGGGGAGCGGTCGCAGCACGACCGCGTCGAGCACGGTGAAAAGCGTCGTGGTGGCCCCGATGCCGAGGCCCAGGGTGAGAACCGCCACCAGAGTGAAGACACGGTCCCGGCGCAACTGCCGAAGGGTGAAACGGACATCCTGAAGGATTCCGGAGAAAGGGTGAGTCGCCATGTCGGCTGAGACGCTGGCCAGGGCCGAAGGGTTAGCCCGATCGCAACGCGTTCAATAAAACGGTGTAGACAACCTACAGCCATGGGTGTAGGTTGACTACATGGTCAAGCTCAATCCCACCTCGAACCGGGTCGATCTGTTGCAGGGCACGCTCGACCTTCTGATCCTGCAGACCCTGCAATGGGGGCCGCAGCACGGCTACTCGATCAGCACCGCGATCCGCGCGGGCTCGAACGAAGTGCTGCAGGTGGAGACCGGGTCGCTCTATCCGGCCCTGCATCGTCTCGAGAAGCAGGGCTTCGTCAAGGCATCCTGGGAGATGTCGGTGAACAACCAGCGCACGCGGGTGTATCGGCTCACCCCCGCCGGCCGAAAGCAGCTCGTGGCCGAGCGGTCGAGGTGGGAGACGATCTCCGCGGCGATCCTCGGTGTGCTCCAGCCCGTCAAGCCCGGAGGTGTCGCGTGAAACTGTGGCCCGAGAGGAACGAACAGCGCAACGACGAACTCGATGAAGAGTTGCGGGCGCATCTCGCGCTGGCCGCGCGGACCTATGAAGAGCAGGGCCACAGCGCGGCCGAGGCCCTGAGCCGTGCGCGCCGCGAGTTCGGGAACGAACACGTGGTGCGCGAACTCACCCGCGACACCTGGGGAGGCGCGCGCGTCGAGGAGATCGTCCAGGACGTGACCTATGGCCTGCGGGGATTGCGTCGGAGCCCGGGCTTCACCGCGGCGGTTCTGCTCTCCTTGACCCTCGGCATCGGCGTCAACATCGCGGTCTTCACACTGACCGACGCCACGCTCAATCGGCCGTTGCCGTTTCCCGAGCCCGACCGGATCGTGTCCATTTCCGAGGAGAATCTCGCGAAGGGAATCAGGGGTGCCGGGGCATCGCCGGGCAACATCCTCGACTGGCGCGAAGCCACCGACGTGTTCTCGGGCCTGGCGGCGTTTTATGCGCGGGGCGTGGTCGTCACCGAGGAGCAAAGTGCCGAGGTCGTCATGGGTTCGCAGGTCACGGCGGATTTCTTCGAGGTGTTCGGCGTCCGTCCGGCCCTTGGACGTCTGTTCACGCCCGAAGAGATCGCGGCCGGCCTGTCCGAGACCGCCAACAACCAGTCTCCGGGGCCGGTGGTGGTGAGCGACGGTTTCTGGAAGCGCCGCTTCGGCGGTTCGCCCGAAGCGCTCGGCCGCACAATCTCCCTCGACGGGGCCACGCGTCAGATCGTCGGCGTGATGCCGGCGGCGTTTGTCCACTCGAACGCGGCGGTTGAACTTTGGCTTCCGTGGGACATCGCGCGGACCTACGCGCGCCTCAAGGCCGTGCCGCGCGACTGGCGTTTCGTGAAAGTGAACGCGCGGCTGCGCGAGGGTGTGTCGCTCGAAGCGGCGGGGGCGCGCATGTCGGCGCTCGCGTTGGGCATCGCGGCGCGACACCCGGATACGAACGCGGGCTGGAGCGTGGCGATGAAGCCGCTGCGGGAGGAACTCACAGGAGACGCGCGAGAAACCCTGCTCGCCCTGCTGGCCGCGGTGCTTCTGGTGCTTCTTCTCACTTCCGCCAACGTGGCGAATCTGCAGATCGCCCGCGGCGTGGTTCGCGAGCGGGAGATGGCCGTCCGACTGGCTCTTGGCGGCAGCCGCCCGCGACTGATGCGGCAACTGCTGACGGAATCGCTTCTGCTCTTCGCCCTCGGCGGCGTGCTCGGCGTTTTGGTGGCGGCGCTTCTGGTGAAGGATCTCGCCGTTCTCGTTCCGCGGTCGATCGTGGCCCTCGATCAGGTGCGGGTCGATGGCCGCGTGCTCGCGTTCGCGTTGCTGATCACCCTGGTGTCCGGAGTCTGCGCCGGCATTCTCCCGGCGATGCGCACGGCGGCGGTGGGTGCGGCCAGCGTTTTCCGGGGCGCTCGAGGCGGCACGGCCCTGCGGCTCGGGGCTCGCCGATGGCTGGTGGCGGGCCAGGTCGCGATCGCGCTTGTGCTTGTCACGGGCGCTTCGCTTCTTGTTCAAAGCGTCTGGTCGCTTCGGGCCGTGGATCCGGGATTTCAAACCGCGGACCGGCTCATGGTGCACGTGTCCCTCAACACCCGGAAGTACAACACCGGCGAAAGACGCATCGCCTACTTCGATCGGCTCAGTGAGCGTCTGGCCGCGATTCCCGGTGTCTCCAGCGTGGGCGCCACCACGGTCCTGCCGATGGCCGAGGGAGGGACCGATTTCAACCGTCCCTACTGGCGCGCCGATCGGCCGCGGCCCGAGGGAGCGCCGACGCCCGTCGACATTCGCATGGTCCTGCCCGGATACATCGACGCCATGGGGATGCGGGTGAAGGCGGGCCGCGAGATCGCGGGCGAGGATGGGCCCACCGGCCGCCCGGTCGTGATGATCAACGAACGCCTCGCGCGCGTGACGTGGCCCGGCGAGGACCCGGTGGGGAAGCAGATCGTTCTCGACTACCTCGGCGGGGCCTACCCCTACGAGATCGTGGGCGTCGTGAACGACACCCGCCATGGTCTGAGGCGTGAGCCGCGGCCCGAGGTGTTCATCCCCTATCGGCAAAACGCCTATCCCGCGCTCTTCGTCGTGGTGGAAAGCGGCTCCGATCCCGCCGGTCTGATCGCGGCGGCGAGGCAGGCCCTCACCGACGTCGACCCTTCTCAGCCCGCGCAACGAATCATTACGATGGAGGCCCTCGTCGAAGGAACATTGAATCGAGAACGGCTCGCCACCCGTCTCTTCGGCGCGATGGCGTTCATCGCCCTTCTTCTCTCGGCACTCGGGATCTGGGGAATCGTCGACTACTCGGTATCGCAGTCCACGCGAGACATCGGTCTGCGGATGGCTCTGGGCGCGAGGCCGGGCACGGTTCTGCGAGAGACCCTTTCTCACTCGTCGCGGCCCGTTGTTACCGGGGTGGTCCTGGGGGGGTTGATGTTGTGGCCCCTCTCCGCCGGGGTTCGGTCTCTCCTGTTCGGTGTTTCCCCTCTGGACCCCGGGACGATCGGCACGAGCGTGCTTGTGCTCCTCGGCGCGGGCCTGCTCTCGGCGCTCGGGCCCTCGAGGCGGGCCACGCGCGTCGATCCGGCCTCCGCACTTCGCGCGGATTGAGGACTCCCGCCGCTCGGAAGATTCGAGGGAACCGTTTCAACGCGACCTTCGTCTTTATCGGTTGTGAGCAACGAGAAGAATCAGACCGGCCATTCCAGCCAAACCGTTGTACGTCAGTCGGTTCCGGCGACCCAAACGTCCGTTCGTGGGACGGCTTCGTTCGTTCCCGGGCGGTCTGGAATCGGTGTTCAATTGAACGGATTCCTTTCGCGTTTTCTCGCAAACCAACCTGCTCGTGCTGCCGTCTCAGGCGGCATGAACAACTCAAGGAGTTTTGTGATGACCAAGCCAGTTCTGAAGACCCTGTCCCTCGCGTTCGTTGCCTTTGGCGCCGTCTCCGCTTCCGCGGCCGAACAGGGCCAGATGCTTCACCTCGCCCCTTTGGCCAATGTCGCAAATGCCCCGGTGGCCTTGAGCGCTTCCTGCACGGCGCAGGCGGAGATCGAGCGGGGCTGGGAGGCGCAGCAGCGCCTGCTTGATGAGCGCCTCGCGGCCAAGGGTGCGGCGGCCCAGATCCCCGGGACCATCATCTCGCCCCCGCTTCCCGACTTTGGCGCGACGCGCACCGACGCCACCGCCAATGCCACCAGGCCCGCCAGCCGGTCGAAGGCGGTGTCGGGCAACGACGGCCGATCGTAAGAATCCGAGGACCTTCGGTCCGATCCAGAGGGCACGCCAGCAAGCGTGCCCTTTTGTGTTTTTGAGGGATCCATTCCCGGGCGGGCCTCCACGGAACAAACCCGGCGGTTCAACCACGGGAAGGCGGTGTCCGGTAATGGGACTTCGGGAAGCGAACTTCACGGAACCCGACTTGCACAACTAGCGTTAATCCATATAGATATGGAAGACCTGAGCGGATGGCACAGGCATTGATAGAGGAATAGACATGGACATCGCTCGCCCCGACCTTGCCGTCAAGCGCAAGAAGCGGAACCTTCAAATCGGAATCGGCGCCGCGGTGGTGCTTTTGAGCGCCACGTGGGGCCTCTCTCAACTCAAGCCGGCGGCGCCCAGCGTCGATCGCGGCACGCTCTTCCTCGACAAAGTGAAGAAGGGCGAAATGCTCCTGCAGGTCCGCGGCCTCGGCACGCTCGTGCCCGAGGAGGTCCGGTGGATCCCGGCCCTCACCGCAGGCCGGGTCGAGCGCATCGTGGCTCTTCCAGGTACGGTGGTGAAGCCCGATACCGTCATCCTGGAACTCTCGAACCCTGATCTCGAACAGCAGTTGCTCGAAGCCGAGTCGCAGCTTCGTGAAGCCGAGGCGCGTCTCATCGAAGCGCGTTCGAACATCGAACGCTCGCGTCTCGATCAGCAATCCACCGCGGCGAGAGTCGCCTCGGAATCGCGCCAGGCGCGGCTGCGCGCCGATGCCGATGTGGAACTCGCTTCGCAGGGTCTGGTGGCCGGTCTGAATGCGAAGCTGTCGCAGGCCGCCGCCGAGGAGCTCGAGAGCCGCGCGAAGATCGAGCAGGAGCGGCTGAAGCTCTCCATCGACTCCATCGAGGCTCAGATCGCGGTTCCCAAGTCCACGGTCGAGCAGCGTCTCGGCACCGCGCGCATGCGTCGCGCTCAGCGCGATGCCCTACGAGTGCGGGCGGGCATCAACGGCGTCCTTCAATCGGTGCCGGTCGAAGTCGGACAGCAGGTCGCTCCGGGCACCAACCTCGCCCGCGTCGTCGAACCCACGCGCCTCAAGGCCGTGATTCGCGTGGCGGAAACCCAGGCGAAGGATCTTGCCATCGGCCTGCCCTGTGACGTCGACACGCGCAATGGAATCGTCAAGGGCCGCGTGGTCCGCATCGATCCCGCGGCGCAAAACGGCACCGTCGCCGTCGACGTCTCGCTCGAAGGAGAACTGCCCCGAGGCTCGCGTCCCGATCTCACCGTCGACGGCACGATCGAACTCGCTCGTCTCGAAGACACGCTTTATGTCGGCCGGCCCGCTCAGGGAGCGGGGGAGAGCACCATCAGCCTCTTCCGCGTCGATCC
>CAYNHK010000173.1:0-11058 GCA_964396875.1 uncultured Acidobacteriota bacterium | reverse complement strand
GCCGCCGGAGTGGCCGTAGATGCCCACGAGGTTCATGTCGATCCAGGGGTTCTTCCGCGCGAGTTGCTCGATCGCCGCCTTCTTGTCGGCGAGACCGTAGTCGCGCAGATTTCCGTAGCCGTAGTTGTGGTACCACTTCGATCGCTGCGGATGGCCGCCGCGGTTGCCCACCTCGATCACGATGAAGCCCATGTTGGCGAGAGCGACGTTGGCGCTGCGGGGCGAGAAGGTCTTGGTGACGCTCTCCGTCTGCGGCCCGGGATAGACGAAAGCGATGACCGGATAACGCTTCGCGGCGTCGAAGTCGAAGGGCTTGTACATGACGCCGAACAGGTCCGTGACCCCGTCATCCGCCTTGACCTTGAAAGGCTCGGGGAACTTGAAACCGGCCTCGGTGAGGGCGGTGACGTCGGTGGTCTCGAGATCGGCGATCTTGCCGCCCAACGCGTCGAACAGCTCGGAACGCGGCGCGGTGTTGACCTGCGAGTACGTGTTGATGAAGTAGCGGCCGGAATCGGACATCACCGAAGTGCGCGACGCGTTCCCGGGGTCGAGGAGCTTGAGACCCGTGCCGTCGAGATTCACGCGATAGGTGTGGGTGAAGTACGGATCCTCGCCCGCCTCCCTGCCATTCGCGGTGAAGTACATGACGCGGAGCTTCTCGTCGACCCAGGTGATGGGGCCGGTCACGAACTCACCGGTGGTGATCTGGTTCTTGAGCGTGCCATCCGCGCCGAAGAGGTAGTAGTGACCCCAGCCGTCGCGTTCGGACCAGTGAATGAACTCCTTGCCGTTCCCGAGCGTCCATAGCGGCTGGGTCTCGATATAGGTGTTGAGCCTCTCCTCGATGACCGTCTTCACCTCTCCGGTGGCGGTATCCGCGACGCAGACGTCAACCCGGTGCAGGTCGCGGCTGTTGCGGAGGAAGTACATCTTGTCCGCGGTCTCGCTCAGCCAGAGGCCTTCGGTCTTCTGCTTCTCGCGGGCGCGCGCGGTGGTGCGCGCGGTGGCGACCTGAATCGTCTGATCCTTGAACGCGTCGGCTTTGACGGCGACGCGGGCCTTCGTCTCGCGGTCGAAGATCAGCAGTTCGGCCTGGTCGACGTTCTCTTCACCCGGCATGGCGTAGCGATAGGTCTCGAGCTTCGGACGCGGATTCGCGAGGGAGTTGATGACCCAGAGGTCGGACACCTTGCGCAGGTCCTGACGGACGCCGGAGAATTTCGACGAGTCCTTCGCCCACTGAAGCACGATCGCGGGAACGCGCGGGCCATCCTTGTGTTTGTTGTCGCCCTTCTGGTCGCGACGGGCCGTGGTCCGCGCCTGCTCGTTCATCCGCCGGGCGAAGCTGTAGTGCTCGACGCCGTCGGTGGTGATCTGAACCTCCTGGACTTTCGGATCGCCGAAGTCCTTGAGCGCGAGTTTGTAGTTCTCCGCGTCCATCATGAAGAGGTTGTGGCCGCGGGCGAAGATCACCGTCTTGTCGTCAGGCGAGATCTGCGCCCAGGCGGGCTTCTTCGGCTCAGGTTCGAAGTCGTGAAGTATCGAGAGCTTGCCGGTGGCGATGTCGTACTCGAAGTACAGAGTCTTTGTGGTCTTCGTCTCCTCGGGATCGCGCTCCGCCGCCGCGTCCGCCGCGGGCGTCGGCCTCGGGCTCGGGGTCGGCGTGGGACTCGGCGTCGGTTTCGGCTTCTCTCCCGGGATCTTCGCCTCCTTCGGGACCTCGATCTCGAACTGAATGACCGTGTCGTTCTTCGCCCACTTCAGCATCGGCGGACGCGGAGGCTCGCCGCCTCCGCCGCCCTCGGCAGCTCCCGCGGGCCGCGCCGCTCCCATGGGCAGATGCTGGGAGTCGAAAGGGACGCGAGTGAGTGTGGTCAGCATCGCCGCCATCTTCGCGTTGTCCCAGAGCGGTACTTTCGTGCGTCGCACGGGATCGACGAGCTGGAACGTGCGGCCCTGCGCGGTTTCGAACGTGTAGAAGAACCGGTCGCTGGTCTCGGCCCACCTCGGCGTGACGCTGGTGTCGAAGACGAGCTTCCCCACCTTCGACGGCATCCACCGGGAAGCCAGCTCGTAGTTGGGCGCGGGGAGCACGCGCTCCTCGCCCGACCCGGCCGACGCCGCTCCCGGAAACAAAGCCGAAACCGAGAGAAGGGCGCCCAGACGAACGACACGCAAGCGATTCATGAAACCTCCAGAAAGGAACGACGACGCGCGAATAGTGCCAGAAAAATGAAGCCCCGGGCTCACTCGATGCTGCTGCAGGTGAGCATGCCGGTCACCACCAGCGCCTTGGCCTTGAAGTCCTTGCCGAGGGGGATCGCGGCCCAGCGCGCCTGGGGAAAGGAACAGCTGCTGGACTTGTCTTCATAGGAGAAGGTGACGCTGTAGTCCTCGCGCCGCTGGCCCTCGCGGTCGCATCCCACGCAGGCGCCGGGACGGGAAAGGGTGACGCGGGGCCATCTCGGCTCGTCGGTCAGGAACTGCCCTTTGGCCTCGGCGGTGCGGATCACCTTCCACCTGTCGATGGTGTACGAACATTTGTCGTCGTAGACCGGCTCCGACCGGTAGCTCGTGGTGCAGCTCTGCTCGGTGGTAAATGTGCCATCGCCCTGGTCGCGGCGCACCGGCGAGCAGGTCTCGCCGTCGGCCACCTGCCGATGGCTCCGCACCTCGCTGTGGCAGGACATGTCGTAGGCGCCCGAGGGAACCCGATCGCGCCAGTCGCTCTCGGCGGTGGGTGTGAGCTGCTCGACATCGATCGATCGAACCCAGCTGTGGGCCTTGGCCGTAGCCGTGATGTCCCGCGTCCAGAAAAGGGCCACCACCGCCGACATCACGAGACCCGCTACCGCCATGGGCCACTTCTTCCGGCGCGGCGGCGCTTCATCCGGAACGGCGATGGCCGAGAAGAGTCTGGCCTCCGGCGCCGAAGGCCGTAAGGCCAGCTTCTCGGCGGCCGGCGGATCGGGCACGGAGCCAAGCGGGACCTTCGAGTCGTCGGTGCGAAGCGGGACCGCCGCGGCACCATCGAGAGGCGAACCGCAGTTGACGCAGAAGCCGGATGCCGCGGAGTTGGGGGTCTGGCAGGCCGGGCATTCGCGGTCCACACCTACATAGGTGTGCCCCTCAACCGCCACCTCCTCGCCTTCGGCCGGGAAGTAGCGACGTTTCGCATCCTGCGCGGCCCCGCAGTTCGGGCAGTGTCGATGCGTGAGACCAAGAAGCTTCGTGGTCCCGCAACTCGCGCAGTCCCACAGCATCTGGTAGCGCGCCATGAGCTACCTCTGCCTCGACTGTCGTACTCGGCTGAGCGAGTCGCTACCTGTAAATCCCGTTGAAGAGATACTTGAACGTCCCATGAGGCTGCGCGCGGAACGTGATCTCCGGGCCGAACAACATCAGGCGGCCCTGACCCATCTTCGCCTCGGCCACCAGGACGCCTCCTTCGAGGTAGTGCTGGCCCCATGCCCAGCCGCTGCGCAACGGAGCGGCGTTCGGAAACCAGGCCACCGGCGTGACGCCCCGCGCGAAGGCATTCGGCTTCAACTCGAACACGGGCGAATTGTCGAACATCACGTCCACCGTGCTGCTGACACCCCAGGCGAGAGGATGAGTGGTGTCCGTTTCAGCGCGGAGAACCGAGCCCGGAACGTAGTACTTGTCGCGGCCGAGGTTCTTCGGTCCCGTGACGGTGCGTTCGACCAGGTGGTTCTCGACCAGGCCGAGGTGATGGCCGATCGAGGTTGAATCACCGATCGCGAGAACCTTCCCGCCGGCTTCGATGAAGGCCTTGATGGCGGGAACGCTCTTCGCCACGGAGTAACGGCCGAGCCAGGGCGCGAACTCACCCGCGCGCTCGGGCGTAGGCTGGCGGGAGAAGAAGAGGCCGGCCGCCGGACGGTCGTTCTCGGGCAGGATGCCGTCCGCGAAGATCAGGACGTCGTACTTCGCGTTGAGATTCCCGGCATCGACCACCTGCGGGTAGACCTGCTCCACCGACGCGAACTCGAACTGTTCGAGGATCCAGCGGATCCAGCCCGAGGGCATGCTGCCGCCGTAAGTGTCGGCGAGGCCGATGCGCATCGTCTTCAGCTGCGTGGTCTCGGCGGGCTTCGACCCCGACAGAACCGTGACGCCGAGATCGCTCGCGGCCTTCGTCACCACCGGTGTGGACGCCGCACTGGCCGGCACGTAGAAGCCTCCCGCGGCCGGACCGGAGGTGATGCGATGCACCTCGCCTCCCGCCTTCAGGACCCGGTTGGCCAGCAGGACAGAGTCGTTCTGGCTCGCGGGAAGGATGTAACCACCCGCACCCGAAGCGGCGAGTGTGGTGGCCGGCGGTTTCAGAAGATTGGTCGGGTCGATCCGCTCGAAGGGTCCCTCGAATCCGTCGAGAACGCGATCGAAGTCGACGCCCATCTGATAGGCGAGCGTCCAGCCGGCATTGTCATAGGGAGGAATCGGCGGGCCGCCGGGCGACGCGAAGTCGTTCGGGTGATCCTGAGGCTCGAACATGTCGATCACATGCGGGCGGAAGGCCTGCGCGGTTTTCACCACGATCGAACCCTTCGGATAGCTCTTCCCCGCCACGGTGAAGTCGGCGGTGGCGCGATGGACCACGATGCCCGAGCGCTGAAGCGCGTTGATGAACTTGATCGCGGTCGGAAAGTCGGCCTGGCTCGCGGGAAGAATGTAGCCGCGAGGATCGCGATCTTCGGGCTTGCGAAGCTCATCGAAGAACTTCGTGGGAACCACGGGCGACCGGCCGCCCCGGTTCGCGGCGAAGAGACCGCCCGGGGTCATGGTCGGATCGACGACGGAGGCGGGGCCTCCCGGCGCGCGCGTCTCCTTGTCGGCCACCGCCCGGACCGCGTCGATGTCCTTGGGCCACACCGTCCAGTTGTCCTTGCTGCCGCGCTCGATGGAGTTCCGCCCCATCTTGTAGATGTTGTAGAGGAACTGCTCACGGTGGCGCGAGGCGATGTCGAGCACCGCGTAGTTCGCGGTGACCGAGTAGTCGATGGACTGGCGGAAGTGCCACTTCTGCGGCGCGATCGGAAGAACGTAGTCCCCGGTGGGCAGAGCGCGCTGAGGCACGAACTCGATGTCGACCGGAGTGGGGTTGCCGATGGTCTCGGTCAGCAGGCCGATCTGGTTGTGGAAGTAGACGGTGGTGCGCAGGCCGCCGTTCCACCAGGTCGAGTAGTTGGCGCCGCGGCGCGTGGTGGCGCCGGGTTTGTTCTCGACCACAAAACGGTTGTGCATCGAAGCGCCCACGAGATCGAGACCGGTAAGGATCAGCGGATCGAAGTTGTAGTTGAAGGGATCCCGGAAGGGTGGTGCAAACAGAACCGCGCCGGTGGGCCCGGTCTGATGGTGGTTGTACATGATCTGCGGAATCCACTCGATCGAAAGCTGACGCGACATGTTGCGGCTCTCCGGCTGAGTGAGCGCATAGAAGTCGCGGTTGTTGTCGTGGCCGATGTACTTCTGATACAGGCGAGGGATGTCGCCGGAATTGCGCTTCTTCTCGTCGGACTCCTTCATGTACCAGTTGGAGACAAGCTCCATGCCGTCGGGATTGGCATGGACGGCAAGGATGATGAGGTCGTTCAGAAAACGCATCGTCTCCTCGTCGGTGCGGCTCACCAGCTGATACACGGTCTCCGCGAGCTGCGCGGCGCCGAGGACCTCGGTCGCATGCAGGCCGCCGTCGATCCAGACCACCGCCTTGCCCTCTTTCGCGAGCGCTTTCGCCTGGGCATCGGTGAGTCCTTCGGCCCGCGCCAGCTTCTGCGAGATGTCCTTGTACTTCGCGAGCATCTTGTGGTTCGCAGGCGAAGTGATGATCGCCATCCACTGATCGCGCCCTTCGGCGGACTTGCCGATCGACTGAAGAATCATGCGGTCGGACGCCGCATCGAGCTTCTTCATGTAGTCGGTGAACTGGGTGTAGTTCGCGAGGCGATAGTCGTCGCCGATCGTGAACCCGTACACCTCTTTAGTGGTGGGGACCCTGGCGGCTTGCGCCTGACTGATGGAGGCCAGGGCCAGGAAACCAAGTCCGAGCAGGGGAAGGCGTAGAAATCGCATGCGTTTTTCCTCGAGTGAAGAGGGAGCCCGCCCGGGACCCCGAAGTTGTCGGAGGATCTTAGCCGACGGACCGAAGCGCCTTCCCGCTCCGGTGGACACCAATCCAACCAGGGCCAGGGCGCCCCGGGCTTCAGTGGCCCGACCGGTGGCGAGGCCGCTGTCATAATCCCCGGCATGTCCCTGCGCTTGAAGGTCCGTCTCAGCTTCCTCCTCGCCTGCCTGGCGGTGCCTGCGTTCGCCCAGCAGGAGTCGGCGCCGTCCCGACCCACCATTGACCCCCGCCTCTACGCGGGCCTGAGCTGGCGCAACGTCGGCCCGTTCCGAGGCGGCCGCGTGTCGGCGACCGCGGGGGTGATCGGGCAGCCGGGCGTCTTCTACGCGGGCTATCCGGGCGGCGGCGTGTGGAAGACCACAAGTGCCGGCGCCACGTGGTTTCCGGTGTTCGATTCGGTCCGAGACGTTTCCTCCATCGGCTCCGTCGAGGTGGCTCCGTCGAACGCCGACATCGTCTACGTCGGCACCGGGGACATGATCACCGCGGGCACCATCGAACAGGGGAATGGCGTCTACAAGTCCACCGACGCGGGGAAGACCTGGCAGCACCTCGGCCTCGACCGCACGAAGCACATCCCTTCGATCAGCGTCGATCCCCGGAATGCGGACGTGCTCCTTCTCGCCGCGGCCGGCGACCCGCACCGCAAGTCGGAAGAGCGCGGCATCTTCCGCAGCACGGACGGCGGTCGCACCTGGGCCCGCGTGATCTACGTCGATGATGAAACCGGCGGACAGTTCGTGACCCGCGCTTACGACATGCCCGACGTTATGTTCGCGACCACGGTGCGCTACTTCGTGCCCGACGACTACCCGGTCGACAAGCTGCGGTCGTGGCAGTTCGGGCAGCAGAAGCGGCCGGAAGGTGCTCTGACGGGCACCGCGGTGTACAAGTCCACGGACGGCGGCGTCACCTGGCGGGAGCTGTCAGGCAACGGTCTGCCGCGCCTGTCGGGCCGGACCTCGGTGGCGGTGGCGATGAACACCGGCGCCCAGCGCGTGTATCTGATCGGAGATCAGGGCCTGTACCGCTCCGACGACGGCGGCGCCACGTGGCGAAAGATGGCCGCGGACGATCCGCGCATCGTGAGCGGGGGATACATGTGCGGCGTGTTCGTGGATCCGAAGAACCCCGACATCGTGTACACGCTTCAGACCTCGAGCTACAAGTCGGTGGACGGCGGAGCGACCTTCACCGGCTTCAAGGGCGCGCCGGGCGGCGACGATCCGCAGGTGATGTGGATCGATCCGACGAACGGCCAGCGCATGTTCCTCGGCCTCGATCAGGGCGCCAGCATCTCCCTCGATGGGGGCGGCACCTGGAGCACCTGGTACAACCAGTCGACCGCGCAGATCTACCACGTCGCCGCGGACGACAGCTTCCCCTACTGGATCTACGGCACCCAGCAGGACACGGGCGCCATCCGCACCCGCAGCCGCGGCAACTATGGAGCGGTGACGATGTTCGACTGGAACTCCGTCAACGGCTGGGAGTGGGGCACGATCAGGCCCGACCCGCTGCATCCCGACCTCGTCTACTCGAGCGGCAACGGCATCCAGAAGATCAGCTATCCGAGCGAGCAGTGGATGAACGTCAGCCCCTCGCTCGACCCGACCGTTCCGATGCGCGCGACGACGGACATGCCCATCGCCTTCGCGCCATGGGACAAGTCGAAGCTCTTCGCCGGCCTCAACTACCTCACCGTGACCACCGACGCCGGCGCGCACTGGACGACGATCAGCCCCGACCTCGTACTGCGGCCCGAAGGTGAGCGGGGTAACCCGCCGCGTCCGGCGGGACCGCGCGACGCGATCGTGAGCATGGCGCTGTCGCCCGTCGCTCCAGGCACCATCTGGGTGGGCACCAACAACGGGTTGATCCACCTCACCCGCGACGAAGGCAAGAGTTGGACGAAAGTGAGTATCGCGGGGCTTCCAAGACCGGAGTGGGCCAACGTGTCCGGCATCGAGGCCTCGCCCTTCGACGCGGGGACGGCCTACGCCGCCATCGAATACCTTCGCCTCGGCGATCATCGCCCGCATCTCTTCCGCACGCGCGACTTCGGCGCGACCTGGACCGAGATCAACCAGGGGCTGCCCGTGGATGAAGTGAGCGGCAGCGTCACCCGCGTGATCCGCGCCGATCCGAAGCGGCGCGGCCTGCTGTTCGTCGGCACCGAGTCGGGCGTGCGCGTCTCGTTCGACGACGGCGATCACTGGCAGTCGCTGCAGCTCGACCTGCCCGACACGCCGTGCTGGGACCTGGCGATCAAGGACAACGACCTCATCGTCGGCACGTACGGCCGCGGCATCTGGGTGCTCGATAACTACGCGCTCCTTCGCCAGCTCACTCCGGGCATGGAGACCGCGCGGGCACGGCTGTTCGCTCCGTCCGATGCCGTTCGTGTTCGCCGCAACGTCAACGACGACACGCCTCTGCCCCCCGAGATTCCGCATGCCCTGAATCCTCCGGACGGCGTCATCGTCGACTACTGGCTCGGTGCTACGCCGTCAGGCGAGATCACGCTCGAGGTGCTGGACGCCGGGGCCAGGGTGGTTCGCCGCCTGTCGAGCGCCCCCATCCCGCCCGTCCCCGAGATTCCTCGCGTGCGGTTCCCCGAGTACTGGCTCGCGCGTCCGACCGGGATGCCCGTGGCGGTGGGGACCAACCGCATCAACTGGGATCTGCGCTACGACGCGCCGAAGGTCTTCACTCACGAGTTCGAGATCAACGCGAATCCCGGCCTGACCCCGGCCTCACCCGAGGGGCCGCTGGCGCTCCCCGGCGTCTACACGCTGCGGCTCACCGTCGACGGTACGCGCTACGAACAGAAGGTCACGGTGCGCAACGACCCGCGTTCGCCGGCCACCGCGAAAGACCTCGACGCGCAGCACGCTCTGCTGATGCGTCTCTACGACGCAGTCAACGGGGCGTGGGAGATGCAGCAGCGCACGGACGCGCTGCGCGCCGCGGTGGAGGCTAAAGCCTCGGGCGCTCCGGCCCCCGTGACCACGGCCGCCGCCACCCTGAAAACGGCGCTCGATCTGCCCTTCAGCACCCTCAGCCGAAGGTTCGTGGGGCAACTGACGGCGCAGGACAAGGGCGATCACGCGCCCACCGCGGTGATGCTTGCGGCCTACAACGCCGCGTGCCGGGATCTGACCAGTACGCAGACCCAGTGGGCCCGCGCGGCCGACAGTGGCCTTGCGACGTTCAATGCGGTCCTCAAACGCCACGGACGCAAGCCCGTCGCCCCGGTGGCGGCGGTTCCCGCGGCCTGCCAGACCCAGTCCCAGCCGGCGCAGTACACGTCCCCCGCAGGTGTCGTCTACAGGTCGCTTCCGGACACCGAGGCCGTGGTCAAGGCGCGAGCCGCGCTCGCCGCGGAGCCGCGGAACATCAGTCGCATCATCGAGCTGGGTGTGGCGGAGTCCGGCGCGCGCCAGTTCCGCGAAGCCATCGCCACCTTCACCCGCGGCCTCGAGATCGAGCCCGACAACGCCCTCCTCCTGCGCTGGCGCGGCCACCGCTTCATTTCCGTCCGCGAATTCGACAAAGCCCGGGCCGACCTGACCCGCGCGGCTCGACTGGATCCGTCTCTGTACGGCGCCTGGTTCCATCTCGGCATCGTCCAGTACCGGAGCGGGGAATTCGGCGACGCGGCTGCGTCGTTCGCGAAGGCTCAGCCGATCGCTCCGGACCCGGGCGAACTCGCGGCCTCGACCGACTGGCTATGGATGTCCCTGAGCCGCGCCGGCCGCAAGTCGGAAGCGAAGGCCGTGCTGGATCGACGTTCACCGACCCTGCCCCCGAACTACGGCTACACCCGACGGCTTCGGCTCTACGCGGGCGAGGTCACGCCCGAGAAGCTCCTGACTCCGGCCGACACCGATGTCGACATCGCGACCCTGTCGTACGGCGCCGGGAACTGTCTGCTCGTCCAGGGCGACAAGACCGGCGCGCGCGCGTGGTTCGAGCGCGCGGTCCGAGCGGAGGACGGATGGCCGGCCTTCGGCTTCAACATGGCCGAAGCCGAACTGCGCCGCCTCAAGTAGCCGCTAGTCGGCTGGACGTCTGAAGACGCGGTTACCGGCCCAGGACGACGTCGATTCCGGCGAGGATGACTTCGGCCTTCGCGCGGGCGAGCTTCCCCACGCGTTCGGTCAGCACGGATTTGTCGAGTGCCACGATCTGCGACACGTTGGCCACCGAATCCTTCGGAAGACCCGTCACCCGCGAGGTCAGAAGAACGTTGCCGGGTGCTTCCGCCCAACGCAGGTTGCTGGTCAGGGGCACGCAAACTACGGTGGCCACACGGCTGTGATTCAAGGCATCGCATTGAACAACGACGACCGGTCGCCTGAAGCCTGGACCAGAACCTTTCGGCTCGGGTAGATCGGCCCACCAGACATCTCCCTGGCCGATCACCACTCGCTCCGTTTCAAGACCCTTCGAGAGGCCGCGGCTACGAAGGGTTCTTCCTGGTCCCCTACAGCCTCGCAGACTCGATCCATGGCATCGGTGACTTCGTCCGGCGCGTGCCTCGACACGTACTCACGCAGCGCACGCGCGTAGACCTCGCTCCGAGACTTCCGAACCCGGCGCGCCCAGGCCTCTGCCCGCTGAAAGACGTCGTCGGGAATCGACACGGCTACTTTCATACCAGAAGTATAACCACTCACGTTTCCATCCTTCCCGGGAGAGGTACGGATAATGCAGGGCGGCAACGCCGGATCAGGTCCCATGGGTTCTGTTCGCCCTTCGGACCCCAACCCGCGGCCATCTCCCCGGACCTTCTCAGCGCCGAAGTAGCGCCTACGACCCGTATCGAGCCAGCCTCTCCGCGCAGTAGGTATTGAGGCTCTTCCCGGCCGCCTTGGCCTGCAGGGCCAGCGCCTGATGGACCG
>CAYNHK010000172.1:0-11059 GCA_964396875.1 uncultured Acidobacteriota bacterium | reverse complement strand
ATCATGCACGACCTGCACGAGTCGGTGCCTTTCATGTACACCTTCTCCGGCCAGGTGCCGTAGAACCCGACGCTCGACCCGATCCTCTACGCCGAACTGCCGTGGTTCTCGAACTACGAGAAGGCGCAGCTCGCGAAGTACGGCATGCCCGGCGTGTGGGACTTCGCCTTCGTGGATATGTGGTCGCCCGGCTATCTCGCGTTCATGTCGAGCAACCACAACGGCATCATCCGCATGTACGAGACGTTCGGGAACGGCGGCGCCACCACGATGAAGCGGACGGTTTCGCGCCCGGGTGCGGGCGGCGGGGCGGACCAGACGTCGCGCGAGTGGTATCGCCCATGGCCTCCCTACAAGGAAGTCGTGTGGTCGATGCGGAACAACACGAACTACATGCAGACCGGCGTGCTCTCGGCCCTCGAACTCACTTCGAAGTTCCCGAAAGTGATCCTCGAGAACTTCTACAAGAAGAGTTTCAATTCGATCGAGTCGGGCAAGAAGGAAGCGCCCCACGGCTTCGTGATTCCCGGCGGGCAGAAGGACCCGACGCGGGTGGCCATGCTCGTCAACCTGCTGCGCATCCAGGGCATCGAGGTCGGCAAGGCCACTGGCGAGATCAGCGTGAAGGACGGCAAGTTCCCGGCGGGTTCGTACGTGATCAAACGCGATCAGCCCTACGGCCGTCTCGCCAAGATCCTGCTCGAGAAGCAGGCCTTCCCCGAGGGGAACCTCCGCACCTACGACGACACCGGCTGGACCATGGGTCTCATGAACCAGACGGATGTGAAGGCGATTGCCGATGTGGCGATCCTGCAGGCGGGGGTCGAACCCGTCGATGTTTTGAAGCCCGTGGGTTCGCAGGCGGGCGCCGGCCGCTTCGTGGCGGTTCTCAATCACGGCTCGAACAACATGGCGACGCTGCGCTTCCGCCTTAAGGCCCTGCGGACTCTCACGAACCAGAAGTCTGTCAGCCATGCCGGAACGGAGATCCCAGCAGGCTCGTTGTGGTTCGACACCCAGGGCCAGGATGCCTCCGCGGTAAGGGCCGCGGTTGAGTCCCTCGGTCTCACCGCGGTGAGTTCGGACTCCGTCCCATCGGGTCCAACGCACGAGGTCGATCTCCCGCGCGTCGCGATCTTCACGACCTGGGGAAACACGCAGGAAGTCGGCTGGGTGCGTCACGCGTTCGACTTTCACCAGATCCCGTTCACGCTCATCTACAAAGAGCAGGTGAAGGCGGGCAACCTCCGCAGTCAGTTCGACGTCATCCTGATCCCGAACCAGGGACGCACCGCGAAGGGCCTCGTGTTCGACGTGCCGAATCGCGGCAAGCCGCTGCCCTACAAGAAGGATCCGAAGTTTCCGAGCCTCGGAGGCTACGGCGAATCGGACGACATCACCGGCGGGATGGGTCTTCAAGGCGCCGGGGAACTCGAGAAGTTCGTGACCGAAGGTGGTTCGCTCATCACACTCGCCGCCGCGAGCTACTTCCCTCCGGAGTTCGGTCTCGCGCGACAGATCGACGCACGAACCCCATCCGCAGCGTTCTATGCGCCCGGTCCGATCATCGAGGCTGAGATTCAAGCGCCCGAGAGCCCGATCTTCTACGGCTACACGGGCAAGACGATCCCCGTGCGCTACGGGAATGGTCCTCTGCTCACCGTGCCTGAACTCGAGAAGGATCGCGTTCTGATGAAGTATCCGGGCGGCGACCGCTCCATCCTCTCCGGCCTCATGCGCGGCGCAACGGAAATCCGCGATCGCCCGGCCATCGTCGACCTGCCGATCGGCAAAGGGCAGATCGTGTTGTTCGCAGGGAACCCCTGCTACCGCTTTCAGAACCACGGCGAGTTCGGAATGTTGTTCAACACGATCATGCACTGGAACGATCTGTTGAACTTCAAAGCGCCGCCCGCGCCGCCAGCAGCCCAAGCGGCGCAATAGATCCGCCCGTCCGGCCCCACCAGTGCGCCCCACGACGACGCTGGTGATTGGACCTCTCGTCATTGCGAGGAGCCATTCCGTTTGTAACGCGACGAAGCAACCTCGTCCGACCACTACCAACCCTCGCCCGGACCGTACAATGCTGGAGTGAGGAACTTCACTCCGTATCTCGACCTCGCGATCCGGGCGGCGCGCGCCGCCGGGGATCTGTTGCGGGCGGACTTTCATCGCCCGCTCGGACCGCGCGGCGAACACGACAAAGCGCCCGCGGATACCGAGGCCGAACAGGTCATCCGCGGAATCCTCCTCGCCAGCGAGGGAGACTGGGGCTTTCTCGGGGAAGAAACCGGCCGCGTGCCGGGCGCTCCTGGCGCCCCGGTATGGGTCATCGACCCCAACGACGGAACACGCGACTACATCCGCGGTCGACGTGGAAGTTCGGTCTCCATTGCCCTCGTCTTCGAGAGACGCCCGGTCCTCGGTGTCGTCCACCCGTTCGGCTATCCCGACGACGAGGGCGCGATCTACTCCGCGGTTCAGGGCCGCGAGGGTGTGTGGAAGAACGGCGCCCCCGTAGCGACGAAACTTCCCGAGACACTGAGCGAGACCGATGTCGTTCTGGTCTCGGGCGGGGGCGACCGCGCGGCTCGCGCGAACCTCCAATGCACGAAGCCCGCACGGGTGATGTCGATCCCGAGCATCGCGCATCGACTCGCGAAGGTGGCCGCGGGAGAGGCCGCCGCGACCACTTCGCTTTATTCTCCGAAGTCGTGGGATTTCGCCGCGGGCCACTGCCTGGTCCTCGCCGGCGGCGGCGCGGTCGTCGATCAGAACGGCGCCGATCCGGTCTACGACGATGAGGCCAACGGAACCACCCCCCGGCTCTTCGCCGGATCACGCGCAGTGGCGCTGGAGTTGTCCACCAGGGACTGGGACCTCGCCTTCCGCTCGGAGCGGGAGACCACGATGCCGATCGTGCGGCTTACGAAGGGCGGCGGCATCAAAGACTCCGCGCTACTGTCCCGCGCCCAGGGCGCGCTCCTTGGGCACCTCGTGGGCAGCGCGCTCGGGTCGGCCCACAGAACGCCGGTCAATCATCGGCACGCGGCCGGGCAGATCGGATCGTCGGGCGAAATCGCGATCGCCTGCGCACGTTCGATCCTCGATCTAGGCTCCGACAACAAGAGCCTTCGCGCCGCATACGCAGGGTGGGCGAATTCGTCTCCTTCCGAACCCGACCGTGCGCTCGACGCCGCGGCCGCGCGCCAACCCCTTGCCGGCAGTCTTTCCTCGACCGCCCTCTCCCGACTTACCCCGCTCACGCTGTGGGGGCACGCCGCCGATCCTTCCCTGCTCATCGCGAAGATCCGAGCCGATACTGAATTGACCCATCCAGCACCCATGGCGGGGGACGCGGCGGCGGTGCTGGCTCTCGCATTGCGCTCCCTCCTTCAGGGCACGAGCGCATCCGGCGCGATCGAATCGGCGCACGACTTCGCGCGGCGATCCGGCAGCGCGTCCCCGGTCATCGAGGCGGTGGCGGGCTCGCACAATCCCGTGAGTGCAACCCGGGTCGCGGTCGACGCGCCCGAGGTGACTACCGCGTTGCACGCCATCCTCTTCCACCTCGCGAAGACCGGCTCATTCGAGGACGCCGTCGCTCAGGCGATCGCCCTCAGCCCGGCATCCGACGCGTTGCCGGCCCTAGTGGGCGCCTTCCTCGGCGCGCGGCTTGGCCGCGAAGGAATCCCCGAAAGGCTCCGCGCGGAGGTTCTGTCGTGTCGCCCGATGGAGGGGCTCTCCTTGTCAGCGCGCCCCGCTACCTACTGGGCCACGGACGCGATGGCGATGGCCGAGGCGCTGCTGACGGCGCGTTGATCGGCTTGGCGGTGGTGGGAGGGGGTTGCTTCGTCGCGTTTCCTGACGAAGGCTCCTCGCAATGACGAGATAAAAACCCACTGCGGCCCGGGCAGGGTCAGGGCTTCTACGGCGGAGTGAGGTCAATCAACACAGCCGCGGGCGGCTACTTCGAAGACTGCTTCTACTGCTTCTCCGCGGATGCCATACACGCGGTCGTGGAGATTCGACACGACGCAGGCGTGGTTCGGGAGGACGCGAACACGCTGGCCAACCTTGAAGGCATCGCCCTCGGCCACGGCAACCACTCCATGCTCCTCCGAAAGACCGGAGAGCCGGGACTCAGTCCCGATGACGAGGCCGTACCCATCGGGTTTCGGCCGGGTCATGTCGAGGGCGAGGGTCTTGCTCCCTGAATCGAGCACCGCCCGCTCGCGGCCCGAGACGCTCACCACGGTGGCAAGGATGGACATCGCGCAGTCGTCGTAACCGCAGGTCTGCAGGCCCACCTGCGTCCGGTCGAGATACACGTAGTTCCCCGGGCGCGCTTCGGTGACGCCCTGGTGAGCAAAACCGAATCGCGACGTGGGCGTCGAACCCACCGACACGGTCTCGATTGCGACGCCGGCCTTGCGAAGCCCATCCGCCGCCTCGTTCACGATCGCGGCTTCCGTGGCGTTGTCCTTCTGGATGTCTTTGGGATCCACGCGGTGATACGACTGGCCCGCGTGGGTAAAGACCCCGTTCAGATTCAGGCCCGCGATCGCCGCGATCCGCGTTCCAATGGACACCGCCTCTTCGGGAGCCACCCCGACACGGTGAAAACCGCTGTCCACCTTGAGGCTCACAGAGAGCCTTTCACCCGCGCGGGCCGCAGCGGCGCCCAGGACCGACGCGCCCTCGATGCTGTCGATGCCAACCCGAAGTTTCACGCGGCGAGAGAGGGCAACGAGTCTATCCGCTTTCGTCGGGCTCACCACGGGGTAGGCGATGAAGAGGTCGGGGAAACCATGCTTCGCGAAGACCTCCGCCTCCGATGTCTTGGCGAGAGAGAGGCCCACCGCACCCGCCCTCATTTGCATCCAGCCGATCTCGGGAACCTTATGCGTCTTCGCGTGCGGACGCAGGGCGACGCCGGCTTCGCGCGCTCGCGCCGCCATCTTCGCGATGTTCCGCTCCAGGCGGTCGAGATCGATGAGGACCGACGGGGTTTCGAGATCGTGGATCGAACGCAAGGAGAGACCTCCGAATGGGGCGCGCCGGATGATCAGCGTCCGTCGGGCGTGGGTGTGGCGTCGGGCGGGATCGGGAAGCGGATGAGTTCTCTGCGGCCGCCTTCGAGCAGGACTTCGACGGTGTCCGCTCCGATCTTGAGCACGCGGGTCTTTCCGATGAGGTCGCCTTCCTTGACGAGCTGATCACTGATCACGGCGATGGCGTGAGAATCGCGTTCGCTGATCGCCTGGAGAACGAGACCGCGAGAGACCACGGCCACGGGCTCGGCGGAAGCAGCGCGGTCGGGGCGGATCGACACTGGACTGCGTTGCGTGGGTGCGGGCTGCGAGGCTTCAAGAGACCCTTTCGGGCCCACCGCCGCCTCGGCGGTCTCGAGAATGAGCGGAGGGGGCAGACCGGCCCCGCCGAGCGCTCGCAAGGGCTGCCCGCTCGATGCCGAGGCCGCCGGTGGCGCCTCACTCGTTCCCAGGCTCCCCCCACTCGGGCCGAAGAGGAGAACCGCGACACCCCCGACGATGAGGCCCAGCAAGAGCGGGGCCCACGAGCGTTGCTTCCGCCGCAGCGGCCGATAGGAAGAGACCGCAACCCCGACACTGCCGGTTCGCGCGTCGGGCTTCTCCACGCGCCGCAGGGCATCGAGAACCAGACTCACGGCGTCGCCCCGGGGCGCTTCAGCATGCCGCCCTCGAGCGAATACAGGGCCGCGAGCAGCGCGCCTTCGACGGAGACGGCGTCCTTGAGTCCGACCCGGGCGCCCACGCGGGCGAGACCGGCGGTCACCGCGGTGTCCGGAGCGCCGCGCGGGATCAGCGAACGACGCTCGAGAACCTTGCGCGCCCAGTCGAAGCGGGCGCGTTCGGGTTTGGCGAGCACGCCGTCGCGGTCGACGAAGCAGATGATCGCGGTGCCGAGGTAGGTCTCCTTGAGCCGGGCGTTTTCCATCTCGTACGCGCCGGTGCTGTCGGAGACGCGCGTGGTTGCGGCATCGAGCGGTACCACCGCCGCCTCACACGGACCAAGCGCAGTGCGGAAAGGAATGATCGCCGGGAGCTTGAGGGCGTGCCACTGTTCGAAGGTCAGCCGGGCCTGCGCCGAATCGAAACCAGGAGTGCCGAGGAATCCTTCGACGGCGGCGATGGCGGCGGCACGGGAGCGGGCGATGGATCCGCACCGGACCGCGGCAATCGAGGCGGTCGCGGAGGGAGACACCTCAGGTGGGGACGAAAGGGCGGAAGGGGACGGCAAAGGCGTCGCGATGGGGGAAGGAGGAGGAACCGCCCTCACAGGCGTGGCCGAGGGCGTCGCTCTCGGCGCGGGTGCTTCGGACTTCGTGCCCATGCAGTACCGAAGCGGAAGCATGAGGAGCAGACCGAGGATGAAAAGGCCGATGGCTTCGGCGAAGCGCCCGCGTGGGGCCAGAGCCTTCGACGTGAGGCTCGGCGGCAGGACCTCCGCCGCCGCGGCCTCGACCAGACCCACATCAACGCTTTTGAGACCGCGGCCAAAGGCGCCCACGAGGGCCCGGTCGCAGAGCACGTTCACCACTCGCGGAACGCCGCCCGAAAGCTGATGGACACGCGCGAGCGCGTCGTCCTCGATCTCCCCTCCATTGCCGCCCGCCACCACCAGCCGGTGTTTCACGTACTTGCGGGTCTCGTCGAGCGACAGCGGTTCGAGATGCGACCGCGAGGTGATCCGCTGCGAAAGCTGGCGGAGCGACGGCTGGTCGAGCATGTCGCGCAACTCGGGCTGACCCACGAGGACCAGGGTCAGGAGTTTCTCGCGTTCGGTCTCGAGATTCGAGAGCAGGCGCAGCTGCTCGAGCACGTGGGGCTTGAGGTTCTGGGCTTCATCGATCAGCACCACGACCTTGAGGTTCAGCGCCTTCGCCTCGATCAGCGCGTTCGCGAGCGTGTCCACCGCGTCCTTGAGCGATCCCCCGGAGAAGGGAACCTCGAGGTCCTGCATGATCGCGTGGAACATCTCGCCCGCGGACAGCGCGGGGTAGAGGACCACTGCGGTGCGAACGTCCGGGCCCACCTGGGAGAGAAAGTGGCGGATGAGAGTGGTCTTGCCGGTGCCCACTTCTCCCGTGAGGAGGAGAAAACCGGCGCGCTCGCGGACGCCGAACTCGAGGTTCGCGTAAGCCTCCTGGTGCTTCGGCGAGAGGAAGAGGTACCGAGAGTCCGGGGTCAGGTTGAAGGGCTTCTCCGTAAACCCGAAGTGTCTCTCGTACATGGCTGTCCGGGCGGAGTCTAACGGTGATAAGAAGTGCATTGTGAGAAAAGCCCAGGCCGTCTGGATGAACGCGCCGCACGCCCCGCTCGAGCTGCGCGAGCACGACTTTCCAAATCTCCCGCCGGGAGGAATCCTGCTCGAAACCGTGGCGAGCGAAGTCTGCGGAACCGACGTCCACCTCCACGAGGGACACCTCGACTCCGTTCCCTGGCCGATCATTCCGGGCCACGTCTCTTGCGGGCGGGTGGTGGAAACCGCGGGTTCCCCGCGGGACCCGTTCGGCGAGGAAATCCATCGAGGCGATCTGGTCACGTTCTACGACGTGTACGGCCAGTGCGGCTCGTGTTACTCCTGCCTCGTCGCGAAGCAGGAGACGCGGTGTCCGCATCGGCGGGTCTACGGCATCACCACGAGCGCCCGTGACGGACTGCTCGGCGGATGGGCGACCCACATCGAACTGCGGCCCGGCGTGCGGACGGTGAAACTCAAGGCCGGCGTCACCTCGGAGGATTTCATGGGCGGCGGGTGCGGCCTGCCCACGGGCTTCTCGGCGGTCGAACGCGGGGGCGTGGTCTTCGGCGACACGGTCCTCGTCCAGGGGGCGGGTCCCGTGGGACAAAGCGCCGCGATCTTCGCGAAGCTGTGCGGCGCCGGCCGGGTGCTGATGATTGGCGGTCCCGCGAACCGGATCGAGGCCGCGGTGGCACGGGGAGCGGATGCGGCCATCGACATCGGCGCCGTCCCTGACGTTGCGGAACGCAAGCGCTGGGTTCTCGATCAGACCCAGGCGCGGGGCGCCGACCTGATCATCGAGGCCACCGGCAACCCTGCGGCGGTGCGCGAGGCCCTGGAGATGGCGCGCGACGGCGGCCGCGTGGTGGTGGTGGGCCAGTACACCGACGCGGGAGACATCACGATCTCCCCGCACCGCCACCTCAACCGGAAACACATCACCCTTCTCGGCTCGTGGGGTTACGAATTCCGTCACCTCTACCTCTCGATGGGCGGGCTCGAGCGCACGCGTAAACGGCTCGATTGGGCCGGCTTCGTGACCCGCGAGTACCCGCTCAAAGACGCCTCGAGCGCTCTCCAGGACATGAAGAACCAGTCGGTCCTCAAGGCCGTCGTCCGGCCCTAGAACCTCGGGCCGTTCTCAGCGAAAGACCGGCGGAGGCGGTTTGGGAACCTGTCCCTTCTTCATCGTCGGAGTGGGCCTCGGAGCGCCTCGGCCGCTCATCAGGCCGGCCAGAAAGATCAGACCGCCGAGGACGAGCATCCCGAGGAACAGCATGGCGAGCAGACGCGCCGGGACTACCTTCTGGAAGGCCGCATTGCAGGAAATGCACCGAAACGTCGTGCTGATCTTGAGCGGCGACTCTTCCGCGCTCGAGGGACGGATCTCCCGCGAGCCGCAGTGGGGGCAGCTCTGTCGGCCTGAGACCCGCGGCGAGCGCGTGGAGGAAGGGGCCCCGTCGGACACCGCGGCGGCATCCCGGTCGGCGCGCTCCTGCATTTCGAGAGGCCAGAAGGGTACGTGGAGCTCGGCGGGGTCGATCTGTGGGCTGAGGATGGCCGCCGAGCGGGACACGGGGAAATATGCCCCGCAGTCGAGGCACTTCGCGGGGCGGACGCTGAAAACTCTCGCCCAGACCCCCTCGTAGTGTCTTCGGGAGTACCGGAGGCGGGTCCCGCGGCACTCGGGGCAGGCGGGCTGGCGCCGCTCCCGCCCCGCCCGGGCCTCGCCAAAACCTAGTTCCATCGCGGTCATTCTAGGAGACGGCCACGGGAACGACGTCCATCGCTCCCGGGGCGTAACCAATTGACAGCGCTTGGCTAGGCGAACTATCGTCCCGTGGACACTTCGAGCCAAGAGCCTCTTCTGCAATCGCAGGGTTCTTGAGGGTGCGCGAGAAGAAAATTTCACCGGGGCTACCAAACCGAAATGCGAAAAAAACTGCTCCTCGCCGACGACAGCATCACCATCCAGAAGGTGGTCGAGTTGACGTTCCCTTCGGATGAGTTCGAAGTGGTCACCGCGGGCAACGGCCGCATCGCCGTGGACAAGGCCATGACCTTCCTCCCCGACGTGGTGCTATGCGACGTCATCATGCCCCAGCTCGACGGGTACCAGGTTTGCGAAGCCCTGCGGGCTTCGGAGCAGCTCAAGAACGTGCCGATCCTCTTGCTCAACGGCGCTTTTGAACCCTACGACGCGGAGCGCGCCAAGTCCGTGGGCGCGCTCGGGAACGTTTCGAAGCCCTTCGATCCGCCGGCCCTCGTGGCCCGCGTGAAGGAAATCCTGGCCGAGCGTCAGACCGCGGCTTTCGCCCGGCCGACCCAGCCGATGTCGCTCGACGCCATAGCCGAAGCCACCGAGGCGGCCACCACCGTTCCTCACGACCTCACTCACGAGTACAGCTACGACGAGACCGAGACTCACCCGGTTTCCACCGTCGAGGTTCCGATGGATGTTCGCGAGATGGCGGCGCGAAGCCTCTCCCTCGACGCTCCGGTCTTCGCCCCGGCCGAGCCCGACGTTCTCACCACCGAAGCGGAGCCTTCCGATTTCTCCGAGACCCTTCACGGACCGCTCGACGAAGAACTCCCGGCTGTGGCCCCCCAGGAAGTCGAGGCCGTCCAGGAAATCGAAACCGCCGAGGAGATCGAACCGGTGGCCGCCACGGGAGAGATCGAAGCGCCCACCGCGGCCGCTCCTGCGGAGGCCGCAAGCGAGGATTTCGAGTTCGAACCCGATACGGCCCGCTCGGGCGAGATCCAGATGCCGCCCACACTTCCCCCGGCGGCTGCGCCAAAAGCCGCCGAGCCGGTCGAAGAGTTCTCGGGCGAACGCGAATTCGATCCCGCCGAACTCGAGTCGGTGACCGCGGAACCCGAGGTGATCAACACCTCGCCCGACGCGATTTCGGCGCCTGAGGAACTTCCCGTCGCGAAGACGGAGCCGACCCCCGAAGTCATGGCGGTTCCCGAGCCGGTAGCGCCGCCCGCACCTCCCCCTCCGCCCGTCGTCGAGGCGCCCGCCCCGGCACCCGTCGTCGAGGCGCCCGCCCCCGTCGCGGCTGCGCCTGCCCCCGTGGCGCCCATCACCGCCGGCGCATTCGACAACCTCGTCGGCACCGCGCCCCAGGCTCCGGCCCCCGCCGCTCCGCTCCCCTCGGCCGAGGTCGCGGTTCCGGTCGACATGGTTCAGCAGATCGCGCAGCGTGTGATCTCCCAGGTTTCCGAGCGGGTCATTCGCGAGATCGCGTGGGACGTCATACCCGGCCTCGCCGAGAAACTGGTCAAAGCCGAGATCGAGCGCATCAAGGCCCGGGCCGAGTCCGAGCGCGACTGATTCCTCATCCGGGCGCGTCCCGATGCCGGGCGGAGAGCGGCTACGCCGGGCCAGCGCGGTCAAGCGGTCGCCGTTCGTGACCCCGGATTATCTGATCCGCGTCCGCCAGAACGAGAGAGGTTCCATTTGAGTCGTTTCAATCCCGAGTCCGTGCCTTCGCAGTTCGAGTCGAAGGAAGCCGAGGAAAAGTGGTCGAAGGTGTGGGAGGAGCGGGCCACCTACCGTTTCTCCGAAGACTCCCCGGCCCCGACTTACGTCATCGACACGCCGCCGCCCACGGTCTCAGGCTCTCTCCACGTGGGCCACGTGTTCAGCTACACCCAGACCGACGTCGTGGCTCGTTATCAGCGGATGCGCGGCCGTAACGTCTTCTACCCGATGGGCTGGGACGACAACGGACTGCCCACCGAGCGCCGCGTGCAGAACTACTTC
>CAYNHK010000171.1:0-11087 GCA_964396875.1 uncultured Acidobacteriota bacterium | reverse complement strand
CGTCCACGTCGCCGAGCGACATCTCGTAGGGTCCCGAAGTCCAGTTGCAGAGCTCGAACAACATCAGGCGGGCCTGATGAGTGATCGCGGGGATCAGGTCTTCGGGCTCGAGCGCCGAGATCTCGACGAGGATGGTGCCGAGCCTTTTGCCCGGGCGGATGAGCTTCGACGCCTCCACGAACTGGCGCGCGGTGATGCGTCCGTCCACGAGGAGAACTTCACCGAGACGCTCGTCGGGGTCGTTGCTCGTGATCTGAACGATCCGGCCGCGCGACACGAAGACGCGCTTGGTGAAAACGCCGTTCCAGAACGAGAGGACGCCGCTCTCGCCGCTCTGGAGGATCGTCCGGAGGATCTTCGGCGTGCCGCTGCCCCGGATGTCCCCGCGGAAGGTGAGATCGGCCTCCGCCTCCGAGAGAAGTATCTCGGTGGACTGTTCGGAAGACGGATCCTGCATGCCGGGAGCAATGCTGAAGCACGGGGAGCAGTCTTGTCAACGCGCCCGCGCGCGGCGGGCCCGGGAAGGCGTCCGAGACCCCTTTGCTAACATCCGTGGGAGTCATGTTTGGCACCCTCGGCGGCCCGGAGTTGATCCTCATCTTCATCGTGGGCCTGGTGGTGTTCGGTCCGAGGAAGCTCCCCGACATCGGAAAAAGCCTCGGGAAGATGATCGGGGAGTTCAAACGAGCGTCCGCGGACTTCCAGCGGACGGTCGAGGACGAGGTCGAGACGGAGAAGCTTCGCAAGGAGATTTCCTCCGCGGAGTATGTGAGCTCGCCAGCGGAACCCGCGGTCACCCCAACGGCCGCACCCCTGATCCGGGAGGCCGAGGGCTCGGTCCCGGTGTCGAAGATGCTGAACAGTCCCGCCGACCTCTCCGGCGACACCTTCTCGGGAACCGACGGGAAGAGCACACCGTCCTGAGGCCGTCCCCAGGTTCGAAGAGCCCCTTGGCCGCCGAAGATCCCGAAGCCCGGATGTCGTTCCTCGACCACCTCGAGGAACTACGGTCACGCCTCCTCAAGTCCCTCGTCTCGCTGGCCGTGGGTTTCGGCATCGCGTGGAATTTCCGGAACGAGATCTTCCACTTCATGGTCGCGCCGCTCCGCTCCGCCTACCCGGGCCTCGAACTCATCGCCACCTCGCCGACCGAGTCGTTGATGCTCTACATGAAGATGGCCTTCTTCGTGGGCATCTTTCTGGCCGCGCCCTTCCTGCTCTACCAGGTGTGGGCCTTCATCTCTCCGGGGCTCTACCCCAATGAAAAATCGTACGCGGTTCCCTTCATTTTCTTCGGTACGGTGTTCTTCGTAAGCGGCGCGGCCTTCGGCCACTATTACCTGTTCCCCTTGTCGTTCAGTTTCCTCGGCACGTTCGGCGGCGAGGAGATCAAGTTCATGCCCCGGGTGAGCGAGTACTACAGCTTCTATTCGTGGTTCCTGCTCGCGCTCGGGATCGTCTTTCAGGTGCCGGTGGTGATCTTCGTGCTCGCGCGGATCGGGCTCGTGAACGCGGCGTTTCTCCTGAGACACTTCAAGTGGGCGGTGCTCGGGTCCTTCATCGTCGCCGCGGTGGTGACGCCCACGCCCGACATGGTGACGCAGACCCTCCTCGCCATGCCCATGATCGGGCTTTATCTGCTCGGCGTGCTCGTGGCCGCGCTGTTCGGCAAGAAGCGCCGCGAGCCCAACGCGGCAACGTCCGGCGACTGAAGGCGGCCGCCTCCATGCCCATCGTCGCCTCTCGGGGGAATGAGATCCGAAGGCTCCTGAGCGAGCTTGTCGATCCGAGGCGACGGGCCGGCGCCGTGCTCAGGCTCAAGTCGATGGGCGCCCGGGTCGTTCCCCACGTTGCTGCGGAATTGAGCGGGCTCGACGCGGCCGCGCGCAAAGCTCTCGCCGAAGCTCTCGCCGAAGTCAGAACCTCCGACGCCCGCGCGCTCCTTCAACGTCTGGCGCGCGTTGAAGCGGAGTCCGCGCCGGATGCGGCCCGGCCAACGGAGCCGCGGGACCAGGACACCTCGGGCGAGGATTCGCGTGCCCTCGAAACCCTCCGCGCCCTGCCCGCACCCCGGGCGAACGAAAGGGCCTCGGTGTCGCGCGAGCGAGGCGAAGCGCACCTCGTCCTGGCGCGAACGGGTTCCCGCCTGGCCCGCAAGGACCTGCTGCATTCCCTCTCCACCCTCGAGAAGGGCCGGTCGCGCCTCTACTGCGAAGCCGCCGGCCTGATCGGCGACGAGGAGTTCCTGGTTCCTCTCGCCCGCCTGGCGGCCGGCGTGCCCGAGGCGGAGCGGGCGATCTTCGACATCGCGCGGCGGGAAAAGATCACCGCGCGGTCGAAGATCTTGAAGTCGCTCCCAGAGCCCGAACGAGTCGCCGTGGCGAAAGCGCTCGTGGGCCGGCAAGCCCCTGACTAGTACGCCTGGGCGAAGTACGCGATCTTCCCCGCGTTTCCACAGCGGATACAGGCGCGGGCCTCGTCACGCTGGAGCGGGAAGCAGCGGACCGTAGCCTTCGTCTCTTCCTTGATCTTCGCTTCGCACTCGGAACTCGAGCACATCCCGGCGATGAGGAAGCCGCGCTTGCCCGTCATGACTTCCTTGAAGGCGTCGTAGTTCGCGGGCTCCGATGTGTTGTCCTCGCGAAACTTCCGCGCCCTCTCGAAGAGGTTCTTCTGGATGGCGTCGAGACGCGCCTTGACGCTGTCGGCCAGACCGGCCAGAGGCACGAATTCCTTCTCGCGGGTGTCGCGACGCACGAGGACGCACGAGTCCTTCTCGATGTCCTTCGGTCCAAGCTCCATGCGGATCGGAACCCCCCGCATTTCCCAGTCGGCGTATTTGAAGCCCATCTGGTGGTTATCGCGATCGTCGAGGTGGACGCGAATGCCCGCGGCGGTGAGTTCCCTGGTGAGCGCCCTCGCCTTGGGCAGGACCGCCTCGTTCCAGTCGCCCTTGCGCGGGGGAATGGGAACGATGACCACCTGGTAGGGCGCCACCTTCGGGGGAACGACGAGGCCGCGGTCGTCGCCGTGGGTCATGATCATTCCGCCGATCAGGCGGGTGGAAACGCCCCACGAAGTCGACCAGGGCATCACCAATTGCTGGTTCTGATCCACGAACTCGATCCCGTAGGCCTTGGCGAAATGCTGGCCCAGGTTGTGCGAGGTCCCGGCCTGCAACGCCTTGCCGTCACCCATCAGGGCTTCAATCGCGTAGGTCATCGAAGCGCCCGCGAACTTCTCGGACTCGCTTTTCGGCCCGAAGTGAACGGGCATGGCGAGAACGTCCTCGGCGACCTCGCGGTACATCTCGAGAATGGAGAGTGTCTCCTTCTGAGCCTCATCGGCGGTGGCATGAAGCGTGTGGCCTTCCTGCCAGAGGAACTCTGTGGTGCGCAGGAACGGCCGGGTCACTTTCTCCCAGCGAAGGACATTGCACCACTGATTGAGCAGCACCGGCAGGTCGCGCCAGGACTTCACCCACTTGGCGTACATCGAGCAGATCATGGCCTCGGACGTCGGCCGGATCGCGAGGGGTTCCTCGAGTTCTTCCCCGCCGCCGATCGTGACCCAGGCGCACTCCGGGGCGAAGCCCTTCACGTGGTCGGCTTCCTTCTGGAGGAAGCTCTTCGGTATCAGGAGGGGGAAATACGCATTCTTGTGGCCAAGGGCCTTGATCCGTCGATCGGTCTCGGCCTGGAGGTTTTCCCAGATCGCGTAGCCGTAGGGGCGGATGACCATGCAGCCCTTGACCGGACCGTAGTCGGCAAGTTCGGCCTTGAGCACGACGTCCAGATACCACTGCGAGAAATCCACCGACGGCGGCGTGATTTCCCTGAGGGTGCGTTCTTCCATGATGAGACTTTCCGTTCTTCGGGGAGGCTTACTTTTCGGAGGGCTTTTTGGGAAACAGCAGGGACCCGCCGATGGCGATGGCGAGCACGGTCAGGATGAAGGCCAGCGAGATCGAGATCGGGAAATGCCCGTCCCACATCTTGTTCAGTACCGTCATCTTCAAACCAACGAACATCAAGACGATGCCCAGACCGTACTTGAGGAGGTGAAACAGGTCCACCGCCTCGGCCAGGAGGAAGTAGAGGTTGCGCAGTCCAAGGATCGCGAACATGTTCGAGGTGAAGACGATGAGCGGTTCGTTGGTGATGGCGAAGACCGCGGGGACCGAATCGAGGGCGAAGACGACGTCGGTGAGTTCGAGAAAGGCCAGGGCGATGAAGAGCGGCGTCGCCTTCATCACCCCGTCCTCGCGAACGAAGAAATTCTGCCCATGGACCCTGGGCGTCACCGGAATCACGCGACGGAGCCACTGGATCAGGAAGTTCTTGTCCGGGTCGACCCCTTTTGAGTCGTCCCCGGTCATCACCCGGTATCCGGTGAAGATCAGGAAGAGACCGAGGGCGATCACCACCCACTGGAACTGCAGAATGATGGCGCCGAGGCCGATAAACAGGGCGCGGAAGATGAGGGCGCCCAGGATCCCGAAGTAGAGAACCCGGTGCCGGAACTCGGGCGGCACCGCGAAGTAGTTGAGCACCACCACGAAGACGAAGATGTTGTCGACGGAAAGCGAGTACTCGATCACGTAGCCCGCGAGAAACTCCATCGCGGTTCGTTTCGCCGCGTCGTCGATACTGATCCCCGCCGGGGGATGGTTCCCGAGGAACCAGAGCGCCCAGAAGTAGAGGGCGACGTTGTAGAGAAGGGCCACCACCACCCAGATCACCGCGAAAGTCGTGGCTTCGCGCATGCCGACCCGATGAGCCTTCTTGTGGAAGAAACCGAGGTCGAGGGCGAGGAAGCCGCAGATCAGAAGCGTGGTGAAGAGGTAAACCCACCAGACTTCTTCGAAGGGGAACAGGCGGACAGGGATCATGGGAAGCCCGTGATTCTAGTCGGCCACGGGCTTCACGGCCGCCTCACTGCGAAATCGTTTGCCTCTTGGGAGCCTCCCGAGGCACAATCCCCGTGGCTTGCGGGTCGTCTCCACCTCGGTCTCTCCCAGACCTCTGGAGAACCCAAATGACGTTTCTGCACCTGCCTCTTATCACGGCCGCACTAGTACTCGCGACCCCATCGGTCGACTGTTCGCGGCCGATCACCGCGCCCGGCGAACGACGATTGTTCACGAATGCCGATCTCGAAAGGATCGCGGCCTGCCGAAGACTGAGCGCCGCACGATCCGACCCGGACGAGCCATCCGACTCCGAATCCCCTTCTCGGGGCCCGCGGCGAACGGTTCGCGCCGACCGATCGGAAAACACCAACGACGGGAACGCTCGCGCGCATGCCCTCGAGGCCGATTGGCGAGCCCGTTGGCGCTCGGTCGATCAGAGGGTGCGACGATTGAGGCGCGAGGCGGAGGAGTTGCGGCAAGAGGCGAAGGAAGCGCCGCCCGATCCGAAGAAGAAGCCCACGGGTCGAAGGTCGCCTTCGATGCTCCTTCGGCGGGCCGAAGCGCTCATGGCCGAAGCCGGGGAGATCGAGGACGAGTTCCAGACCCAGGCCCGCCGAGAGGGCGCTCTGCCCGGTTGGCTGCGAGCCAGGTAGAACGACGTCCGGCGGGCCTCTGGTACGCTCCGCGCGTTCATGAAACGAGTGCGCGTTTCCGCGGGGCGGAGTCCTTACGATGTCTGGATCGGTGAGGGTGTTCTGAAGGGCGCCCACCTGCGATCGGCTGTCGGAGCGGGCGCGGACGGAATCCTGATTTCCTCGACGCGAGTGATGGACCTGCATGGCGGGGCCCTGGGGCGCGCTCTCCAGGATGCCGGTTTCGCATGTCGCCGCACCCTTCTCCTGCCCGACCGCGAGGGAGCCAAGACCACGCGCGCCTTCGAGCGGACGCTTGAGGCCATGGCGAAAGCGGGCCTCGACCGATCCAGCTTCGTGATCGCCTTCGGGGGGGGCTCGATCGGCGATTCGGCGGGCTTCGCTGCAGCCACGTACATGCGGGGGATCCGATTCGTCCAGATCCCGACAACCCTGCTCTCCATGGTGGACAGCAGCGTCGGTGGAAAAACCGGAATCAACCTTCCCTCGGGCAAGAATCTCGTGGGTTCATTCCATCAGCCGTCGCTAGTCCTGGCCGATCTGTCGTTTCTGCGAACACTTCCCGCGCGGGAGAAGCAAAGCGGCGTCTACGAGATTCTCAAGTGCGGTCTCCTGAAAAGCCGGCGCCTCCTGGACCTCGTCTCGAAGACCCGCGGCCTCCGGCGGGCCACGACGTCACAGATGGAAGCCGCGATCGAGGGCGCGGTGAAGATCAAGGCCCGGATCGTCGAACGCGATGAGCGCGAGAAAGGCGATCGCGTCCTGCTGAATCTCGGGCACACGCTCGGTCATGCTCTCGAAGCCGCGACCTCGTATCGCGTTTTCACCCACGGCGAGGCTGTCGGTTACGGCATGGAGTTCGCGGTCGACCTCGGCGAAGCCATCGGCATGACATCTCCGAGCGCGGCGCGGAGCATGCGTTCGGCCATAGCGGCCGTGGGGCCGCGCACCCGAGTCCGAAGGACGATTGTGCGGCGCGCCGCGAAAGCAACGCTTGGCGACAAGAAGCGCGATGGCGAAGTGCTGAAGGAGATCCTGCTGGACGGCCCCGCGCGGCCCGTGGTGCATCGAATCGATGCGAAGAGCTTCGCCGCCCTGACGGGCGGATGGCTGGCGCGAAAGGCCGCGGTGGCCTAGTCCCTTCGACTCCTTCACGGAGCGCCGTCTGGTGGACCGGAGCCCTTCTCCCGGGCAGGCTCCTAGGACCCCATCAGGAGCAGGAGCGCGGCCTTCTGGGCGTGCAGTCGATTGCCCGCCTGCTGGAAGACCACGGACTGCGGCCCGTCCATCACCTCATCCGTGACCTCGAGTCCACGGTGCGCGGGCAGGCAGTGCATGAAAACCGCATCGCCCGCGGCCAAAGACATCAGGTCGGCGTTCACGGTGAAGGACGCAAACGCGGCCTTGCGTTTCTCCGCCTCGCCCTCCTGCCCCATCGAGGTCCAGACATCGGTGTAGACAGCTCGGGCCCCGGCGACCGCCTGCGCCGGATCGTTGACCAGCTTGGCCGGCGGCGTGCCCAGCTTCTGGGCATCGCGCGCGGTGCTCTTGGTGATCAGCGGATTTGGCTCGAAACCCTTGGGCGTCGCGATCGTCATCTCCACACCCAGGCGGGCGGCGCCGATCATCAATTCGTGGCAGACGTTGTTGCCGTCGCCCACGTACGCGATCTTCAAGCCGGACAAGCTCCCGAAGCGTTCACGCAGCGTAAAAAAATCGGCCAGGGCCTGACAGGGGTGCAGCAGGTCCGACAAACCGTTGATGACCGGCTTGGTTCCGAATTTGGCGAGATCGAGGACGTCCTGATGCGCGAATACCCTCGCCATGATGCCGTCGGCGAACGTGGAAAGGACACGCGCGGTGTCGGCCACCGACTCGCCCACGCTGAGGTGAATCTCATCATGGTTCAAGACCACGGCGAGGCCGCCGAGCTGGAACATGCCCACCTCGAAGGAAACCCGGGTGCGGGTCGAGGGCTTCTGGAAGATCATGGCGAGCGTCTTGCCGAGGAGCGCGTGTTTGAAGAGGCCGGGATCCCCCTTCATCTTTTCCGCGAGGGCGAAGATCTCGTCGATGTCTTCCCGCGAGTAGTCTTTAAGGGAGATGAGATGTTTCGGTTTCATGGCTCTAGCTTTGGTCCGAGTATAGGGCGAAGATCGGCCTCATCCTGTGATCCTCGGCATACTCCTCGCTGCCGGCCAGGGCCGCCGGATCGGCGTTCCCAAGGCCCTGCTTCGGCTCGAAGGCGAGA
The DNA here is from genome assembly GCA_964396875.1 of uncultured Acidobacteriota bacterium. GTDB lineage: Bacteria > Acidobacteriota > Vicinamibacteria > Fen-336 > JAGNNV01 > JAGNNV01. The sequence continues at coordinate 3,271 of CAYNHK010000171.1, read as the reverse complement.
CGTTCCACGCGCGAGGTCTGAGGGCGTTCCGCGACGCCGGCCTCGAGACGATCGTGGTGGTGAATCGGGACGTCGATGAGGCACTCGGGGTTGCGCACGCGGGCGAACATCGGGTTTTGAATCCTGACCCCGATCACCCGTCCGGGATGTTCGAATCCGTCCGTCTTGCCGCGGGTGCGGCCATCGAGCGGGACGCGAGCGGCGCCCTGTACCTTCCGGTGGACCTGCCCCTCGTGACCCCCTCGGACATCCGTGCGGTTGTGGCGACCCTGGGCCGCGGCGCCTCGATCGTGGTTCCGACCCACGCCGAAAGACGCGGTCACCCGATCGGAGTGAGTCGGAGCGTGCTGGCAGAGATCCTCGCGTCACCCGCGTCCACCACACTGCGTGACATCGTCCGAAGGGATGCCGGCCGGGTGGTCGAGGTCCCTGTCTCCGAGGGGGCGATCCTCGGCGTCAACACCCCGGAAGACCTCGATCGGGTGTCGAACCGGACTTTTCGGTAAACTAGCGGGCTTCCCCCTCCATTCTGCGGGGAAATCAGAGAGGACGACGCCCAAAAGGCCCCCCAAATGACTCAGTTGCGCAACATCGCCATCATCGCCCACGTCGATCATGGCAAGACCACTCTCGTGGACACGCTCCTCCGCCAGGCCGGCGGTTTCCGGGAAAACCAGGAAATCGCCGAGCGGGTCATGGACTCAAACGACCTCGAACGCGAACGCGGAATCACCATTCTTGCGAAGAACGCGGCCGTCCGTTACAAGGGCACCAAGATCAACATCTGCGACACCCCCGGCCACGCCGACTTCGGCGGCGAGGTCGAACGCGCGCTCAGCATGGTCGACGGCGTCCTGCTCCTGGTCGACGCTTCGGAGGGCCCGCTCCCCCAGACCCGCTACGTGCTGCGCAAGGCGCTCGAGAAGAAGCTGGCGCCGATCGTGGTCATCAACAAGATCGACCGCAAGGACGCGCGCATCCAGGAAGTCCTGAACGCGGTCTACGACCTGTTCATCGACCTCGACGCGACGGAAGCCCAGCTCGACTTCCCCGTCATCTACGCGAACGCGCGGGCGGGCCTCGCGGGACTCACCCCCACCGAGGAGATGAAGGATCTCGGACCCCTCTTCGACGCCATCATCAAGACCGTGCCGGAGCCGGGAGGCGACCCCACAAAGGTCCTCCAGATGCTGATCGCGAACCTCGACTACTCCGACTATCTCGGACGCCTCGCCATCGGCCGCGTCTTTGAGGGAACCGTGAAGACCGGGGAGAACGTGGCCCTCGTTCGCCGCGACGGCACGACCACGACCGCGAAAATCACCAAACTCTTCACCTTCGAGGAGATCCATCGACTCGAAGTCCAGGAAGCGAGTGCCGGGGACATCGTGGCCCTCGCCGGTTTCTCCGAGGTGAACATCGGGGAGACGGTCACGAGCGCCACCGATCCCCAGCCCCTCCCGCCGCTGCACATCGACGAGCCCACCCTCTCGATGGTGTTTTCGATCAACACCTCGCCCATGGCCGGCCGCGACGGCAAATACGTGACGTCGCGCCACATCAAGGACCGGCTCGACAAGGAGCTGCTGACGAACGTAGCTCTCAAGATGGAGCCCACGGAGAGCGCCGACTCGTTCAAGGTCATCGGCCGCGGCGAACTGCAGATCGCCATCCTCATCGAGAACATGCGGCGCGAGGGCTTCGAACTCGCGGTGTCGAACCCCGACGTCATCACGAAGGTCGAAAACGGTGTCCGCCACGAGCCCTTCGAACTCGTGTCCATCGACATCCCCGAAACCTTCACCGGCGTCATGATGGAGAAGATGGCGCTGCGGCGTGGTGAGATGGTGAAGATGGTGAACCACGGTTCGGGCCGGGTCCTGCTCGACTTCATGGTCCCCACCCGCGGCCTCATCGGCATCCGCACCGAAGTGCTCACCGACACCCGCGGCACCGCGGTGATGAACCGTCTCTTCGATTCGTATCGGCCCTGGGTCGGCGACATCTCGAGGCGGACCAAGGGGTCGCTCGTGGCCGACCGCATCGGCGACACCACCACCTTCGCGCTGTTCCATCTCGAGGAGCGCGGCGAGTTGTTCGTGGGCGCCGGCGAGAAGGTCTACGAAGGCATGGTGGTGGGCGAAAACGCCCGCGCCGGCGACATGGACGTGAACGTCACGAAGGCCAAGAAGCTGACGAACATGCGCGCCTCGAGCGCGGATGACGCCTTGCGCCTCACCCCGCACCGGCAGCTGACCCTCGAGCAGGCGCTCGAGTTCATCTCCACCGACGAACTGGTCGAAGTCACACCTTCCTCGATCCGACTGCGCAAGCGCATCCTTCCGTCCGAGGATCGCTACAAGAAGATGAAGCCGCCGGAGGCGAAGGACTAGGAGCCCGCGCGGCAGGAAGGGCTCCTGTCCACCAGACGGCGCTCCGTCCGGGTGTCGAAGGGACTAGCTAAGCGCCCTCTTCGGCCTCGCGCCGCTTCAGTCGCTTCCTGAAGGCGTTGGTGGTGAGGCCGAGCGCGGCCGCCGCATCCTCCACCGAGCCGTCGGCGGCGGCGAGCGCACGCGCCACCATCTCCGCCTCGGCCGCGTCCGCGGCGCGCTCGCGCACTTCGCTGATCGAGCCGGACAGGTCGATGACGTCACCCATCGACGGTCGCGGCGAGGCCTGAGCATCGATCCGCAGGTGTTCAGGTTCCACCACGTCGCCCGAGCAGAGGATCACGGCCCGCTCGATCCCGTTTTGAAGTTCGCGGACGTTGCCGGGCCAGGCGTGTTCGCTGAGCGCGCGGATGGATTCCGGAGAGAGAGTGAGCGGACGGCGGCGACCGGCGTCACGCGAGAACTTCTCGAGGAAGGACTCGGCCAGCGGCAGGATGTCGTCGCGCCGCGCCCGCAGGGGGGGGATCGAAATCTCGATGACGGAGAGCCGGAAGAAGAGATCCTCGCGGAACTCCCGCGCCGCCACCATCGCCTTGAGGTCGCGGTTGGTTGCGGTCACGAGCCGCAGGTCGACGGTTCGCGTTTCCGTGCCGCCGACCCGGTCGAACTGCTTCTCCTGAACCAGCCGGAGGATCTTCGGTTGTAACGAGAGAGGCAGCTCCCCGATCTCGTCGAGGAAAAGGGTGCCGCCCTGGGCCATTTCAACCCGGCCCAGTTTTCTCGCGTTGGCCCCGGTGAAAGCGCCCTTCTCGTGACCGAAGAGTTCATTTTCGAGCAGCGACTCCGGAATCGCCGCGCAGTTGATGGCGACGAATGGCCCC
>CAYNHK010000170.1:0-11111 GCA_964396875.1 uncultured Acidobacteriota bacterium | reverse complement strand
GATGTGCCAGGATTCCTCCCCGGCACGTCCCAGGAGTACGGCTGCATCATCCGCCACGGCGCGAAACTCCTTTACGCCTTCGCCGAAGCCACGGTCCCGAAGATCACGGTGATCACGCGCAAGGCGTACGGCGGCGCCTACTGCGTCATGTCGTCGAAGCACATCCGCACCGACCTCAATCTCGCGTATCCCATGGCCGAGATAGCGGTGATGGGGCCCGAGGGCGCGGTGAACGTGCTTTATCGTCGCGAACTCGCGGCCGCCGAAGACGCGGTCATGATGCGTCTAGCCAAGGTCCAGGAGTTCAAGGACAAGTTCGCGAACCCCTATGTCGCCGCCGATCGGGGCTTCATCGACGACGTCATCGAGCCCCGTCAGACCCGCCGGCGGATCATCGCGGGTCTCGAGATGACGAAGAACAAGCGCGATAAGAATCCCCCCAAGAAGCACGGAAATATTCCGTTGTAGAGCTGGGGGGCCGCAGGCCTCCGGGGAAGCCAACTGATGCCCGTTGTCCTTCGCTGCACGGTCCGAGGCTGCGGAGAACCGCTGCGACGCGATGCCGCCCGATGGGCGTGCTCGCGCAATCACTCCTTCGATCTGCATCGCTCGGGTTTCTTGAACCTCCTGCAGCCGCAGGACCGGCGATCGAAACATCCGGGCGACTCGCGGGAAGCGGCCGAGGCTCGACGCCGCCTCGCCAGCCTCGGTCATGCGGACGCGGTGTTCGGGGCCTTCGGACACGTGATCGACAGCAGGCCGCGGCAAGACTCGGCGCTTCTCGATGTGGGCTGCGGCGAAGGCGCGTTCCTTCGCTCAATCGGCGCGGTTTCTGGCCTCGAACGCCATGGTGTGGACATTTCAGCGCCGTCGATTGAACTCGCCGCGAAGTCCTCTCCCGACGTGTCCTTCATTGTCGCCAACGCGGATCGCTGCCTTCCCTATGCTGATGCGTCCTTCGACTTTGTGACGTCGATCGATGCCCGTGTGAACGCCAGCGAGTTCGAACGTGTCCTGAAACCCGGCGGACTGATTCTGGTAGCTGTCCCGGCCCCCGATGACCTCATCGAACTACGGGAGAGGATTCAGGGCGGGACGGTGGAGAAGTCGCGCGCACCAAGGATCGAGGATGAGCTCGGGAAGTCCTTCACCCTCGTTGACCGCACGACCATTCGCGATCAGAGGCTCTTCGAATCCGCCGCCCTTCGAGATCTCCTCACCGCCACTTACCGCGGTTTTCGTCAGAGTGAGCGAGCCGCCGTCGCCACGCTCACTGCCATGAGCGTCACCTTGAGCCACGAAGTCCTCGCCTTCAAACGGCGCTGATCCGTGGCAAGCTTCAAGATCATGCCCGGCCTTCGACAGGATCTGTCGGACGCGCTTCGAGCCATTCGCTCCTCGTCAGGGTCGTCGGCCCTGATCGTGACCGTGCTGGCTCTCGGCATTGGCGCGAATGTCGCGGTGTTCAGCGCGGTCGACGCCCTCTTGTTCAAGCCGCTGCCCGTGAAGGATCCGGACCATCTGGTCCGGTTGATCGGCACGTCATCCCGAGGCGAAACCGTTCTTGCCGGCGGCATGTCCCTTCCGGATTTCTCCGATTACCGCGACGCGTTGACTTCGATCACCGGGCTTTCGGCGTTTCGCGATGGCGTCACCGTCCAGGTGGCCGCAGGCCACGCCTCGAGTGAAGTGGCCACCGCGTCGCTCGTCACCGGAAACTACTTCGCCACGCTGGGCGTTGAAGCCGCGGCCGGCCGCGTGATCGCCCCGGCGGACGATGTTCCCGAAGCGCCGGCGGTGGCGATGCTCAGCCACACGTTCTGGCAGGAACGGTTCGAATCGGCCCGGTCCGCGATCGGTTCAACTCTCGACATCAATCGTCACGTCTTCACCGTAGTGGGAGTGACCCCCCGCGGCTTCGCGGGCATCGGCCTTGGCGCCGTGCCCGATGTCTTTATTCCTCTCGCGAGCGCGGGCATCGCCGAGCCCATGCTCCGCTCTCAGATCGGGTACCGGTCGAATCCCTTCTTTCAGGTTATGGGTCGAATGAAGACGGGAGTGACCCTGGATCAGGCGCGCGCCGAAGTGGACACGGCGTCCGCCCGGCTTGGTTCGGGCGAGCCTGCCCGCGACGGAATTGAAGCCAACGATCCGGACTGGCGTCGGCAGTGGGCGGCCGTGATTCCCGCCTCGGATGCCTTGAGCCCGCGTGGTGTGAATCTGTCCTGGCTTCTGCTCGGCGTCACCGCTCTGGTTCTCCTGATTGCGTGCACGGACGCCGCGGCCGTCCTCCTCGCCCGCACGGAGAGGAGGCAGAAGGCGATTGCCATCCGCATGTCGCTCGGCGCTTCCCACGGCCGAGTGATCCGCGCACTTCTGATGGAAGGATTCGTGGTTTCGGCGCTCGCGATGATTCTGGGCCTGGCGATCGCATGGTTCTGCCTGCCCGTGCTTTTCTCCCTCGTCCCTGCGGGCACGCCGCTGCCGCTCGCCGCCTCGACGAGTGTCCTTGACCCGCGCGCCCTCGTAGTGAGCGCCGTCGTGGCTCTGAGCGCGGGCCTTCTGTTCAGTGTTCTGCCCGCACTTCGGGCCGCCCGGACGCCGCTCGTATCGTGTTTGAAGAACGAGGCCGTGTCCATCTCCGCCGCGCGCCTGCCCGCTCGAAGCGCGCTGGTGGTGGCCCAGGTAGCCCTCTCCTCGGTTCTGCTCCTGGGCACCGGTCTGCTTCTTCGCAGTCTCTGGAATGCCGCCGCGGTGGATGCCGGTTTCGATCCGAACGGCCTCGTCAAAGCCACCTTGAACCTGCCGCGGGCCGGTTACAGCAACGCGGAGAGTGAAGCCCTCCTCGGCCCCCTTCAAGAGGCGCTCACGCGTATTCCCGGCGCCCAGAGCGCGGCTCTCGGAACCACACTGCTCCTGCAGCCGTCTCCCTCCACGTCCGTGACGGCACTCGGGTCCCGCACCGTTGTGCAGCACGCCATGGTGAGCCCAGGCTTTATGTCGACTCTCGGTCTGAGCCTTCTTCGGGGCCGCGAGTTCAACCCGGCCGACCGCGCGGGACAGCTGCCGGTTGGAATCCTGAATGAAGCGGCGGCCGCCCGCCTGTTTCCCGGGAAGGACCCGATCGGCGCCCACATCGAGGGCTTCTCTCCGCGCGAGACCAGCATCGAGATCGTGGGAGTGGTGCGGGCGCGGGGTGGCGCGTTGCGAGAGAAGGGCGATGTGCCTCTCCTGTTCCTTCCCCTCGCCCAGCAATGGAGCGCATTTCCCTGGCAGCCATCGCGGCTTCACCTCATCGTCCGGACAAGTCGTGGGGACGCGGGGATAGCCGGCGCGATCACAAAGACGGTTGCCTCCCTCGATTCCCAGCTCGCGATTTTGTCCGTGGGCTCGCCGGAGTTGGAGAGATCGGCGGCGTTTGCCCAGGAACGGCTTCTCGCGACACTCCTGTCGGGATTCGGCGCCCTGGGTGGGTTTCTGGCCATGGTCGGGTTGTACGGCCTCACCGCCTGCGCCGCGGAAAGCCGTCGTCGTGAGTTCGGCATCCGCCTTGCGATCGGAGCCCGGGCCCGCGACCTCGCGACCGGTGTCGTCGCCCACGGTCTTCGGATCACCGCCGCGGGCCTGGCCCTCGGTGTCCTGGTAGCCGCTGCGGCCAGCCGTGCGATCTCCGCCTACCTCTTCGGCGTTGGCCCTTTCGATCCGATCACCCTTGCCGCCATGATCGGAGGCTTCATCGTCATCTCCATTGTCGCGGCCAGCCGTCCCGCGCTGCGAGCCGCTTCGACCGACCCCATCGAGGCGCTCCGCTCCGAGTAGAGCAGTTACCGGCGAGGGGTCAGCGCAAGGCGGACTCGAGTGCCGTCGCGGCGTCGGTTTTGCTGTCGCGATACTTCACGATCACCGCGGTCGCAAGATGCAGACCGCGCGCCTCGGCAAAGCCGCCCTTAGCGGGGCGTGAGCCGGGGACAACTACCGCATCCTCGGGAACCTCGCGCACCCATTCGCGTTCGCGAACGAGATCGTGAATCACGGTTGACGCGGTGAGCACCACACCGCTCGCGAGGACTGCGCGCCGGCGCACACGCACGCCTTCGAAAACGCCGACGAGACCACCGACGAAAGCGTCGTCCTCGATGATGACCGGCAAGGCCCCCGCGGGTTCGAGCACGCCGCCGATCTGCGCGGCCGCGGAGAGATGCACCCTCTTGCCGATCTGCGCGCATGAGCCCACAAGCGCATGCGAGTCGACCATCGTGCCCTCGTCGACGTAAGCGCCCATGTTGATGAAAGCTGGCGGCATCAGGGTGACGCCCGAGGCGAGGAATGATCCCCGGCGCACACTCGAGCCGCCGGGCACCATCCGGACGGAGGCTTCCAGCGAAAGAACGCGGGGCGGGAACGCGGTCTTGTCAATGAAGGGAAACCCAGGTCCGGGCCACTCGACCATCTTTGTTGCACGAAAGCCGGCCAGAATCCCCTGCTTGACCCAGGCGTTCACTTTCCAGTCGCCCGCGCCATCGGGCTCGGCGGAACGAATCTCGCCAGACTCGAGACCGCGCAACAACGCTTCGTGGGCCTCGGCCCAAATCGGCTCCGCGGCGGCCTCGGCGGGGGTCCGGTCGTAGAAGGCGCGTAGAGCGTCGAGGTTCATGCGTTCGCTAGACCTTGATTCCCGCGTGAGCCAGTGCTTCCTTCAAACGGGCGCGGGTCGCGTCGGCGGCGGGAACGAGAGGCAGTCGAACGAAATCTCCGCCCAGACCCATCATCTGCAGTCCGGCCTTGAGCGGAATGGGATTGCTCTCGACGAAGAGAGCGTCAATCAAAGGCAACAGGCGATTGTTGAGCTTCACGGCCTCGTCCCGCCGTCCGGCTCGCGCCGCCTCGACGAGCTGTTTCGTTTCCTTCGGAATCATGTTGCCGAGAACCGAGACCAGTCCTTCAGCTCCGACCGCGATCGAGGCGAGTGCGAGATTGTCGTCGCCCGAAAGCAGCGTCTTCCCCGCAGGCAGTGTGCGCGCGACCTCGCTGATCTGGGCCACGTTGCCGCTTGATTCCTTCACCGCGACGACCTGATCGTTCTGCCAGAGCAACTGCAACGCCGCGGGTGTGAGATTCAGACCCGTCCGGCCCGGAACGTTGTAGACGATGAAAGGAAAGCCCGGGGCGGCATCGGCGGCGGCCCGAAAATGCGCGACGAGGCCTTGCGGTGTGGGCTTGTTGTAGAAGGGCGTCACGATCAAGGCGCCGTGCGCACCCAGTTCCTGAGCGCGTTTTGTCCAGGCCACGGTCTGTCGGGTGGCGTTGTGACCGGTGCCGGCCACGACCTTCTTCCCGCGCGCCTCCTCGAGGGTCGCGGTGATCAGGGGATCCCGTTCGTTCTCCGTGATGGTGGCGGCTTCGCCGGTCGAGCCGAGCACCACCAGAACGTCGGCGCCCCCTTCGGCCACGTGCTTCACGAGCGCCCGAAACGCCTTGAAGTCGACCTCGCCCCCAGCGGTGAAGGGCGTCGCGAGAGCGACAGAGAGTCCGGAAAAGTCGGCGAGTTTGTGGCTGGTCACGGTCTGACCTCTTTGAAAAGTGGATCGAGTGTTTCTTCGGAGAACTGGTCCATGGTGAATACGCCTTTGCGGCCGTGAATCCATTCGGATACGCGCAACGCGCCATCGGCGTAGGCCATGGGGGAGCGGGATGCGTGATGAAGCTCGAGCGTCTCGGCGGGAGCGTCAATGCCAACGATGTGGCTGGAGTAGGTGTGACCGGCCCGGATCGACGAGACGCTGAGCTGATGCTCCTTGAGGTCGCCTGGACCTTGAAGCATCCACTCGGTCTTGCGCGGGCAGCCCTTCATCACGACCTTCGCAAGCAGCTTCGCGGTCCCCGAAGGCGCGTCCTTCTTGCGGGCGTGGTGGTGCTCGACGATGTAGGGGTCACGCCCCGGGTCGAGCGCTGCAAATCGGGCCATCACAAGAGATAGACGCGCGTAGAGCGCGATGGAGAGAGAGAAGTTGGGCGCCACCACGACACCGATGCGATCTCCCACGCGCTCCTTGAGATCCGGGATCGACCAGCCGGTGGTGCCGATGACGAGATCGGTTGACGTCTCGATCGCCCACTTCACGTGCGCCTCGGCCGCATCCCCGATGGAGGCATCGATGGCCACGTCGACACGGCCCGGAGGCTCCTGGTTCCGGCCGACCTGCCAGGTGATTTTCTCGCCGCCCAAAGTCGCGATCGCGGTGGCAAGGCGGCCCCGCCCGAACATTCCGATCTTCATTTCGAGGCTCCGTTTCCGAAGAGCGCCTTGTGGAGGAGACGCACCGCCGCGGCTTCGTCCTTTCGCTCGACCACCAGGCTCAGGTTGATCTCGTTGCTGCCCATCGAGATCATCTCGACGTTGACCGAGGCGATGGCGCCAAAAACCCGCGCCGCGAGACCGGGCGTGTGCTTGAGTCTCTCGCCGACCAGGGCGACCAGGGCGCGATCGGTGGCCACACTCACGTGCGCGAAGGCCCCGAGTTCCTTCTTGATCGCCTCGATCGGAGCGTTCGCCTCCACGGTAAGCGAGACGCTGACTTCGGCGGTGGCGACTACGTCCACCGAAACCTCCAGCCGGCCGAATACGTCGAAGATCCTCGCGAGGAACCCGCTCTGCGCGAGCATGCGCGTGCTTTCGATCGTGATGACCTGGATCGGGCTCCGGCTCGCGATCGCGGTCGCAGGCCGCTTCGAACCGGCGCCTCCCTTGGCGGTGATCGTCGAGAACTTGCCCTCGGGTCGCATGGTGTGACGCACGGTCACGGGAATATCCGCGTCCACCGCGGGCTGGATGGTCGCAGGGTGGAGAACCTTCGCGCCGAAGGCGGCAAGCTCAGCGCCCTCGCGGAAACTCAGTTCGAGAACAGGCACGGCCTCGGGCACCATCCTCGGATCGGCGGTCAGGATGCCCTCGACGTCGGTCCAGATCTGGACCTCCTGAGCCCCGATCGCGGCGCCGAGAAGTGAGGCGGAATAGTCGCTGCCTCCGCGGCCGAGTGTGGTTGTGATCCCGTCCTTCGTCGAACCGATATAGCCCTGAGTCACCACGATTCGCCCCGGGCCCATGAGCGGCAAGAGTTCGGTCCGAGCGAGTCTCGCGATCTCGCCGGTCTGGGGTTCCGCGCCGCCGAAGTTCGCGTCGGTCCGCATCACGCGCCGGACGTCGAGCCAGGCCGCTGGAACGCCCACGGAGTGGAGGTAGGCGGCCACGATCTGTGAACTGAGGAGCTCTCCGAACGAGACGATGGCGTCGCGGCTGCGCGCCGAGAGTTCTCGGAGCAAAGCCACGCCACGCAGGAGCATGTCGATCTGGGTCGAGAGAGCCTCGATGAACTGCTGGAGGTCCACGGGCGGTTCTCCCTGCCAGAGTTCGCCGCAGGCCTTCTTGTGTCCCGCCACGATCTCCCTCAGGGCCTTCATGGCCACTTCGGTTTCGCCGCGCTCCGCCGCCTGCGCGGCCCCGAAAAGGGCGTCCGTGGTCTTGCCCATCGCGGAGAGAACCACCACCGGAGACCGGGACGCCGCCCCCTTCACGATCTCCGCCACACGACGCACGCACGCGGCGTCCGCGACAGAGCTGCCTCCGAACTTCAGGACGAGACTCATCGGAGATACCCCAGGGCGTGCGCCAGCTCGGCATTCAGAACCGAGGCCCCCGCAGCGCCTCGCTCCGTATTGTGGCCGAGCAGCGCGAACTTGATGCCGAGCAGAGGGCATGGCCTCACCCGTCCGACATGGACGCTCATGCCGCCGTCCTTCTCGACATCGAGCCGAACCTGGGGACGACCTTCCGCCTCGTGCACACGGATCGGGACCTCGGGGGCCGAATGCAGAGGCGAAACCCGCGGATCTCCGCGCCACGTCCGAAAGACCTCGGTGACGTCTCGAGGCGAGGGATTCCCGCGAAGCGCCACACTCACCGCCTCGGTGTGGCCTTCGAGGACAGGCACGCGATAACACATCGCGGAGATGTCGAACGTCGCGGCCTCGAGCCCCCCATTCACGAATCGGCCCAGCATCTTGGGCGTCTCCTCCTCGACCTTTTCCTCCTCGTTCTTGATGAAGGGAATTACGTTGCCGAGGATGTCGAGACTTGGGACCCCGGGGTACCCAGCACCACTGATCGACTGCATCGAGGTCATGAATACCCGCTCGATCCCGAAGGCCTGCTGCAGAGGGGCGAGGCCCATGACCAGGACGGTCGCGGTGCAGTTTGGATTGCACACGATCGCGCCCTTGTAGCCCCGCGCCTTCTGCTGGGTGGCGATCAGAGCGATGTGATCGGCGTTGGCTTCGGGCACCAGCAGGGGAACGTCTGCAGCCATCCGGAAAGCCGACGCGTTCGAGAAGACGAACGAACCCGCGGCCGCGAACAGAGGCTCGATTTCAGACGCCGGGCCCGAATCGAGCGCGCTGAAGACCACGGGCGAGAGGGCGTCTGATGGATGCGCGGCTCGCAGAGTCTGCTTCGGCATCCCGCCGAAAGGTTCGCCGTCGAGACGCCAGGCGCAGGCCTCCTCGTAGGGCTTGCCGGTGCTCTTGTCGGAGGCCGCGAGATGCCGAATCTCGAAAAGAGGGTGGTCTTTGAGCCGGCGCACGAAACGCTGGCCGACGACGCCGGTGGCGCCAAGAATGGTGACAGGAATGCGACTCATCGCGGTTGTTTCTCTCTCCGTTGAACTCCGCTTTCAGGAGTCCATCGTCGAAACAACGGTGGACCCTTGAAAGTCCACTCCTCTCGCCGCATCACAATGCGGCGACATTGTTCCTCAGGCACTCCACGGTCTCCTTTGCGTGAGACCGCAGCAGCCGCGGGGTCTTCTCCCCTGCGTCCAAGGATCCAGGCGCTACAAACCGTGATCCCTTCGGCGGTCCTCCCCTTTCGTCCTCCTCTCAACCGACCGCAGCGTCGTCGTGAAGGACTACTGATGGGGACCGCTCCTCCATCGGGCGACGCGGAGAATGTCACATCGACGTCGGTTGTGGCAAACGCGGCCGTCCGCCGCCATCGAACAACTTAGAATCACCTCCTCGTGCCGAGTCCTCGAAAATTCAAGAAGATCCTGATCGCCAACCGCGGCGAAATCGCGGTCCGGGTGATGCGTTCGTGCCGCGAACTCGGCATCGGCACGGTCGCGGTCTACTCCGAAGCAGATCGCGCGGCCCTTCACGTCCGCTACGCGGATGAGGCGCACTTCATCGGCCCCTCGCCCTCGCGCGAGTCGTACCTCAAGATGGAGACGATCCTCGAGGTCGCGAAACGTTCTGGTGCTGACGCTATCCATCCCGGCTACGGTTTCCTGTCCGAAAACGCGGCCTTCGCGGCGGCCTGCAAGGACGCGGGCGTCGTCTTCATTGGTCCGCCGGCCGAGGCGATCACCGCGATGGGTGAGAAAACCGCGGCCCGCCGCGTGGCCGTGGACGCGGGTGTTCCCGTGGTTCCGGGCGCCCTTCATCCTCTCGTCGACAATGAAGCCATCCTGGCCGAGGCGAAACGCATCGGCTTTCCTCTGATGCTGAAGGCGGCCGCAGGCGGCGGTGGCAAGGGCCTGCGTCTTATCCACCGGCCCGAGGATCTTGAAGCTGCGGTTCTCCGCGCGCGGAGCGAGGCGAAGAGTGCTTTCAATGACGACAGCCTCTACATCGAGCGGGCCATCCTCAAGCCCCGACACATCGAGATCCAGGTTCTGGCCGACACCCACGGCAATGCCGTCCACCTCTTCGAGCGCGAATGCTCGATCCAGCGGCGTCACCAGAAGATCATCGAAGAGAGTCCCTCTCCCTTCGTGACCCCCGAGCTGCGCGCGAAAATGGGCGCGCTGGCCGTCGCTCTCGTGAAGAAGGTCGGCTATGTGAACGCGGGCACGCTCGAGTTCCTGGTCGACGAAAATCGGGAACCCTACTTCCTCGAGATGAATACGAGGCTGCAGGTCGAACATCCGATCACCGAGATGGTGACCGGCGTCGACCTCGTGAAGATGCAGATCCGCATCGCGGAGGGCGAGGCCCTGCCCTTCACCCAGAACGACCTCGCCCAGCGAGGCCACGCCATCGAGTGCCGGGTCTGCGCCGAGGACCCCGAGGCCAACTTCATACCGAACCCGGGAAGGATCGAATCGCTGCGCGTGCCCGGAGGCCCGGGTGTCCGCGATGACTCGGGCGTCTACGAGGGCTTTGAAGTTCCGATGTTCTACGACCCGCTGATTTCGAAGCTGGTGGTGCACGCCGAGAACCGACAGGCCGCGATCGCCCGGATGCTCCGCGCCGTGTCGGAGTACAAGATCACGGGAATCAAGACGACGCTGCCTTTCTTCGATCGCGCCCTGCGCCATCCAAACTTCATCGACGGTGATTTCGATACGAGTTTCGTCGGCCGCCTCCAGAGCGAGAACGACGAACGGGCTCGGGCCACCGAGATAGCCATGGCCATAGCCGCGGTGGCGACGTACCGCGCCCGGCGTCGGTCGAAGGCGGCTCCCGGGGAAGCCAGGGGCGCCTCCTCCATGTGGTGGCGTCTTGGCAACCGCGAAGCGGTGAATAGGCTTTGATCGAGGGAAACCGCCGTGCTCTTTGACGCCGCCACCGCGGGAAAAACCGCCCGCATCGAGGTCCGCGAAAGCCAGGGACGGTACCGCGTGATCATCGGCGAGAAGGCGCTCGAGCTCGATTGGATCCGGACCGGCGAGAACGAGGCCTCAGTCCTGATCGATGGCGTCTCACACGACGCGGCGGTCGAGAAGACCCCTGAGGGCTTCGCCGTCCTCCTTCGCGGCGATCGCTTCGACGTGGAGCTCAAGGACGCGGTCAAGGGGGAGGCTCTGGGGAAGGTGGCTCACAAAGGACCGCTCAAACTCACCGCGCCCATGCCCGGAAAGATCGTGAAGGTGTTGGTCAAGGAGGGCGAAGCGGTCGAAGCCGGGCGAGGCGTCCTCGTAATGGAGGCCATGAAGATGGAAAACGAACTCAAGGCCAGCAAGGCCGGCACGGTTCAGGAGATCAAGGTGAAAGAGGGCCAGGCCGTGGAAATGGGAGCCCTCCTCCTCGTAATCAGTTGAGTTGGGGGGCCGCAAAGT
>CAYNHK010000169.1:0-11133 GCA_964396875.1 uncultured Acidobacteriota bacterium | reverse complement strand
TCATGCCCTCCGACATCCTGGGCACAAATGTCTTCAACGTGAAGACCCAGGAGTTCGATTTCCGCCCGGGTCCCGTGTTCACGGACATTCTGCTGGCCGACGTGATCTACCGCACGCCTCCGCGCACTCAGGCCGCCCTGCTCGAATGTATGCAGGAAGGCGCTTCCACGATCGACGGCGAACGTCGGGAGCTCTCGCCCATCTTCACGGTCCTCGCCACCCAAAACCCGATCGAGTTCGAGGGAACCTACCCGCTTCCCGAAGCGCAAAGAGACCGTTTCCTCATGAAGATCACCCTCGCCTATCCCACCGCCGAGGCTGAGGGTGGGATTCTCACCGACTACGCGAGCGGACGACGCCTGCATGAGGCCGAAGTGGTGAGTGTTCTCAATCCCGCCTTGTGCGCGGCCTCGCGCGATACGGTGAGACGCCTGGTCACGGTGAGGAAGGAGATCCGCGATTACATCCAGGCCCTGGTGGCGGCCACGCGCAAGGACGATGCCATCCATATCGGCGCCGGGCCGCGCGCGTCGATCGCCCTGCTAGAGACGAGCCGCACTCTGGCCGCACTCTCCGAGCGCGACTTCGTGACACCCGACGACGTCAAGGCGCTCGGGCTTCCGGTGCTCGGCCATCGCCTGACCCTCACCGCGGAAGCGGAGATGGAAGGCCTCGCGGTGGCCGACGTCCTGCGTCGGCTCTTCGCCAGCGTCGAGGTGCCCCGCTGATGATTCCAGGCGAGAACGGCATCCGCGGGCTCGCCCTCGTCTGCCTTCTCACCCTCGGCTACCCGGCGTCTGCCTGGTTCGGCGTCGCGGCTCTCACGACCCTTGGGGCCACGATCCTGCTTTGTGGGGTTGAGGCGTTGCGCCTGCGCCGCGTGGACGTCACCGCCCTTCGCGCGCCGTCACTGGTCTTCTCGCTGGGGTCGAAGGCCTCGATCGCGCTGCGCCTCAAGAGCAGCTCGTCCCGCCCGGTGACGGCAAGGCTCCGACAGACCCTCCCCTCGCTCTTCGCGGAACCGGCGAGAGAAAGCCAGCTGCGCCTTTCACCCGGAGGCGTCACCCAGGTGGAGTGGCCGGTCGTGCCGAGAATGCGCGGACGCGCTTCGCTCCAAAATCCCGTGGCCGCGATCACCGAACTCGGTTTCATGGAAAGGACGGTGGAGGTTCAAGCGTCCGCTTCGCAGGTCCGCGTCGCTCCGAACCTCAAGGACATCCGCCGGGTTTCGGGCGACCTCGAGCGCTTCGTGCTGCGCGGCTTCGGCGCGCGCGCCGCGGCCCGCCTGGGCAAGGGACGCGACTTCGACCGGCTGCGCGACTACGTGCCGGGCGACGACATGCGTGACATCGCGTGGAAGGTCTCGGCGCGCCGGTCGCGGCTGACCGTGCGCGAATATCGGCTCGACCGCTCGCAGGAGATCGTGATCTGCGTCGACCGGGGACTGCGGATGAGCACGCGCGTGGGCTCCTTGTCGCGGCTCGACCACGCGGTGCACGCCGCCTTGCTGCTCGCCTACGCCTGTCACCGGATGGAGGACAACACCTCCGCGGTGAGTTTCGCCGCGCAGGCCCGGATTGAAGCTTCGTCCGGCCGGGGGAATCCACAACTCCGTCGGATGCTTCAGTTCGCGGTCGGCGCATCGGAGACCAATGAGGCCTCGGACTACCTCGCCCTCGCCGCCCACCTTCGCGCGCGCATGCGCCACCGGTCGCTCATCGTCATACTCACTTCTCTCCCCGACGCCGACAGTGAATCCCTCCTGCGCGGCCTCAGGCTCTTGTCGCCGCAGCACCTTCCTCTCCTCATCGTGCTGCAAGACCTTTCCCTCGAAGCCGCGGCATCGAGCGTGCCCGAGTCGCGCGAAGCCCTTTACAAGGCCCTGGCCGCGCGCGACCTTGTGAACCGGAGGCGAGAGATCCTCCAGGAGGCGCGGGCCCGCGGCGCCATGGTCGTGGAAACAACGCCGTCGGATGCCGGGTTCGCGGCGATCAATGCATACCTCGAAGTCAAACGAAGGCAGTCGCTGTAGGCATCATGCAGGCTGATCTCTTCGTCGAACGCGCCCGCTCACGCTGGAACCGCCTTGCCGCCCTGCTCGACGAGGCCGAGGACTTGAAGTCTCGGGCCTTCGGCCGCGCCAAACTTGAAGAGACGCTGCGCCTTTATCGCCAGGCCGGAAGCGACCTGGCCCAGGCTCGGGCTCTCACCAGCCGCCAGGAGATCCTCGATCCTTTGAACGATCTGGTCAGCCGCGGGCATCGGATCCTCTACCCGCCCGGGGATGTCCGCCTTCGCGAAAACGTCGGGCGCTTCTTCGCTCACGACCTTCCGGGCGCCTTCCGGCGGCGATGGCGCGCCATCGCGATCGCCGCCACGGCCATGCTGTCTGGAGCCCTCGTGGGCGCCGGTGCGGTGATGGTGGACCCGGCGAACGCGGCCCGGCTCGTGCCGCCCACCTTCTACACCGAAAGCCCGCAGGAGCGGGTCCAGAAGATCGAATCCGGAGAAGAGCGGATCGAGACTCTCGACGACGCGCTCACCTTCGGCGCATCGCTCTACGCCCATAACATCCGCGTCTCCTTCCTCGCCTTCGGCCTGGCCGCCGTCACCGGTGTTGGCGGCATCGCCATCCTCTTCGTGAACGGCGTCCTCCTGGGCGCGGTGGCAGCTTCGTACGCTCTGAACGGGGTCAGCACCTTCTTCGTGGCCTGGGTTGGCCCGCACGGAGCGCTCGAACTTCCGGCCATCGTCTTCGGAGGGGCCGCCGGCTTCGTTCTGGCGCGCGCCTTGTACCTGCCCCACAACCGCACCCTCGCCGCCTCCCTGCGCGACGCTGTGCCGGACGTATCGAGGATTCTGACCGCGGTGGTTCTGCAGCTGCTCCTCGCGGGCCTCGTCGAGGGGTCGTTCTCGCAGTTCTCCCGCAGCACCTTCTCCTATGGTTTCAAGATCTCGGTCGCCGCGACCCTGTTCCTCTCTCTCATCCTCTACCTCTTCCTGCCCCGCCGGGAACGGGGAGAGCGATGAGGGAACGCGTCCAGACACCCGACGGCTCGCTCGTCGATGTAAATCCGGCGGGACTTGGAGCCCGATTCGTGGCCTTGATCCTCGACACTGCGCTGGTCACGGGCGCGCTCGGTCTGATCGGCGCGCTAACCCGTCTCGTCCTTCCCCTGGGCGTCGACTACGCCGTGATGGCGTTCCTGGGTCTCTTCGCGGGAATGTTCTACGCGGTGTTCTCCGAAATCCGGCTCGCCGGCCAGACCGTCGGGAAAAGGATCATGGGACTTCGCGTGGTGGATGCTCAGGCCCGCCAACTCGTGCTGTCCCAGTCCATCGTCCGCAACGTGGCCCGGACCATCGACTTCCTTCCTGTCTTCTACGGCTTCGGGGGCCTCGTGGCGCTCGGCGACCGGCTGGGCCGAAGGCTCGGCGACCTCATCGCCGGAACCGTGGTCGTACAGGAGAGGCGGGGCGCCATGACTCCGACCTTTGACGTAAAGCCATGGAGTGAGACGTCCCTCACCCGCGCCGAGGTCAGGCGGCGTGCCCTCGCCCGGCTGTCTCTCGAAGAACGCGAGTTCATATTCGCGATCATGGATCGCGAACGAGACCTGACCGCGGCCGCCCGCTTCGATCTCTTCGAGGAGGCCGCGCGGCACTATCGGAGACGTCTTCAACTGCCCGAGGTGGAAGGGTTGTCCTCCGAGAACTTCATCCGGATCGTGGCCACGGCGCTCGACGACCGTTCCGCCGCGAAGAGGAAAGCACAGCGCTAAGACGGGACTCGCCTCTGTTACAGTCCGGGGCAACTTGTTCTAGGAGAACGTGCGGGGCGTCTTACACCAAAGGGGAAATGTCATGTCTTGTACGAACCACCCGGCCGTCGTCGATAACCTGCGGCCTTGTGAGAGGTGTTCGCGACCGTTCTGCCCCAACTGCCTGATCGTCTTTCAGGGCAAGCGGCTGTGCGGCCCCTGCAAGAACGAGCGCATCCGCGCGGTCCAGTCCGGGACTCCCGAAGGCGAACTGCAGCTTGGCACGGTGGGCCGAAGATTCGGCGCGGTTTGGCTCGACGGCCTCGTCATGATGATCCCGATGTTCCTCTTCATCTTCGGGTTGGCCGCGACCGGGATAGTCGCCCCCGAGTCGCCGGCGTTCGGGTTCATCAATCTGCTCGTCTATGGGGTACCCATCGTCTACGAAGGCTTCTTCCTGAGCGCCTCCGGCCAGACCCCCGGCAAGAAATGGCTGGGTCTCAAGGTGGTGAACCCCGACGGGTCGGACATCACGCCAGGCCAGGCCTGGGGGCGCGCCGTGGGAAAAACCCTGATCAACCTCTGCATGGGCATCGGTTACCTGCCGGCGCTCTTCACGAAGGAAAAAACCTGCGTGCACGACATGCTCGCGAAGACCCGCGTGATCAAGCTCTAGCTCAACCGCGGCCACCTGAGCCATGACGCCAAGCCCCACCTCGGGCACGATCTGCCCCTCTTGTCTGTCGCCGTCCGAAACCCTCACTCCCGGACCGTCGGGAAGGCGCATCTGCCCGGGTTGCAAGACGAGCTACGAGGCGGCGCTTTTCCCCCTTGCCGATCCCCCGGCGAAGCTCGCGAATGTCTTCACCGGAGAGGGCGCCTCGCCGTGCGCTGCCCATTCGGGAAACGCCGCCGAGGTTACGTGCGAACGCTGCGGACTCCTGATGTGCGGCCTGTGCCGGGTGGACTCGGACGGCAAGGTTCTTTGCACGAAATGCTTCGAGCGTCTCGCGGCCGAGGGCGCCCTGCCGAGCGCCGTGAACCGGATCTCCAGTCACTACGCCCAGGCCCGCATGGTGACCGGGGCTTCATGGTTGCTCTACCCGCTTTCGATGGTCCTCGGACCCTACGGGTTCTATCTCTCGGTGCGCGCCTGGATGGACCGCCGAAAGAATGGCGACGACGAGGGCAAATTCGCGATACCGCTCATTGCCGTTCTCTCGGCGCTGAGTTCGGCGCTCGGCTTCTTCCTCGTCTGGCTTGTGCTTCAGTAGGCGGTATCAAATGGCAAGAGAGTATCTGGGTCAGGTCCGAGACCTCGGGGGGGCCGCCCGTGTCTATAAGGCGGCCGGAGCCTTCGAGGTGGATGAACTCGAAGGCACGAGCGGGATAAGACGCCGAATCTTCTTCGAAGACATTTTCCTCGTCACTCACCACCGCGAAGTCGGGACGACGTTCGCGCTCGTCGTGGGGGCGATCTGCGCGGTCTTGTTCTTCATCATCATGGGGACGCTGGCCGGCGGGGTTTCGAACCCGTCCTCGTCCGGCCTCATTGTGGGCGGCGTGGTCGCCTTCCTGAGCGCACCGCTCTTCATCGTCTACCTGAACCGGGTGATCCGGAAGAAGGACGTCATCACTATCTTCGGCCGTCACGGACGCGCCCGGATGGAGTTCGAGTGGCGGAAGGCGAAGGCGCGGAGCATCTTTCAGGACGCGTGCAAGGTCGCGCGCGGCAGCCGGCCCGTGATCAGGCGGGCACGCCCGCAACGTCCGGCCGAGGGCCCGATGCCCGGACCGAACGAGGAGCCGGAGCCCGGGGGGGGCGCCTAAGTTCTTCGAAGTGCCGCAAGCGGCTCGGCGGCCGCCGCTCGCCGGGCGGGAGCCCAGGCCGCGAGAAGACCGGTGCCGAGCAGCAACACCGCGGCAAGTGCGTAGCTCAACGGATCGGAGGCGGACACACCGATGAGGCGGCTCTCGGCCACACGTGCGATCGGATAAGCAAGCACAAGACCCACGCCCACCCCCGCCGCGAGCAGCCGCCACGAATCCGCCATCACGTCGCGGACGAGATCGGCCCCGCGGGCGCCAACGGCCATGCGGATGCCGAACTCGCGGAACCGGCGGGAGACGGAGAAGCTCACGAGACCGAAGAGGCCGACAGCGGCGAGAGACAGACCGAGCCCGCCCATGCCCGCGGCGATCTCGGCATTCATACGTCCGTCCGCGGCGCTGCGTCGACGCTGCTCGTCGAGAGGCTGCAGGTCGATGAGGGCGGCGTCCGGGTGACGTTCACGTAGAAGACGCCCGAGACTTTCGGCGATCGGAGCCGAGGCGTGAACGACGAAGGTCGGGCGGGACTCGGTCGACAGCCCTCGCGGCAGGAAGACGTGCGGCGCGATCGCGTCCCGGAGGGGGCCCTGCCGGCTGTCCGCCGCGATGCCGACGATCTCGAGCTCCGCGGCCTGAGCAACGCCGGGCGAGATCAGTCGAAGGCGCCGGCCCAACGCGCTCGCGTCCGGCCAGAGCGCCTGCGCGAGCTGGCGCGAAACGATGGCAACCCGCGGTGCTTCGGCGCGATCCTCCGGGCGGAAGTCGCGGCCATCCAGAAGCGGCACACCGAGAGCGTCAAGGTAGGCGTCGCTCACGTTGTTGAAGGTCACCTGCACGCGCGAACGGTTCGGCCCGCTCTGGACCTCGGCCTTCATCGGAAGGGGACTGAGTGGACCGCGCGAGACCAGGCCGGCGTTGCGGACGCCGGGCAGACTGCGGATGTCGTCAAGAAGAGAGGATCGCGACGGGGCCTGACCGACCTGGGGCGCGGCTTCCCTCGGCACGTGAATCACCGCGAGCAGACGGTCCTCCGTGGCGAAGCCCAACTCCTGAGAACCGAGGTGGCCAAGGGACCGGGCGGACAGCACGGCGAGCACGAGCAGCGCGGTAGAGAGAGCGGTCTGCGACATCACGAGGGCACGGCGGCCGCCAAGTCGAAGCGACCCCGACGCCCCGCCCGACTCGCCCTCGGCCTTGAGCGGCGCCACGAGGTCAGCGCGGCCCTGGGATGCCGCCGCGAGGCCCCAGCTCAAAAGGGCGCTGCCGAAAGCCAGTGTCGCGCCGAGGGCCAACGCAAAGGACCAGTCGATGGGCAGGTGACTCGCTGATGACCAGTCCCCAAACCCCACCGCCGTCGTGCCGACGAGGTAGACCTCCACGATCTTCACAAGCAGCACGGCGAGGGGCAGGCCCATGCACAGACCCAGCCCGGCGATGGCCAGACTCTCGATCAGGGTGGCGCGGGCCAGTCGGCCGCGGCTGGCTCCGAGCGCCGATCGCACCGCCCATTCACGTTCCCGCGTGGTCGCGCGCGCGAGCATCAGCGTCGCGACGTTGGCCGCGCCCAGGAGGAGGAGCACCAGGACGGCCACGCCGAGGGTTTCGGCCCCTCGCACCAGCGGCTCATCCGAAGACCACGCCATGGCCTCGCTCGGCGGAACGAGGTCGAAGCGCCTTGGCTGCTCGCGCGGATGTGCCTCGTCCATGGAACGTGCCAGTGAGGCAAGACGGACCCCGACCGCCGATTCCGTCGCTGCGGCGGACAGGCGTCCGAGCACGGTGAGCGAGGTCGCCTCGCGATTGGAAAGGCCGCTCAGCCAGGAGGCGGAACCAAGAGGCAGGTAGATCGCGGTGCCAAATCCCTGGCCCTGAAAACGTGGCGCGGCGACGCCTATGACGGTGTAGCGATGCCGGCCATCCAGCAGGACGCTGCGCCCGACAATGCTCGCGTCGGCGCCGAGGCGCTGCTCCCAGAAGCGGTAACCAAGGACCAGCACGGGCTCCGCCCCCTCGCGATCGTCGTCATGCTGAATCAGCCGGCCGAGCGCGGGACGCGAGCCGAACAGAGCGAAGTAGTCCCCGCTGACCGCGTGGCCCCAGGCGTGGCGCGTGGCGTCGGGAAAAACCAGCGACGAGGAGAAGAGCCGCCAGGCCGCGAGAGGTCGCATCGTCGCGGAGGCCTCGAGGTCGCGCAGGTCGGGAGTCGAAAGGCCGCCACGCGGATCCGCCGGCGTGGCCTGGTAGACGAAACGCAGTTGTTCGGGCCGCGGCGCTTCGACGGTCGGCTGTTTGAGGTAATCGAGGTACGCCCACGCCGCGACACTCGATCCGATCCCGAGGGCCAGGGTCAATGACGCGATAAGGGTGAAAGCGGGAGCCCGACGGAGAGAACGAAGGGCGGGCCGGAGATCGGAAAGCGGAGTCATGTGTGGGCTCAGTCGAGGCGGGCGGATCTTAGAAAAGTCTGCACGTCATCTCGTCCGTTCTCGTCGAAGTCGAGAAACTCGATGCCGTAGCCTGTGGGCAGAGCCACGCGGGCCACACGGCCGCGGCCGATGACCGTGGTTCCGAGGGGAAGAGGCAGCCGAAACTTGAACTCGTCGCCCACGTGCAGGACATGGTCGGTCGCGAGGAGCATGCCGCCGGGGCTGAGGTTCAAGACCGCGGCCGGATATCCAAGCTCGGCCGGCAGCTTGATGTGAACCTCCATCCGCGCCTGCTGTCGCACGGGCACCGTGAGCAGCTTCGAGAAGCGGTCGTCCCAACCCGAGTCCGGTGGAATTCGGAAGAAACCGTTCGCTCCGGCGGTGATGAGATCCTGATCATCATGGCGCATCGGGCCGCGACCCAACACCGCGATCGAACGGTCGCGAGTGCTCGGCTCCTTGCGGAGGCGTCGGATGAAACCGGCGGCGTCCGGCAGATCGCGGTCCACGAAGATCACCTGCACGCCCAGGCTCGAACCGACCAGGCGCGCGTCGGCGAACTTCTCGACCCGGTAGACCTCGATGCCCTGCCGTCCCACGAGTGTCCCCGCGAGTTCGGGTCGGAGATCGCGCTGGGAGCAGATCAGCACCCGAAGCATCATCTTGCTGCCCTGATAGTTCTTCATGGTGGCTCTTTCCAGGGATCCCGTGGTTCTTCAGAACGACTCGTCCGGAGCAGAATAGGCGGCAGGGCCGGCCCGCCGCGTCTTGGATATCACAAGTCCGCGGGTTGGTGAGATCCATCACGCCGGGAGGCGGAATTCCCGACGAGCGCCGGTCGGGCGATAGCCTTGCGGCCGCCATGTGGATTTCCAGAACCGCCGTGCTCCTCCCGGCCCTTCTCGCCGCGGCCTGCGGGCTCACCGAGCCCTCCGGTCCTCACGGCGAGGCGAAAGCTCAACTCGTCCAGGCCCGCCGGCAATGGGTCGCCCAGGGCCTCTCCGACTACACGTATGTCTTCAGTCGCAGCTGCTTCTGCGTCTTCGAGTACCGCGAGCCGGTCACCATCACCGTGCGAGGCGGGAACATCGTCTCCGTGGTCACCGTCGCGAACGGCTCTCCGCGCGACTCGTCGACCTATCAGACGATCGAGGGGCTTTTCGACGACATCCAGCAGGCGATCGATGAGGATGCGGCGACGATCCGCGCCGAGTACGACGCCACGCGGGGTTATCCGAAGTCGGCGTACATCGACATCGACCAGAGGATCGCCGACGAGGAAATCTCTTTCGAGGCGAAAAGCCTCACCCCGTTGCGCTGACCCGTGACGAACTACTTCCGCTGGAACGCGCCTTTCACCATGTCGGGGCTGAAGAACGTGCCGGTGTCTCCCTCCGCGGCGTAGCGGTAAAGGGCGGCGGCGTAGATTCCGCCGAGGGTGGAACTGACGAGAGCGAGCGCCATCAGGGTCAGGATCAGTCCCACGCCGACCGCGCCCATGAGGGGCACGGACTCGGTCATGGCCGCTCCGATGAACAGCGCGATTCCCGCGAGGAACGTGCCGAAGGTGAGCAGGCCGAACACCGCCCCCATGCCGGCATTCCCCACGATCTGCTCGCCCCAGGTCTTGCGCAGATAGGCGGAACTGCGCTTCACCGCCTCGATGGGCCCGATGTCCTCGGCCGCGAGCACGGGCACGACGAGGAACGTGGCCACGTTCCAGGCGAGTCCGATGAACGAAATGACGATCTTGCCAAGCACTCCGCTGCGTTCTGAGATCGCGCGCAGGATCATCCCGACCGTGGCCGCGATCACGGCATAGCCGAGGATCACGGTGATCTTAGACATGGCGAGCCGGAAACCATCGCCCACCGTGGGATCGCCGCCACGGAGACGGATCAGCGCCGCGCCCACAAGCGCGGTGTTGCAGAAGAAGATGACGAAGTACTGGACTACGTAGAAGAGGAAGCCGACCACGTACCCCGCAACCGGGAAGCCGGAGTCAGAAAGAGCCGCGGAATCGAACCATCCGGCCATGGCCGTCGGCACCGCGAAAGTGATCAGCACCAGCACGGAGAGCACCGACGAGATGGCGGGAAAGACCATCAACTCCTTGTCGGCGCTCAGGACCGAGGCGCTGGCCTTCACGAGAGCCCAGCTGTTGGAGATGCGTCGGAACATGTTCGTCCTCCTGGTTGTCCGCGCGGTACGCGGTGGGTTGCGCCGCACTATACGGCCACGGCACCCGGAATTCAGGAGAAAGCAGGGGGTGTAGGACGGCGTAGTACAGTGAAGGAGCCCCATGGACGCCCCCGAAAAGACGCGCGTGACCGGTTCCGCCGCGTGGCGCGAGGCGCGCGATCTGATCTGGTCCCACCGAAAACGGCTCGGCCTCGGCCTCGGCCTGATGCTGGTGAGCCGCGTCGCCGGGCTCGTCCTGCCCGCTTCCTCGAAGTGGCTCATCGACGAGGTCATCGGGAAGAACCGCGCCGACCTGCTGATGCCGATAGCTTTGGCCGCGGGTGCGGCCACCCTGGTGCAGGCCGCGACCTCGTTCGTTCTCTCCCAAATCCTGGGCGTGGCGGCCCAGCGAGCGATCACCGACATGCGCAAACGCGTCCAGGCGCGGGTCATGCACCTGCCGGTTCGATACTTCGATTCCACGCAGACGGGCGTCCTCGTCTCCCGGATCATGAACGACGCCGAAGGGATCCGGAACCTCGTTGGTTCAGGCCTGGTCCAACTCGTCGGCGGTGTCGTGACCGCGACGATGGGACTCATCGTCTTGTTCTGGCTGAACTGGCACCTCACCGTGGTGACGATCCTGGCCCTGGCCGCCTTCGGCGGGGGTATGGCCTACGCGTTCAACACGCTCCGCCCGCTGTTCAAGGAACGCGGCAAGATCACGGGCGAGGTGACGGGCCGGTTGACGGAAGCGCTCGGCGGCATCCGGGTGGTGAAGTCGTACACCGCGGAGAAACGCGAGGAGATCGTCTTCACCGGGGGCGCGCACCGGCTCTTCCGCAACATCGCGAAGTCGATGACCGGCGTGTCCGCCACGACCGCGGGCAGCACCGTCATCATCGGCGTGATCGGCGTGCTCATGATCTGGCTCG
>CAYNHK010000168.1:0-11175 GCA_964396875.1 uncultured Acidobacteriota bacterium | reverse complement strand
CATGTTCATCACGTTCACGCACGCGATCACGAGGACGCCTATCCCGAAGGCGAACATGGTCAGGATCATCCCCCGCACCGGCAGGGGCGTGAAGGTCTGGATCAGCGGGCGGATCTGCGCGTCGTTGAAGGCCTTGTTCGTGTCCGGGTAAGCGGCCGCGAAACGTTTCGCGAAGCCGGCGAACTCCGCCTGGGCCTGGTCGAGCGAGACCTCCGGTCGGATCAGGCCGAGGACCGCGGGGTTGTTCGCCAGAGGGTCGTTCCGGGCTCGGACCGGGAATTCCGAGTAGAGCGGAATCCACATCTCCTCATTGTTGGGAAAGCTGAAGCCCTGGGGCATCACCCCGATGATCGTGGCGGGCTTTCCGTTGAGGCGGACATCCTTCCCCACGATGTTCTGAGCGCCGCCGAAGTCGCGCTGCCAGATTCCGTGGCTGATAAGAAGCACCTTGGGCGCTCCCGGCTGGTTGTCCTCGAGCGTGAAGTCGCGGCCCATCAGGGGCTGGACGCCGAGGATCCTGAGGAAGTCCTCGGTCATGTAGGCGCCGGTGTAGCGGCGGGGTTCACCGTCGGCGGTGAGGTTCACGGTGGAGCCGTTGAGGTAGGCCGCCATCTTCTCGAAGGACTTCTGCTCGTGGCGGAACTCCTCGAAGTCCATCGAAAAGACCTGGTTGTTCGCGCCAAAGGGAGACTGGGTGGTCGGGTCGATGAACGTGATGTCGGTCAGGCGGTCGGCGTTCGGGAACGAGAAGCCCCGCAGCATGACCGCGTTCACCATTGTGAACATGGTGGTGACCGCGCAGATGCCCAGGGCGAGGACGAAGACCGAAATCGCCGCGAAACCCTTGTCTTTGACGAGGACGCGGAGGCCGATGCGCAAGTCCTGCAGAAAGGTCTCTGGAATCATGGTTAACGGGGTAAACGCACCCTGCCGCGAAAAAGTTCCAGGGGACCTACCTTGGCGCCTCGCCCGGTTCGTTTCTGGCGGAGGTCTCGGGGGGTTCGTCAAGCTGCTTGAGCATCGCGGGCCACTCCGGCTGTTGGCGGAGCCAGGCCCACCAGCCGGGCCCATGCCTCGCCCATAGCAGGAACTGAGGCTCGCGGTCGTGGGCGGCGCGTTGAGCCGAAGATAGCGCGTCCGCGAGGTCGCCAACGGCAAACGAAGCCTCCGCGAGGTTCGTAAATGCGATGTACTCCGTCGCGGTGCGCGCCCGCAGTCGCGCACGGAGAGCCTGCGCCTCGTCCATCCGGCCCGATTGAGCCAGGGTCGAGACCAGCAAAGAAGTGTAAAAGCCAAGGTCCCCGGACATCCGGACCACGTTCTCGGCAGCGTCTCCGGCCTCCTCGAACTTCCCGGCGAAGACCAGGCAATGGGACTGCACCCACCTGGCTATCAGCGAATCCGGGTCACTCGAGACCGCGGACCGCGCGTGGCCCAGCGCCTCGTCCAACCGGCCCGCGAAGGCGAGGCAGAGCCCGAGGATGGAATGGAGATAGGCCGAGAGCGGGTCGGCGTCGAGGGCGCGGCGGGCCTCAACGATGCCCTCATCGAACCGCCCGCGGGTCAACCCGAGATCGAAGACCCCGTACCAACCGCGGGCCTGGCTGTTGTTTGGGTTCAATTCCAGGGCCTGCTTGAACCTGCGCTCCGCGCCCTCCGGGTCGCCCAGGTAGAGAAGCACGTAGGCCTCCGCGGCGTACGCTTCTCCCGAGGCCGGGTCGAGCTCAATGGCCCGGCGGGCCGCCAAAAGCGCTTGCGGCAGAGCCTGGACCGCCCGGACCATGCCGTAAAAGCCCAGGAGCGTGTGGACCTCGGCAATACCCGTCCACGCCAGGGCATAGTTGGGGTCGATCTCGACGACCCGCTGGAAGCGCTCCTGGGCCTGGACGATGAAGCGACCTCGCCTCAGCAACATGGCGCGAGCCTTGAGGCAGGTTTCGTACGCCTCGATGTTGTCGGTGGCTTTCGGCACGAGCCGGGCCTCTCCGCCCCCAGCGAGAGTCACCTTCAACCGCTCGGCGATGGCTCTCGCGATTTCGTCCTGCACGTCGAAGATGTCCTTCATCTCCCGGTCGTAGCGCTCCGACCAGAGTTGGAAACCGTCCTTGACATCGCTCAATTGGGCGGTGATGCGCACGCGGTCGCCCGACCGGCGGACGCTGCCTTCGAGAATCGTGCCCACGTTCAGCTTCTCGCCGATCGAATGCAGATCTTCGCTCTTGCCCTTGAACGAGAACGCGGACCCGCGCGCGGCCACCCGCAGGCCCCTCAACTGCGACAGGGCGTTGAGGATCTCCTCGGCGATGCCGTCGCAGAACCAGTCCTGGTCTTTCGCGGCGCTCATGTCCGTGAACGGGAGAACCGCGATCGAGGCGGTGCGCCCCGACGCGGGGGCGTTCGCCACGGCGGGTTGAGAAGCGGGTGCTTCGAGAAGCGCCTGCGCCTTCTCGAAGCCTTCGATCAGGCGGTCGATGAGCTCGTTCTCGCGCAGCCAGGACGTCCAATGGGAACGGACCGCCTCGAGGGTTGTGTGCTTGGGGTGATTGCGGTCGAGGGCCTCGAGGGCCGCCCTCGCTTCATCCGCCCGACCGAGCTGGCCGGCCGCGGAAGCGAGGGAAAGAGACACCAGCGCAGTCTCGAAGGCGTTGACCCTCTTGGCCTGGGCCAGCGCCTCTTCGTACTCCTTCTTCCGATAGTGATCCACGAAGAGGCCAGAGTGGAGCAGGCCGAGATGGTTCGGGTCGAGGTCGATGGCGCGGCGCACCATTGGGATGCCCCGGTCCCAGTCGCCCATGAAGGCGAAGTAGAAGCCGGCAACCCCAACGGTATTCTGGTTAAAAGGGTTGAGCGCGATCACCCGATCGCCTGCGTTCCTCATGCCACTCCAGTCGTTCGCACGAAAGTGCGCGCTCATGAGCCTGGTCCAGCCCATCTGACAGACCGGGTCGATTTCCACGGAGCGCCGTGCGGCCCGGGTGGAGCGGTCGATGGAGTCCGGAAGTGGGTTCATGCCCCAGGACACCTCCCACTCGTAGAGATTGGAGAGCGAGACCCAGCCGAGCGCATGGCTCGGCTGATCCGCGAGCGCCTTCTCAAGGGCGCGGCGCAGCAGGGCGTGTTCGTCGGTGCGCGGGCTGCCGAGGAACAAATAGAAACGCAGTACGAGTTGGTCGAGGGTCATCTCCCCGACCGGCCGCTTTCGAAGAGGAGAAGCCATGGCCTTGACCAGAGGGCCGCCGTAGCTCCCGATGGTCGACGCCACGCGCGCGGTGATCTCGTCCTGAAGATCGAAGAAACTCGTGGCCCCGAGCGTGCGGTCGTAGTTCTCCGCCCACACGCTCGCGCCGGTGTCGGTGTCGATGAGTCGCGCGCTCACCCGGATCGAGTTTCCCGACCGTCGTACGCTGCCTTCCACGGCGTACCGCGCGTCCGCGTCCTTCGAGGTACGGACGGTGAAGTACTGGAATCGCGACAGGGCGGTGCCGATGTCTTCGGTGAGGCCGCGCGCGAGTCCGGTGCTCTCTTCATCGCTGCCGTGAGAGGTGAACGGATGGATCGCGACGACGTAATCGCGGTTGACTCCCGACGCGGTGGTCTGGCCCGAGCGAACGCGCGCGGTTGACGCTCTCGACGGCTCCGCCTCGGCCAGCAACAGGGCCTTCTCGAAGCCCTCGACCAATCGGTCGACAGCATCCTCGTCCCAGACCCAGCCGCCGTACCACGCGCGCGCGCGTTCGACAGACACCCATTCTGGCTCGATCCGCCTCAGACTCTCGATCGCGCCCCGTGCGTCCGAAGGCGAACCGGCCTGTCCCGCGGCCGACGCGGTCGCGAGGTGAGTGATGGTCCAACTGTCGATACCGATCCGTTTCGCCGCTTCCAGGGCGTCTCTGTAGTCGCCCGCGAAGAAGCGGCGAAAGAAGGCGGGAAGCTGGTACCAGCCCGCGGTGTTGGAGTGAAGCGACATCGAGCGGCGCGCCAGTTCCTCCCCGCGTTCGAGATCGCCCGCGCAGGTCAGCATCCACGCGACCGCGGCGAGCTTGGCCGTATCGAGAGGATTGATCTCGATCAGCCGCTGCGCGGCGGTTCGCAACCCGGACAAGTCGCGGGCGATCCCGCGAAGGCCGGCCAGCATCAGCCAGCCCCGAGCGCATGTCGAGTCGATCTCGATCGATCGCTCGATGGCGCCCCGAGCGCGCTCGACGGTGTTGGGTCTCGGGTTGTAGCCGAGGGCGAGCTCGTGCGCCACGAGGGTGGCAAGAGCGGCCCACGCGTTCGCATCGTTCGGTTCGCGCTGAACCGCCACCTCGAACGCCTGACGCAGGGCCGCATGCTCCTCGACTCGATACCGTTGTATGTAGACCTCGAAGCGGAGGAGGAGTTCGGGGTTCGAGAGTTCCTCCACCGGGCGGTCCCGCAGCGCCGCCGCCATCGACCTCACGAGGGCTCCATTCGAATCCGCGACCGAGGCGATCACCCGGCTGGCGACGTCGTCCTGCAGGGCGAACATCCCGGCTTCCATCGAGCGCTCATACGTCTCGGCCCAAAGATGCGTACCGGTGTTCGCGTCGACCAGCCGCGCGCTGACCCGCAGCGAGGGTCCGGCGACACGGACGCTGCCGTCGACGAAGTAGCGCGCGCTCATGCGCATGGCCGTGACCGCGTCGGGAACCTGGCCGCGCAACCGGTCGACTTCCGCGCGGGAGACCACTCTCAGGATGGGAAAGCGGGCGAGACCGGCGGCGATGTCTTCGGTGAGACCATCGGCGAGGGCTTCGGCCTCGCCGCTCGCAGGACGCGGCGCGAAGGGGAGGACGGCGATGCGCAGGTCCTCGGCACGCGCCGGACGCGTCGCCGGGTCGGAAGCTGCAGCCTGAGTCTTCGGATGCCCCGTCGTCGAAGACGCGCCCGATTCCCATGCGCGCCGCAGCGCCTTCAGTTCGAGCAGAATCTCGTGCGCGGTCTGAATGCGGTCACGCGGATGCTTCTCAAGGCATTTCCCCACGAGGCGCGAGACGTCACCGGGCAGATCGGGCCTGAGTTCGGATGCGGGCTTTGGGTGCTCGCGCATGATCGACGACATGAGCGCGGGCGAAGAGTCACCACGAAAAGGCCGGCCGCCCGTCGCCATCTCGTACATGACGATCCCGAGCGAGAAGATGTCGCTGCGTCCGTCGAGCGCCTTCGCCTCGATCTGTTCGGGCGACATGTAGGGCATGGTGCCGAGGATTGTGCCCGCCTGAGTGAGCTTCTGGCGCGTGGCCTGTTCTTCGAGTTGGGTCGCGCCCGAGTCGGCGCCTTCCCCTCCCCGAGCGAGACCAAAGTCGAGGACCTTCACGCGACCGCCGTCGGTCACCATGACGTTCGCGGGCTTCAAATCGCGGTGCGTGATCTGCTTCTGATGTGCGGCGGAGAGCGCGTCGGCGATCGCCATCGACACGTCGAAGAACTGCGCAAGGGACAGACCGCCCTGGGGAATCATTCGATCAAGAGTGCGTCCCTCGATCAGTTCCATGGTCATGAAACGAACGCCATCCGCTTCCTCGGTCGAAAAGATCGTGACGATGTGCGGGTGATTGAGTGCTGCGACCGCGCGCGCCTCGCGAGTGAAACGCGCCAGGCCTTCTTCGTCCTTCGCCATCGCCTCGGGGAGGATCTTGAGCGCGACGTCACGCCCAAGGCGCGGATCGTGGGCGCGATACACCTCGCCCATTCCACCAGCGCCCACGGCGGCGCGGATTTCATATGGGCCTACGCGGGCGCCGGGAGAGAGGAACATCGTATTGAGTTGAAGTCTAGGGCAGCGAAAGGCGGCGCGGGGTTCACTCTCCCGGCATCCGCGCAATGGACCCAGAAGAGACTCGATGCGACTGCCTGCTCTCGTTCCTGCATGGAGGCTTGCGCTTTCGGTGTTACGCGCATACGGGTCAGGACCCAATCGGCTTAACCTGTCTCGCAGGCGGCTGAAGCACGCCGGCAGGGATGAGCGGAGGTTCGGGCAATGGCTAGACTCGCCCGAG
This sequence comes from uncultured Acidobacteriota bacterium, assembly GCA_964396875.1. Classification (GTDB taxonomy): domain Bacteria; phylum Acidobacteriota; class Vicinamibacteria; order Fen-336; family JAGNNV01; genus JAGNNV01. The sequence continues at coordinate 5,155 of CAYNHK010000168.1, read as the reverse complement.
CAAAGCGCTCCGTGACTTCAGTTAGAAGCGCAATTCCGTCGGCGGATCCTCCCTGCCTCACGCTGACCGATGTCAGCCGGCGCATTCAATCCCGCGAGCTGTCTCCGGTCAATTTGGCGCAGCGGATGCGGACCGAATTGCGGCGATGGATTCGCGTCTCAAGAGCTACGCCACCGTCACGCGAGATGAGGCGCTCGCCGCGGCCCGCGCCACTCACTTCTCGTGGGTCTTAAGCGGGGCGAAACGCGTGGATGCCGGTGTCGAGGTAGGGAACTTCCGCCGAACGCTTTCACTGCAGTCCCTCGGCCAGGAACAGCTCTGACAGCTTCCTGAAATAGGACACCGCGAAGGACCCACCGGGTCCAAGCGCTACCCTGCGGTAGCGAACCCCGGCGGGATCGGCGGGGTTGATCTCCTTCCAGTGCTCGCGCCGGCCGGTCGCCACTTCGATTCGGTCCACCCAGCCCGCGGTTCCGGCAAAAGGCGCGACATAGACCGAGCGCCCATCGGGACTCCAGCCAAGGGCGATCTCTTTCCAGTGCTCCAGGGACGGAATTGTGCGTGGGGCTCCACCGTCCACAGGAAAGAGCTGCACCCTTCGCTCACGCTCCTCGGTCGCGATGATCCATCGTCCGTCGGGAGAGAGGGGCCGCAACTCGGGAAACCCCGTGGAGGTGCCCGGCGGTGTAACCGGCCTCGGCAGCCCGCCTGCGAGGTCCTGGATGAAGCTGCGCCTTCCCGCGGCGTCTCGCGCCCAGATGAGCAGCCGCTTTCCGTCGGGAAAGAAGGACGCGGCGCCGAAATCGGTGAGTCCCCCGCTCGGAAGCGCCTTCGGCGCGCCGGCGCCGGTGGGCATGAGCACGAGATGCGCATTGCCTGCGGGACGGTGCGCCACGGCCCATGAGCCATCCGGCGACAGCGCCAGGGGCAACCCCTCGCCGAGCCGGATCGGCGGGGTCCCGTCGGTCCGGCGCAAATAGGCCAAGCCTCCTGGCGAACGGTTTCCGGCCGATCCGTTCTCGGAAAGCAGGATAGCCGTGCCGTCACTCGAGACGTCGACGGCCAGGGACCCGTCCAGCCACGACACCTCGCGCGTGCCGCTCGCGGTGTGCAAGAAGGCCTCAACTCGCTCCTCGTCCCGAGACACCAGGGCGCGGCCATCACGAAAGACATCGTGGAGAGTCGCCGCCCCGGCGAAGTAAGCCAGGACGCGCCGCCCGCCTCCGTCCAGGTGCTGGGCAAACAGAGTGCTCGATCCGTTGGACTCGCCGGTGGCATACCAGATCTCCTCCCCGGAGGGACCCCACGCGAGGCCGCGGATGAACGTCGCCGGCACCGAGAGCATCTGCTTTTTGCCCGCGCGGTCCAAGACACCGATGTCGGGTCTGCCTGTGGGCGGCAAACGCAGGAACGCCACGCGCTCCCCGTCCTGCGCCACCATCGGGTTCGAGAGCGTGGCTTGATCGCGATAGATCTCGCGGCCGAGCGGGAACTCAAGAATCCACACATCTGAGGGCGAGTGGACGATGGCGAGGGATTCACCCTTCGGGCTCCAGCCCGCCCCGCCAACCTCGGCGGACACGTCCCGGGGGGCGCCTCCCGCGAGGGGCACGGTCGCGAGGCGGCCCCGCCTTCCGCGCGGTTCGAGCAAGAGGGCGAGGTCGCCACGGGGCGAAATCGAGAGGACGTGCCCGGGCGGGAGGCCGAGGCTGCGCCACTCGGGGCTGCCAAGGCGACCGGCCACGAGCTCAAACTTTCCGAGTTCCCGGGCCATGCTGTAGACGAAGGTCTCTCCGTCCGGGGCGAATCGCGCGGTCTGGATGTCGGCGCGTTGAAACGTCAACCGTGTGAAAGATACCGGCGCCGCCGGACTGCGGCGCGCGATCGACCCCGCGCTGAAACCAATGAGCGCCAGCAGCGTGAGGGCAGCCAGCGCATGAGCCCGGCGGAACCGGGCGGGTGCCGGTGCCGCCATGGAGCCGGTCGATACCGCCTCCAGGGCGAAGGCCACGTCCCGGGCGGCCTGGAAACGCTCGTCCGGTCGCTTCTCGAGGCACCGGCGGATGACGCGCTCGACCGCGGGCGCCGACCTCATCGCGGGGACCTCGGGCGGGTCATTGTTGAGGATTGCCGTGAGCGTCTCGACGGCCGTATTGCCGCGGAACGCTCGCCGTCCTGCGAGCATCTCGTAGAGCACGGCCCCCAGCGCGAATACATCGGAGCGGGGATCGGCGGGGAGTCCGCGGACCTGTTCGGGAGAAATGTAGCCGACGGTTCCGAGGATCGTGCCGGGCTCGGAGTTGGGAGCCGCACCGCCGAGGGACCCGGTGGCATCGCCTGGAGCTTCTGGGGGGCGGTGACGTTTGGCCAGGCCGAAGTCCAGAACCTTGATGCGGCCGTCGCGAGTGAGGAACAGGTTCTCGGGCTTGAGATCGCGATGGACGATTCCCTTCTCGTGCGCGGCCGAAAGCCCCATTGCGATCTGGGTCGCATAGTCGACAGCCTTGCGAACGGGGAGTACCCCGCGCTGCAGGGCCTCGCGCAGCGTTTCGCCCTCGAGCAGTTCGGAGACCACGTACGTGTCCCCGTTGTGCGCGCCGACATCGAACACGGTGAGGAGATTCGGGTGGTTGAGCGCGCCCGCGGCTCTGGCCTCGGCTTCCAGGCGGCGCATCGAGTCCGAGGCGGCCTCGGCGTTCGAAACGACTTTGACCGCAACCTCGCGGCCGATCCGGGGATCGCGCGCCCGATAAACCTCGCCCATGCCACCCGCCCCGAGCGGAGCCAGCACCTCGTACGGTCCCAGCCAGTTTCCAGCCGCCAGCCTAGGTTCTCTCATCGCGCTCCTGCGCTGTTCCCAGATACATTGTAGAGCTTCTTCGGCGGCCGCTTCGTGCCGGCGTCGCCGTCAGCTGACGCGGTGTAGAGTTCGCGAAAGAAGGACTCTTGATGCTCCTGGAGCTCGGTGAGGGCGAAACGGCGGCTATCCACGCGCTCCACAGGATGTGGGCAACTTCGCCGGCACTTCGGTGACGTTCGCGGAAACGGTGGTGAACTTCGAAGGCCGAAGGATCCGGCTGATCGACCTCCCCGGCACCTATTCGATCTCGTCTCACGATCTGGACGAGAAGGTGGCCCGCGACTTCCTCCTCTCGGCGAGATAGGACCCAGCTACCGGGGCACGCCCGCCTCAGCCTTCGCGAATCGCCTCGGCGATGGGCAGGCGCGCGGCGCGGGCCGCGGGCAACAGACCGCCCAGGACGCCCATGGCGAGCGCGAAACCCATGCTCGCGGCGATGATTTCCGGGGTGATCCGGAAAGCGAACGCGACCTCGCTGAAGCTCTGCAGGTTCGAAGTGCTCGTCGAATACCCGTGGAGCGTGGAGGCGGCGAGACACCCAAGGGCCCCTCCGACCACCCCCAGCACGGCCGACTCCGCGACGAAGGAGAACAGGATCGCGGAGCGAGAGAAGCCGATGGCGCGGAGCGTGCCAATCTCCCGGGTCCGCGAAGCCACGACCCGGTACATGGTGTTCATCGCCGCGAACACCGCCCCGATTCCCATCACCACCGCGACGAGCCCTCCCAGAAGTCGAATCGTCTTCGCCACCGGGCCCGCCTGCTCTTCGTAGTACTGCCGTTCGGATACGGCCTTGAGCGGCATGTTGGGCTGAAGGCGCATCCAGCGGTCAAGCGCCTTGATCTGGTCCGCGTCCTTCATTCGAATAACGAGCGAGTTCGATCCAGCTCCGCGCCGGAAGGAGGAGCGAAGCACCTCGTAGTCGCCCCAGACTTCGCTTTCGAAGGCGGCGCCTTCCGATTCGAAGATGCCCACGATGCGCAGTTGTTTTCGCCGGTACCTGAGCGTGCCACCGAGTTCGAGACCATGGACGCGGTCCATGATCCGCCGCCCGACGATGATCTCCTCGAGGCCGGGCGTGAAATTCCGGCCCGCGATGAAGCGAATCCCGGTTCGCACCAGGAAGGCCTGAGGGGTCACCGAACGGAGGACGACATTCGTCCGCTTGCCGTCGGCCTTCCGCGGAAGGGCCATCACGGCTACCCACTCCCACGAGGCCATCGGCTGCCCGTTGGCCGCGAGGGCGGGCTGAGCCTGATCGATGATCGCACTGCGCTGATCCAGTTCGATCCGCGACGTCATCTCCGAGTTCGACCCGCGGCTCACGATCATCACGTTGTCGTCCCGTCCCGTGCCGCGCAGTGCGGTCGCAAACCCCTGTGACATGGAGGTCAGCACCACGAAAACCGCGACAACGAGGGCAATGCCCCCGATGGCGAGCAGCGCCACCGTCCACCGCTCTCGCACGTTGCGGATGTTGTAGGCGATGGGAAAGGCCACGGCTACGTCGTCCTCAGCATCTCGGTGACGCGGGCGCGATAGGCGCCCCAGGCGGGCACGAAACCGGCGGCGAGGCCAAGGGCAATGGCCACGCTGACGCCCACGGCCGCGACGTGAGGCTGGAGCTCCAGATACGAGATACCGAGCACGGTCTGCCCGGGGGCTGCGTTCACGGCCCGAATCGCCCACAGCGCGCCCCCGATACCAAGCGCCCCGCCGGCGGCGCCCAGCAGAAGAGCCTCGGCGAGGATGAGACCCATGACCTGGCCGCTGCCAAATCCCACGGTCTTGAGGACCGCGATCTCCTTGCGCCGTTCGCGCACCGCCATACTCATCGTGTTCGCGGTGACGAGGAGGATCGTGAAGGAAGCCGCGAGGCCGATGCCGTTCACGAGCGTGCCCAGGTCCCCCACCATCGAGATGAAGTTGGCGCTGAACGCCTTCTCGGTTTCGGTATAGGTCTCGTCGCTCGAGTTCTCGAAGAGAGCGTCGATGGCGGCGGCGATCTCCGCGGTGCGGGCGGGGTTCTCGATCTCCACCATGATGAACTGCGTCTGGGTGACCCCGCCGAGGCTCTCACTCAGATACTTGAAGTGGAAGATCATCTGGTTGACCTCGGTGCCCGGGTACTTCCTCAGATCGGTGTCGAGGTAGCCCCGCACCACGAACTCGAACGGCCCGCTCTTCTTGCGCATCCCCGGAACGAAACTCTGCAGGAAGAAGCGGTCGCCGATCTTCCAACCGAACTTCGCGCCGAGTTCGCGGCCGATGACGCAACCCTGCAGATCGTTCACG
>CAYNHK010000167.1:0-11185 GCA_964396875.1 uncultured Acidobacteriota bacterium | reverse complement strand
GAGGAGCCATTCCGTTGGTACCGCGACGAAGCAACCCCATGGGAGTCCCTATCGCCTCCCCAACGCCTGATCGATATCCGCGTGAAGGTCCGCGACATCCTCGATCCCCACGGAGATCCGCACGAGCCCTTCGTTGATCCCGAGCCGGGCCCGGGTTTGAGCAGGCACTTCGCGGTGCGACGAACTCGCCGAGTGCGACACGCCGGTGAAGACGTCGCCCAGGCTCGTGAGGCGCACGCACAGCTGGAGCGCGTTCATGAAGCGGAACGCGGCGTCCCGCGTGTTCTCCTTCAAGTCGATCGAGAGAAGCGCGCCGCCGAACGGGGGGCGGATCATTCGGCCGAGCAGTTCCCGTGAGGCGGCCGAGGCGAGGGCCGGATAGTGGACACGCGCGAGACGCGGATCGTCCTTCAGCAGCGCCGCGAGCTTCGAAGCGTTCGCGCATTGACGCTCCATGCGCAGTCCCAGCGTCTTGATCCCGCGCAGGATGTGATGCGCCTCCCAGACGCTCAAGACGCCGCCCACGAGCTTCATCACTTTCGCGAGCGCCGCCCGGTCCTGGGCCTGACGCGCCACCACCACGCCGCCCATGGCGTCGCCATGGCCCCCCAGATACTTGGTCGCGCTGTGGACCACGAAGTCGGCCCCGTGGGTCAGGGGCTGGGCGAGGTAGGGTGAAGCGAAAGTGTTGTCGACCACCAGCCTCGCGCCAACCTCCCGCGCGATATCCGCGCACGCCGCGAGGTCGCAGACCTTGAGCAGGGGATTCGAGATCGTCTCGGCGACGAGCACCTTCGGCCGCTCGGCTCGCGCGCGTTCGCGCACCGCGTCGAGGTCGTTGAAGTCGGCGGTGACCGTCTTCACTCCGGCCGGCGCGAAGATGTTGTTGAGCAGCGCGAACGTGGCGCCATAAAGATCCTCGGACGCGAGCACGGTCGAACCGGGGGCCAGGTCGCACGCGAAAAGCGCCGCGTGCAGCGCCGCCATGCCGGAGGCGTAGGCGCACGAGCCTTCGCCCGCCTCGATCGCAGTCATCGCGTCCTCGAACGCCGTGACCGTGGGATTGCCGTGGCGGGTGTAGATGAAGTCGCCGCCTTCGCCGGTGAAGACGCTTTCGACTTCGTCCATGGAATCGTAGGTGAAGGCCGAGGTCGCGTAGATCGGCGTCGCCACCGGCCGCCCCCGCAGAGGCTCTCGATGTTCGCCCGCGTGAACCATGCGCGTCCAGAGTCCGTTCTTGTTCATGTCTTCTCCGCTTCGCGAGGTTTAGAGCAGGCTATCGACGGATTCGCGGGGGTGTCAAGGCGCTATTCTCGGACGCCATGTTCAAATCAACGTTCGCCCTGACTGCGATCATCGCCGCGACGCAGGAGCCCACTCCTGCCGCTCTGCCCGATCCCCTGCAGGCGGGATGGAAAGGAAAGCCCGTGTGCGAGCGCCTGCTCGAGGACGACCGTCAGCGGGTCCTTCGCTGCACCTTCGCCCCGGGCGTCGGCCACGAGCGGCACTGGCATCGCCCGCACTTCGGCTACGCCCTTTCGGGAGGTCGCATGCGGATCGTGGAGAGCGGAGGTGTCCGGGAAGCCTCTCTCGCGACCGGCAGCACGTTCACGAGTTCCGGTGTGGCCTGGCACGAGGTGTTGAACATCGGCGACACCACCGTCCAGTATCTGATCGTCGAAACGAAAGACGCCGCGCGTTAGGGCGAGCCGAAGGCGGTCCCGGGCCCCCGGCCCCACTTAAGAAATACCTTGACAGGCCCGCCGTCATCTGTCCTACACTGCGTCCAATTGTTTGAATGGCTCGGAACCGAGCCATTCGCTGCCGCATCAGCTCAGGCAGCTCAAGCCCCCACCGCGCCCATTTCAACCGTTCATGATCATGAATCCCTTGAAGGAGAAGTGCATGAGTATTGTGAAGCGTCTGTCGTTTGGCCTGCTGGTCCTGTTGGTTTGCGCGATGCCCGCGCAGGCCCAGACCACATCCATCGTCGGCACGGTCGTTGACGCGGCCGGCGCGGTAGTCCCGGGCGCCTCCGTTGTGGCGAAGAATCCGCGTACCGGGGCCACGTTCGAGGCCGTCTCCTCGAGCAACGGCAACTTCACGATTCCCGCCGTCCCCACCGGCGTCTACACCGTCACCGTCACCCTCTCGGGCTTCAAGAACTTCGTCCTGACCGACGTCGTCGCGAATGTGGGCGGACCCGCGTCGGTGCGCGCGAGTCTCACGGTCGGCGGTCAGGAGGAGACGATCACCGTCGAGGCGAAGTCCGAACTCATCCAGACCCAGTCTTCCGCGATCTCGACCACCATCGACGCGCGGCAGATCACGACACTTCCCCTGACCACGCGCGCGGCCCTCGGCTTCGTGACCTTTCTTCCCGGCGTCAGCACGCCCGGCGGCAACCGCGACTCGATGATCAACGGTCTGCCCCAGAGTCAGATCAACATCACCCTCGACGGCATCAACGTCCAGGACAACACCCTCAAGGGCGACCGCGGCGGCGACGGTTTTTTCGCCATCGTCGATCCTCGAATCGACGCGGTCGATGAAGTCACGGTTTCGATGGCGGGGATCGGGGCCGAGAGTTCAGGACAGGGTGGCGTGCAGATACAGTTCGTCACGCGCTCGGGCACGAACACTCTCAAGGGCAGCCTCTATCACTACCTGCGGAAGGACTCATTCAACGAATCCACCTGGTTCAACGAGCAGAACAACGTCGCCAAGGCGAAACTGAAGCAGAACCAGCTCGGCCTCTCCATCGGCGGGCCCATCCGCATCCCCGGCCTTTTCGACGGCCGCAACAAGGCGTTCTTCTTCGTCAATTGGGAGGAGTTCCGCCAGCCTTCCGATGTCACCCGGAACCGGACGATCCTCACCCCGGCCGCCCAGCAGGGCATTTTCACCTACGTGGTCGGCGGTCAGACCCGCCAGGTGAATCTGTTCCAGCTCGCCGCTTCGCAAGGTCAGCTCGCCACCGCGGATCCCATGATGGCCAAGATCCTGAGCGACATCCGGGCCGCGACCGGGACCACGGGAACCGTCACCGACCTTGCCGATCCGGCGTTTCAGCGCTACTCATACAACGTGCCCGTCGAATCCCGCCGCACCTATCCGACGGTCCGGCTCGACTGGGATATCACCGACAAACACCGCGCGACCCTCACCACGAACTACCAGGACTTCGCCGACACGCCAGACACTCTGAACGGTTTCGAGCCGATGTTCCCGGGCTTCCCGGCCTTCGGTGGACAAGGATCCGAGCGGGTCGGGGGCAGCGCCTCCCTTCGCTCGACCCTCGGCGCCAACATCGTGAACGAGTTCCGCATCGGTGGAAGCGGCGCGCCGGTGAAGTTCTTCGCCGAGCAGAACGTGGGAATGTGGAAAGGCACACCGGTCGCGGATCAGGGCGGCTTCCAGCTCAACTTCGGCGCCGCGCCCCTCAACATCACCAACGCCTCCACCGGGCCCAATCCCCAGTCGCGCAACGCTTCGACAAAGCTCATCGAGAACAAGGTGAGCTGGCTCAAGGGCAACCACAGTCTGAACTTCGGTGGCTCCTTCACCGAAATAAACGTCTGGGGCAAGTTCCAGGGTCTCGTTCCCACGGTCAACTTCGGCCTGGTCGCCGGCGACCCCGCGATCGCTCTTTTCAACGCCGCGAACTTCCCGGGCGCGTCCGCCACCAACATCAGCGTGGCCCAGCAGCTCTACTCCATCCTGACCGGTCGCATCACCTCGATCACCGGCAACGGCGGCCTCGATGAAGCGACCGGCACCTACAAGTACATGGGCGAGCGGCGTCAGGCCGGACGTTTGCGCGACATCGGTTTCTTCCTCCAGGACAACTGGCGCATCAAGCCGAACCTCTCCTTGAACCTCGGCCTGCGTTACGAGATTCAGACGCCGTTCTCGGCATCGAACAGCAACTTCTCCACCGCGAGCATCGATGCGGCCTTCGGCGTTTCCGGCCTGGGCTCGGGATGCAATCCAAGCAAGGTCACGCCGCAGGGCTGCAACATCTTCAAACCGGGCACTCTCCAGGGTTCGAAGCCTGTGTTCACGCAACTGGCAGAGGGCGTCAAGGCCTACAACGCCGACCTCAACAACATCGCGCCGAGCATCGGCTTCAACTGGTCGCCCTCGGCGAGCGACGGCTTCCTGCGCACGATCCTGGGCGAGCCCGGCGATTCGTCGATCCGCGGCGGCATCTCCCGTTCGTACAGCCGCGCGGGCATGACCGACTTCACCACGCCCTTCGGCGCCAACCCGGGCCTCACGGTCACGGCGGACAAGTCGGCGGCCCTGGGCAATCTCGGCGCGCTTCCGCTGCTTCTGCGCAACACGGCTCTGCTTGGCCCGCCCGCCTTCCCGGAAAAGCCGATCTATCCGATGACGGATGTGGTCACTCAGGATGTCAACACGTTCGATCCGAACATCAAGACGCCTTACTCGGACTCGTGGTCGCTCGGCTTCCAGCGCGCGCTTGGCAAGAACATGGCGTTTGATCTTCGTTACGTCGGAACGCGCAGCCGCGATCTGTGGCGCGTCTACAACTACAACGAGGTCAACATCATCGAGAACGGCTTCCTCAACGAGTTCCGGCTCGCGCAGGGGAATCTCCGGGCCAACATCGCGGCGGGCCGTGGCGCGAACTTCCGCTACTACGGTCCGGGCACCGGCACCTCGCCGCTGCCCATCTTCCTGGCCTACTTCTCGGGCGTGCCCGCATCGCAGGCCGGCGACCCGTCTCGTTACACCGCGACCACATTCACCGACAACACGTTCCTGACTCCGATGGCGACGTTCAATCCTCAACCGCGCACGGCCGCCAATGCCCTCGATGCCGACGCCACGCGCCGCGCGAACGCCCTCAACGCGGGTCTCCCTGCGAACTTCCTCGTCGCGAACCCGGATCTGCTCGGCGGCGCCAACGTCACCGGCAACGGCGGCGGCACCAACTACCACTCGCTCCAGTTGGAGGTCCGGCGCCGTTTTTCGAACGGCTTCTCGGTGAACGCGAGCTACGTCTTCGCGAAGCAGAAGGAACTCGCCTTCTACGGCTTCCGCGAGGGCTTCAAGTCGAGAGAAGACGCCGGGGCCGAGGGGAGCGTGGTCCACGCCGGCAAGGCGTTCTGGTCGTGGGAGCTGCCCGTCGGCAAGGGCCGCCGTTTCCTCGGAAGCGCCAACGGTATCGTCGATCGCATCGTCGGCGGCTGGCAGCTTCATGGCTCCATCCGGATGCAGACCGGTCAGCTGTTCGATCTCGGCAACGTCCGCATGGTGGGCTTCGACGCCAAGGAGCTCAAGAGCATGTTCAAGCTGCGGACGGTCGACAACGCCTCGGGAACCCTGCCCAAGAAGCGTGTCTTCATGCTGCCTCAGGCCGTCATCGACGAAACCGTCAAGGCGTTCAGCGTGAGCGCCACGAGCGCCACCGGCTATGGTGCGCAGGGGCCGCCCTCCGGCAAGTACTTCGCTCCGGCGAACGGACCCGATTGCATCGAAGTTTCGGCGGACGACGACGCGGCCACCCAGGACGGAAGCGGCGCCTGCGGAACCCGTTCGCTCGTGGTCACCGGGCCCATGTTCAGGAACGTCGACTTGAGCCTGACCAAGATGATCCCGGTCGTCGGACGCACGCGCCTCGAGTTCCGCGTGGAGGCCCTCAACGTCTTCAACCGGCCGAACTTCGTGCCGGTGGGCGGGATCGGTTCGAACCCCAACAGCTACGAAGTGACGGCCCTGACCGGCGCGAACACCTCGCGCACCGTGCAGCTGGTTTCCCGCTTCAGCTGGTAAAGCGCTGTCAGTCAAGCCTGTCCGGCCTCGTGAGAGGCCGGGCCGGCGACCCAGGCTTGTGTTTGACATGTGCGGCGCATGCTTTGTAGCGTTCCGGCATGTCCACCATGCTTCAGGTCCGCAACGTGCCCGACGACATCCATCGGACCCTCAAGGCCCGGGCGGCCAGTCGAGGGATGGCGCTCTCCGACTATGCGCTCGAGGTGCTGAGGCGGGAGATTTCCCGGCCCACCCGGGACGAGATGTTGCGACGGTTCCAGGCGCTCACCCGCGTGGGGGCGCGTGAAAGCGCGGCGAGCCTCGTCCGGAAGGGTCGCGAGGGACGGTGATCGTCCTCGACGCCTCCGCCGCGCTGAAAATGGTCCTGAGCCACGAAGGGAGCGAGGCCCTGGTCGTTCGGGTGGTCGGCAAGGACATTCACGCGCCCGCGCTTATCGAGGTGGAGGTCGTGAGCGGTCTGAGACGCCTGCAGCGGCAGCGACAAATTACCGAGGATCGGGCGATGATCGGCCTCGAGTGGTTTCTGGATCTCGGTATCGAGAAGCATCACGGCCCGGAGCTCACACGCCGAATCTTTGCCCTGCGGCACAGCCTGTCGTCGTACGATGCGGCCTATATCGCCGTGGCGGAATTGATCGAAGCGCCCCTGCTCACGGCCGACGGCAGGCTCAGCCGCGCCCACGGACATCGGGCCAGGGTTGAACTGTTCTGACCTGGTTCAGCCCGTGACGCCGCCGACGCGGGGCTGAGCCGCGCCTACTCTCGCGACCTGCGGTCTGCTTCGCGGAAGCGCTCCGCGAGAGCCTTCACGAAGGCGCCCGCCCACGTCTGCAGCCCGAGGGTCTGCGACAAGGTCTTGCCCGTGACCACTCGAACCTCGAGCGGCTCCAGCGCCTCGACGGTAGCGCTGCGCGGTTCATCCGAAAACACCGCGGTCTCGCCGAATACGTCGCCCGGCCCGAGTTCGCGAAGAACCACGCGCTTCCCCTCGCTCATGACCGTCACCACGCATCGCCCGGTGACGATCGCGAACGCCTCGTCGCCCGACTCGCCCTCGCGGACCACGACGGCGCCCTGTTCGTACTTCCGACGGGGGGCTCGCTCCTCGCCCCGCTGGAACGCCACCACATCGCGCTGCAGGTCGATCACGCTCTGGTAACGATCCTGCGGTCGGGCCGCCATCGCCTTCATCGCGATCGCCGCGAGGGCGGGCGGAATCGCGCGATGAGGCGCCCGTTCCATGGGCGGAACGATGGCGCCGCGGATCGCCGAGGTCAGGACCGCCACCACGGTCTTGCCCGAGTGAGGCCGCTGCCCGGTCAGGATCTCGTACATCATCGCGCCCAGAAGGAACACGTCGGTCAGTTCTGAGATGTGAGCGTCGATCCGCAGCGCCTGTTCCGGGCTCATGTACGACGGCGTTCCCGTCGACGCGTCCTTGGGCGAGAGAGACATCAGGAGCCGCGGCTGTTCCGGACCCGGCCGGTAACGCGCGATGCCCCAGTCCACCACGTACACCTGACCGAAGGGACCCAGCATGATGTTGTCCGGCTTGAGGTCGAGATGGATCACGTTCCGCGAGTGGGCGAACGCAACCGCGTCGCACACCTTCACGAAGATCGACAGCACCGCGTCGAGCACCTCGGCCGGCCAGGGTGGACGGGGAAGCGATCCCAGGTAGCTGGTGAGCGTCCGGCCTTCGATCAGTTTCATCACCAGGGACAGGCCGCCGTCCGCTCCCTTCGCCAGGCGATAGACGGGCGCGATGTTTGGATGATCGATGAGGGCGGTGATCCGCGCTTCGTCCACGAATTTGCGGGCCAGGAATTCGTTCTTGGTGAGCGACGGCAGCATCACCTTGATGGCGACGAGGCGCTGAAGGTCGGGGTCGAAGGCCTTGAGCACCGCGCCCATGCCGCCCCGCGCCACCTCCCCGAGGTCGGTGTAGGGAGAGGGAAGGATGTGCGCCGGTTGCGCCCGCCCCTGTCCGGGCTCGGCCTCGGTCTCCACGAAGACCTCGGTTTGGGCCTTCTCGGCGGCCTCGTGCTCCACCGCGATGGTGCGCGCGACGATCTCGATATCCTCGTCGGTCTTGAGCGTGATGTCGGAAGGAAGCACGGGCGTGAGTGTATTCGGTCGTCCGGGGGTGTTCCACTCCGCCCGGGCCGCCGGGCGCGTGGCTTCGGCGCGCCGTTGTGATCTACTTCCGCTCTCATGCGCGCCACCGACCTCCGCGGCATCCTCCGCTACGTCCCCCAGTTCCGGGAGAAGACGTTCGTCGTGGCCATCGACGGGGCGATCGTCGAGGACGAGAACTTCCCGAACCTGCTCATGGACGTGGCCGTCTTGTGGTCGCTCAACGTCCGCGTTGTCCTCGTCCACGGCGCCGCCGCGCAGATCCAGGCGCTGGCGGACAAGACCGCCGCCGAACCCTCCGATCTGGAAGGCTCGGGCGTTACCGACGCCGAGACACTGCAACTAGCTCTCACTGCCGCGAACCGCCTCACTCACGAACTGCTCGAGGGCTTGAGCGCCGCCGACCTGCGCGGGGCGTCGAGCAACGCGGTGATCGCGCATCCACTCGGGATTCTTCGCGGCGTCGACCATCTCTTTACCGGACGCATCGAACGCATCGACACGGAGTTCATCCAGAAGCTCATCGCGAGCGGGATCGTTCCCGTGATCCCACCCCTCGGCATGGACGGCGACGGTCACAGTTACCGCGTGAACTCCGACTCGGTGGCGCTCGAAGTGGCGAAGGCGCTCGGCGCGGTGAAGCTCGTCTTCGTCACCACCGCCGAAGGCCTCGTGGTGAACGGCGCGGTGGCACGCCAGGTGGCGGTGGACGAGCTCGAGAAGGCGATTCAGGACGGCACGGTCGCCCCCGGGCAGGTATCCAAGGCGCGTCACGCGGTGGCCGCGTGCCAGGCCGGTGTGCCGCGCGTTCACGTGATCAGCGGCCAGGTCGACGAAGGTCTGCTCGCGGAGGTGTTCTCGAACGAGGGCATCGGCACACTCATTTACGCGAACGACTATCGGCAGATCCGGCGCGCCAAGAAACGCGATGTCCGAAGCATCCAGCAGCTCATCAAGGCGTCGGTGGAGAGCGAGGAGCTGCTTCCACGCACCCGCGCCGCCATCGAGAAACAGCTCGACGACTACTACATCTTCGAAGTCGACAAGAACCCGGTCGCCTGCGTGGCGCTGCACACTTACCCGGACACGGGTCAGGGCGAACTCGCTTGTCTCTGCGTGCGCGCCACCCACGAGAACCAGGGTGTGGGCCGCCGCATGGTCGGCTTCGTCGAAGATCGCGCGCGGGAGATGGGCCTCAAGTCTTTGATGGCCCTCTCGACCCAGGCCTTCAATTTCTTCCAGTCCAAGGGCGGTTTCGTCGAAGGCACGCCCGACGATCTGCCTCCCGGCCGGCGCGAACGCTATGAGCAGAGCAAGCGCCGATCGAAGGTCCTGGTGAAGCCGTTAGCAGCGGAATCCGCAGCACCCAACCTCCGCGCCAGTTGACGCTGGCGAATGCGGATCAAGTCGCAGTCGTCGACGTGGGCCGGGATCTTCACCCTCGTCTCGGTCCTCACGGTCGGCTTCATAGGGACCTACGTCTACTTGATGTGGCAGCAGGGGCGGGCGACCTGGCTCGTCTATCTGATCACCGCTCCTTTCTTCGCGATGGGCGCGCTGCTGGGGTACCTTGGCCTGCGCGGTTTGCTCCGCCTCCTACGTTTTGGCCATTGGCACCTCGAGATCGCGGGCCCGGGCGCCGTGGGTCGACCCCTTCAGGCTAGGCTGCTCCCCAGCCGCGACGTCACACCGTCAGGCGAGATCCGATGCGATCTGCGCTGCCTGAACGTCACCATCGTGAGCACAGGAAAAAGTCAGCGCATGGACACGAAGATATTGTGGGAAACGTCCTGGACCGTGACCTCGGCGACCATCCTGAAGGACCTGGGTCTGAGCCTCAGCCTTCCGCTGCCCGCGGGTGGGAAGGGCACCACCCAGGGCTCGAACGGCGCCGGCGTCAAGTGGCAACTGACGGTCCACGTTCCCACGCAGACCTTGTCCGACGAACCGATCTTCGACGTCCCGGTCTACTGAGGCTGAGCCAGACGCAACCGGTCCTCGGTGCCCGAAGTCCCGATCCCGCTCCGAAGACACTCACCTCACCACGGCGGAAGCTCGGGCCCGGGACGAAGGACCCATCCCGGATCGCGAGGCTTTCGCGCGCGAAATGACGAGCACGACCGCCGGTGCCAGGAAGGCCGCCATCATGGAGGCGCGCTTACCGCGCGTCAGGTAACCGACTATCGAGGCGAAGGCCTCGAGACGGTCGGGATACTGAAGCAGCATCGCCAGCACCGAGGCGTTCTCCAGCAGGTCCAGGCCGAAGTACAGAAGCGGCGGCGCCGCCAAAAGACGTGAGGTCCACCCCGCCAGGTCGGCCCGCTGCGCCGCGAACCACGCGAACATCAGCAGAAACGCCAGCATGGCGAGCGGGAACACGATGTCGATGGTGACGATCAGCCGCAGGTACAGCGCGCGCCCGTTTTCGCCCATGGCGGACAACCGCTCGTAGGTCTCGGTCGCGGATGAAGAGGCGCGCATGTCCAGGATCTTCTGGCCGCCCGTCGCCTCGCGGAAGTGGGCGAGCGATCCGGGAAAACTCAGAAGATGAGTCACGGCGAAGGTGACCAGCAGCAGGCCGAACGCCAGGGTGACGTGCCGGACGGGGATCGGTCTTTGAAGCAGGGAGGTTGATGCCATGAAGATAGTCAATCACACTTGACTAAATAAAGTCAACAAAGGTTGACTACCTACCCGTCCGAAGAGGATGATTCGACTGCATCCTCATGAACACCGCGCAGCTACACCGCCAGCAAGCCCAGAATTTCGGCTACACCCTCCTTTCCTGCGCACGCCTGTTCGATACCCTGGCCCACGGGCGGATGAATCGGCAAGCGGGGAAGGTTGTGGCCCCACCCGGGCTCGTGCGAATGGTGCCTCATCTGACCTTCGATGGAATCCGTCCAAGTGAACTGGCCCGCCGCACCGATGTGTCCAAGCAGGCCGTGAGCCAGACCCTCGCGCCGCTCATCGAGCAGGGATTGGTGGAGTACATCGACGACCCCAAAGACGGCCGAGCCCGGATGATTCGCCTCACCCCCAAGGGAGGCGAGACGTTCGTCCACGCGCTCGCCGCGCTCAAGCACCTCGAGAAGGCGCTGGCGGACCGCATCGGCGCCAAGAAGCTAGCCGACCTCTTCGATTCCCTGAAGGCAATTCAGCCGGTCCTCGAGGAGTGGTCCGCCGCACCACCAAGCGAATTGGACACCCACGTCACCCCGGCGAAAGCCGGGGCCTAGCTGTGGTT
>CAYNHK010000166.1:0-11198 GCA_964396875.1 uncultured Acidobacteriota bacterium | reverse complement strand
CTTCGGATCGCCCACCTGGTTCGGCAGGCCGGTCATGCTGGTGCCCACGTTGTTGCCGCTCTGGGTGACCATGAAGGGCCGGCCGCTGCGCGCGGTGAAGATGCCGGAGATCGTCCAGCCTCCGAACACCGAGGCCGCCACGCCTTCGTTCGCGTACTTCTTGCCCTTGCCGAAAGGAAGTTCGGCGACGAAGTTGAGGGCGAGGCGGTGACGCACGTCGTAGTCGCTCGGGCCGTACCAGGCCGCGATGTCACGGGAGTTCTGCGGGAACGACGCGGAACCCTGGGTGGACAGGTGCTCGGAGGTGTTGTCCTTCGAGTCGGAGAGGGTGTAGGCGATGCCGACGCCATAGCCGTTCGAGAAGCGCTTCTCGAGGCCCATATCGACGCCCTTGTACTCGGACTCGCCGTCCTGGCTGCGCCACTCGATGAAGCCGAAGTTCGGGTAGGGCAGAGCGCCGAGGGCGTTGTTGCCGGCCGCGTTTGGAAGCGGCTGGTTGAGGTTCACGAGGCGGCCGAGGTTGGTGCCCTTCGTGTAGACGCCATCGACGGTCAGGACCACTCCGTCCATCAACTCACGCTGGAAGCCCACGCTCGCCTGCTGAACCGTGGTCTTCGGGGCGTCATTCGAGACCGCGCGCAGGCGGTTCGTGCGGAGCTGTCCGGCGGCTGGGTCGAGGTTGGGCTGCACAAGGAAACTCCCCGGGATGCCCTGACGCAGGAAGAACACGGGCGAGCCGGAGGTCCGCGTGACCGTCGAGTTGTTGAGGCCCGGGAGGTTCAGAGCCAGCTGGTCCTCGGAGCCGATACGGTCGAAGAGGTTGTAGAAGATGCCCCAGCCGCCGCGCAGAACTGTCTTCTCGTTCAGGGTGTAGACGATGCCCACGCGGGGCGCGAAGTTGTTCCGGTCCGGCTTCACGAGGCCGCGGTCTTCGAGCGACCCGTCCTTCGCGAAGACCAGGCTGCCCGAACCGGCAGGATTGAAGTTCGTCTGGGCGTTGGTTGCCTCGAGGGCGGGGGTGATGAAGTCGTAGCGCAGGCCGAGGTTCAAGGCGAGTTTGGAGTTCACCTTCCAGTCGTCCTGGAGGTAGAACATCGAGGCCCAGTGCCGCTGGTCGGCCACGAAGACGTTCGAGAGCTGGAAGTCCGCCACATACCCGAGCAGGTAGTCGCCCATGGGGTTGCCGGTGAAGCTGTTGCGGAAGCGCATCGCGCCGCGGCCCGCGGGCACATCGTAGTACTCGTTCTTCATGGGCGCGATGATGTTGATGCCGCCCTTCAGGGCATGGTTGCCGCGCAGCCAGGAGAGGCTCTCGATGAACTCGAACTGCTCGGTGTGCTGGAACTTCGGCAGGAAATCGGGCGAACCGAGACGTCCGAGGCCCGCGCCGCCGAAGTAACCGTCGATGGTGATGCCGGGGAAACCGCCCGCGACCACCGGATTCGTGATCATGCCCGGAATCCGGGCCGCTGCCGGGGGCTCGATGCCGTAGGCCTGGTGCACCGCGTCAGAATCGGCCTTCGACCAGGAGAAGCGGAACTCGTTCACCATGCTGGGCGAGAGGATGCGCGTCCAGCCCATGACAAGGGCGTTGGTCTTGATCTTCTGGTTGCCGAAGCCGGAGGTGCCTGTCCCGTCGATCACGCCGCCGAAGGCCCCGGGGATCTGGCGATCGCGGTTCGAATAGATGTAGCGCGCGAAGACGCTGTCGTTCTGAGACAGCTTGTAGTCGAGCCGGCCCAGGATGCGGTCGGAGTTGTCGATCAGGTCGGCCTGGCGGAAGAAGTTGTTCGCCCCGGCCTGGTTCGGGAGGGGAACGAGGGCCATGATCGCGGAGGCGAACGGATCGATGCGGTCGGCCGGAATGCGATTGCCCGGGAAGGGCTGGCCGGTGATCGGATCGCGCACCGCCGAGGTGAAGATGCCGGCGCGTTCGTCGGCGGTGGGAACGCGGGTGAGACGGGTGACGCCGCGGGTGATGCGCGTGCCTTCGTAATCGACGAAGAAGAACGCCTTGTCCTTGATGATCGGTCCGCCGAGGTTCGCGCCGAACTGGTTCTGGTCGTTGGCGGGCTTCGAACGGCCGGCGCGCTTGGAGAAGAAGTCGTTCGCGTCCATCTTCTCGTTGCGATAGAAGTCGTAAACCGTTCCGTGGAACTCGTTGGTGCCGGACTTGGTGGAGACGCTGATCGCGGCCCCCGGCGAGCGGCCGTATTCGGCGGCGTAGGGGCTCGTGACCACTTTGAACTCCTGGATGGAGTCGACCGAGGGGCGTGAGACCTGCGACGTCAGCTCCTGAACGTTGGTGGAGATGGAGTTGTTGTCGACGCCGTCGAGGAGAAAGTTGTTCTGGAGCGAACGCGAGCCATGGACGTTGACGCCGCCGGTGCGGCCGAAAGACGTGCCGCCGCCCTGCTCGGTGAAACGGTCGCCCTGCACGCCGGGAACCAGGGCGAGGAGGTCGTCCCAGTTGCGGATGGCCAGGGGGAGGTTCGCCACCGCGCTCTGGTCGATGACCGAACCAAGGGTGGCGTCTTCGGTATTGAGCAGCCGCCGAACTCCCTCGACGGTCACGGACTCGCTCATGGAACCCACGCTCAGCGTGATGTCCACGCGGCCGCGCTGGCCGATCTCGAGGATGACCGACTGAACCGCCTTCTGGAGACCCTGGGCCTCGGCTTCGACCAGATACTGGCCGGACTGAAGGTTCACCACCAGGAAAGTGCCGCTGCTGGAAGTGGTCGCCTTCGAGGCCACATTCGTGGCGATATTGGTGACCGTGACCGTGGCGCCTTGCAGCACGCCCCCGGCGCTGTCTTTCACCGTGCCGGCCAGGGAGGCTCGGTCAATCTGGGCCTGAACGGCGGGCGCGATGCACAGCAACGCCATGACCGCGGCAAGAACTCGCTTCATCGTGTCTCTCCTAAGTTTTTAGATCGGGGCGGATCATGGCGAACCAAGGTGACATTCGCGTGACCGCCCGGTGACGAATTGGTCGCAAGATACGCTCAGTTCTTCCCCACTGTCAACCGGTCCGCAGCCGCAAGTGACGCGCCTTGGAACGTTCCAGTTGCTTGAATGGTCAGACCATCAGACGGCCGGTCTCCGCGTCGAAGAAATGGACTTTGTCCTTCGCGACCGAGAAGAACACTGGAGCCCCGCGGCGAGCGGAGAAGCCGGCCGCCGCGCGGGCCACCACCCGGTCGCCGGCCGCGGCCATGGTCACGATTGTTTCGTTGCCCATGGGTTCGGTCAGCAGAATTTCTCCCGGGACCCGGTCCGGGCCGGGCTGATCGGCCGGGTGGACAGCGACATCCTCGGGCCGGACGCCGATCTCCACCGCGTTTGCGCCCAACGCCCCCCGCCACGGGAAACTGACGCCGACAGCACTCATCCCGCCGGTCGTGGGAGTGGCCTTCCAGAGGTTGATGGGCGGAGAGCCGAGAAAAGCGGCGACGAAGCGCGTGGCCGGCCGCTGGTACAACTCGAGGGGTGGTCCGATCTGTTCGATCGCGCCGTCGCGCAGAAGGGCGATGCGGTCGCCGAGGGTCATCGCCTCTCCCTGGTCGTGGGTCACGTAGACGGTGGTGGTGCGAAGTTCCTGCTGAAGGCGGCGCAGTTCCGTGCGGGTCTGCAGTCTCAGTTGCGCGTCGAGGTTCGAAAGCGGCTCGTCCATTAAATAGACCGCCGGGTTCCGAACGAGCGCACGAGCCAGGGCCACCCTCTGCTGCTGGCCGCCGGAGAGCTGAGCGGGCTTTCGGGCATCAAGGGCGGCCAGCTCCATTCGCGTGAGAGCCGCGCGAACCCGGGCGTCGATCTCGGCGGGCGCCACGCGACGGGCCCGCAGAGGAAACGCGACATTCTCGAACACAGTGAGATGCGGATAGAGCGCGTAATTCTGAAAGACCATCGCGACGTCGCGGTCCGCCGCTCGAACCTGAGCGACATCGCGATCGCCGATCACGATGCGTCCGGCGTCTATGTCCTCGAGCCCGGCGAGCAGTCGCAGCAGCGTCGTCTTGCCGCAGCCTGAAGGTCCGAGGAGGACCAGGCACTCCCCCGGCTCGATATCGAGATCGATCTCACGGAGCGCGCGGTGCGCTCCGAACTGCTTGGAAACCTTCTCGAAGCGAACTCTCATCTCTCTTGGGCTCAGCCTGGTGGGCGCGACTCTATACTCCCGCCCACTCAAAATGATGAGACCTGTTCTCGCCCTCGGTCTGCTCGCGATGAGTCTGGCGCCTGCGGAGCCGTCGAGCCCGGCCGTCCTCAAGACCATATCCTTCGAGGTCGCACAAGACGCCGAGGTGGTGGCAGCCGTGAACGCGGGTTGCGCGGGATGCGACTGGGGCCGCGCCGGACGCGAGGCCGCGGTGCTTCGGCTGGAGGTGGATGGAGCGTACTCGCAACATCTCTTCCTCACTCGCGGCGCAACACCCGCGGACTACAAGGTTCTGCTCGGGCCGCTCGGCAAGGGCACGCACTCCTTGAAGATCTCCCTCGACCGGCGGGCCTCGGCGAAGACCATCGCCAGCGCGGAGGTCACGAACGTCGCCTTCACTCTCTTCCCCGCCGCGGGTCCCGAACACGACGCGGTGGCATTGGCCCCGGTTCTGTACGCGCGCCCGAACACAATCGGCCGCTTCACCGACGTTCCACTTCTCATGTGGTACGAGAAGGAAACCACGCAACGGGGGTTTCGTTTCCGCTACTCCGTCGTGTTCAGCAACGAGGATGGGGGCACCCCCGCGGACCGACTCCTCGCCACCTGGGGCCGGCTGACCGATCTCGAATACGTCTACGGGATCGAATTCGATCGGGACGGCAAAGTGATCGAAGAGACGTTCCAGGGAAAGGACCACGAGATCGTCCCGTTCCGCGGCCGGCGCGAGGGCCGGCATCCTCTTCTCTACGTAGTCACCGACAACAATATGGTGAAGGATCAGGGGATCACGACACAGCGCTACACCCTCGCCCCGCTCGCGGTCGACCTCTCTGGGGCGTCGCGCGAACTGGTGATGGACCAGCATCCCTGGACGTACTCGGTGACCGCCATGGAAGCGCGGCGCGAAGGGCGGGTGCGGAATTCGCCCAAGCCCGGATCGAAACGGATCTTCGATCCGCGACGCTACGCGGTCCTTGAGGCCTGTGCCGCTCCCGAAGACTCGGCCTTCGCCACGTTCACGTTCGCGCTCGGCGTCGCGGACGGTCGCGGAAGCACGCGCCTCTTCGATTCAACCGGGCGGGTGCCCGAGTTCAAGATCTCACGTTCGCCCGACAACTTCCCGAATGGATGTTTCCGTGGCGCGGTGGCCCTGCCGGAGGAAGCGCTCGCCAGGGACGTGAAGCAAATTCGGATGCGCGCCCATTCCCGCCCGCCCAAGAAGGGCGAGGTCGTGGCGAAAGAGCCCAAGGGCCCCGCGCGTCTTCGACGGATCACCCGACTCTTTCTGATGAACGCACAGGATCAGCCCGACCAGAATGTCTTTTCCTGGACGGGTGAGTTGATCCTGCCCCTGGACGGCGAGCCCGTCACCATCGAGATCCAACCGTCGCTCGCAAGGAGATGAGACACCCATGCTGAAAGGCACCGCGCGCGAAGCGCTCGCCGAGTTCCTCGGAACGTTCGTTCTCATCGTCTTCGGCACCGCGGTAGTGGCGCAGGTGGTGCTGTCGGGGAACGCGAACGGGACGTACGTGTCGATCAGCATCGCGTGGGGCCTCGCCGTGACCATGGCGATCTACGTGTCGGCCGGCGTTTCCGGCGCGCACCTGAACCCGGCGGTGACGGTCGCGCTCGCCGTGCACCGCGGCTTCGCCTGGGGCAAGGTCGTTCCCTACTGCCTGGCCCAGACCGCCGGAGCGTTCACGGGCGCACTCGTCACCTTCGTCACGTATCGCGAAGCCTTCGACCGCTTCGACGGCGGAACCCGCCTCGTCACCGGAGCGAAGGCCACCGCGGGCATCTTCTCCACCTACCCGCAGGATTTCCTCAGCACCTTCCCCGGCGGCCTGATCGATCAGATCGTCGGCACCGCGCTGCTGATGCTGCTCGTCCTGGCGATCGGCGACCCGAGGAACTTCGCGCCCGAAGGACGCCTCCAGCCGATCCTGGTTGGCGCGGCGGTGGTGCTCATCGGAATGACCTTCGGCTTCAACGCGGGCTACGCCATCAACCCCGCCCGCGATCTCGGCCCGCGGCTCTTCACGCTCGTCGCCGGTTGGGGAGGCGAAGTCTTCACCGCCGGCAACGGCTGGTGGTGGGTGCCGATCGTTGGCCCTCTGATCGGCGGCGTCCTCGGCGGCTACGTGTACGACCTCGCAATCACGAAGCACCAGCCGAAGTAGGCACACCGGTGGCCGAGTCACCTCGGAAGGCGTCGAGTCGAAGCCACCGCCGTTCTCGTACTCGCGGGCGTGAACGTCTTCGGCCGTAGAAGCCCCTTCAAACGGCCAAGCCGTCCCACAGAGAGGCCCATGGCGGAACCCCTCGAAGGTCGTCCGCGTTCACGTGGCCGCGCAACAATGGACCGTCGATGTCCACGACGAATCTCCGTCCCGAGCGTCAACGCAGAGCGCGACGCGGTTGTCACGCGGCGTGCACCGTCCGCGGCGGTGGGGCTAAGGAGGTTGCGACTTTCTCAAGTGCGGCCCCTCCTGTGAGGGCCGCACTTCGCGACCCCGGAAAGGTCCCCATCCATGAATCCCACCGCCGCTCCCGTGACACGCCCCGCGCCAACCGCTTCCCTTCACAGGTTCGACGCTTACCGACTCGCACTGGCGTTCCGCGCCCACGTCGTTCGTTGGCTTCCGCTCAAGCGCGCCGAGCTTTCCGACCAGCTCGACCGCGCCAGCTTGAGCTGCGCGTTGAACATAGCCGAGGGAGCAGGCCGCGCCGGCCGCGATCAGGCCCGCCACTACGCGATCGCACGCGGCAGCGCATTCGAATGCCTGGCCGTACTTGATCTCCTCGACCTCGAAGCCGTTCCGCTCAATAGCGGCGCAGCCCGCATCCTTCTCCTCCGCCTGATGGCCGTCCTCACTGCGCTGGTTCGGCGCTGATCGCGCAAGTCCCGTCTACACTCTCCTCGCCATGAATCGATGGCTCGCGACCCGATCCCGCGCCGACGCCTCGCCCGAGATCAGGGAGGCGGAAATGACGTCGCTCGTCGTGGGGTTTGACTCAGCCTGGACTGCTCACAACTCGGGCGCCATTGTCGGCGCGCTGGCCCTGGGGGATGGCCAGCTAACGGATCTCGGCACGCCCGAGATCGCGGATTTCTGCCAGGCGACGCTGCTCATCCGCAAATGGAGGGAGGAACACAAGGTCCAAAACACCCTCATCCTTCTCGACCAACCAACCATCGTCGCCAACGCCACGGGCAGGCGGCCCGTGGAACGGATCGTCTCGTCGGCGGTGAGTCGCCGCCGCGGGGGGATGCAGCCTGCGAACACGAGCAGGTCGGACATGTTCGGGGACGATGCCCCTGTTTGGCCCTTCTTGGAGGAATTCGGCGGGCCGGGAGACCCCTTGGCACCACTGGCAGAGAAGCAGGTGTTCGAGACCTACCCAGTTCTCGCCCTCATAGCGATGGGTTGGACCCTTCCCGATCAACGCCTCCTAGGTCGGCTACCCAAGTACAACCCGGCTCGGCCGACCTACTCGGACTTCGACTGGTGCCACGTCTGCAAGCAGACCTCAACCGCTCTGCGAGAGCTAGGGTTGACGGGGATGGCCCATTGGGTGGACAGTGTCACGAAGGGACGCCCTCACAAGAGCGATCAGGACCGCCTCGATGCGTGCCTTTGCTTACTCGTCGCACTACGCCTCATGACTGGAGGCGAAGGACTGGTAGTTGGCGACTGCCAGACTGGCTACATCGTTGTGCCGTTCGAGCAAGGCCTTCAGGAGGAGCTCGAGCGCAGGTGCATTGTCCTTGGTGAAACTCCATCTGAATCCGTGCGCAGATTCAAACTGACCGCACCGCCGCCAACGGCTGCGGGTTGAGGTTTACGGAAGCCGAGATCAGAGAGACCCCCAAACTTGTTCGCGCTGTCGCCCGGGAGGCGCGCGGTCAGAAGGTGGGCGTAGTACTTCGCGTGGGAGGGGGTGAACATCGAGAGTGCGGCGTGCCTGTCGCGGGTCGCGTCCCGGCCGGGTCACGTCGGGAGTATCAGCGGCGACGAAGGCCGACGAGCATCTGCACGATGCGCGTGAGCTTGTGCTTCGCGCGGGTGGTGTCTGCAGGGCTGAGGCAGCCGGTCACGCGAAGGATATCGATGGCAGCGGCGCACTCCATCGTGGAGCCCTGAGCGATGGAGAAGAAGTGGTGACGATCACGGCGGGTGCGTCGAGCACAGCCCTCGGCGAGAGTGAGGGCGATTGAAGAGGAGGCGCGTTCGATCTGATCGCGCAGGGCGGGACGGGCGGCCTTCGTGAGCGCGGGAACCATCGCGGCGAACTCGAGCGCGACTTGAAAACAGTCGAGACGTTCGTGGTCGAGGGGCGGTGTGGTTGCGGGCGCGTCAGGCGCGAGGGAGGCGGCAGGCGCGTCGATTGCGTTCTCGGGGGTGAGATTCAAAGCGGGACTCCTTTCAAAAGGCACGGCCCAATCGCCGCCCTCACCGGGCAGGGCGGCGATGGCGACCCGCGTGGAGGCCCGCCCCCTCACCCCCGAGATGTAGCGATCGGCGTGACTGCCGCTCCAGCCGCGCGGATGTCGCGGAGCCTCGTACGCGTACTCCTCGTTGCGTGAGCGTATTCGTCCGTGCTGCTTCTACGGCCGAGTACGGTGACGAGAACGTGTACGCATCACGCGGCTGAGGTCGAGGGGTGGCTTCGACAGGTCGCCATCAGATGGGCTCAGCCACCGAGTTCTAATCCCTTCCTCCGAGATCGAGGGTCACGATCTTGTGCGGGCCGACCGTCACTGCTAATCGGCCCTCCTTCACTTGCATCGGCAGCTGGGCTTGTTCGCGCAGGTTCGTTGCGAATGCCGCGTTGATCGGGCGGTCGCGCGTCACCGTGACTTGAACCGGCGCGGCTCCCGGATTGAAAGCGCGCAGGATCACTGCGTCTCTCTCGTCGGCCTTTTTGAGGGCGCTCAGGGCGAGGCCGGGGTCAGACGCGCTCTCGACGGCGAGGAAGGAATGTCGGCTCGAGAGCGGGGCGTCGTTCGCGGGGCCGTTGGTTCCGACCACCACGCTCGGGGGGGCGAGGAAGCGTCGGCCCAGCTCGCACAAGGCGCTTTCTGTCGGCGGCGCGGCGCGAGACACGAAGGCGAACCGAAACTCCCAGTCGCCGAGGCATTGCGCGCCGGGGGTCGGAAGGCTCGGGCCTGCGTTGCCTTTGCGTGTCGCGAGGTCTTCACGCGACAGCCAGCCCACTGACCGCAGAACGGTGAGGGCTATGCGCGCGACCGAGGTGTCACCGTCGGCTGCCAATACCTCGTACTCCATCAGCCCTTCGCTGAGCACCGTCATGCCGACAGCTCCATCGCCCGCGTCGACGACGGACTGCAGCGGAGCGGCGTTCACCGGCGCTTCCGGCATGGGTGTGGAGGGGACAAAACGCTGCGCCGCGCGCGACACCACTCCAAACGCGGTGTCCGCGCGCGACTGGCTGACCGCGTGTGCGCCGGTCGGAAAGAGGATGCGCAGGCGATGATCCTCGGCACGATTCGTGATGCTCACGCGGCAGGCAACCACGGGCGACCCCTGGGTCAGCTCGACGTCGAACGCGTAGGACAGAGGCGTCGTCTCCACGGTGCGGCGGGCGCGATCCGGCCTTGCTGCCGTCGGCACGTGGAGCACGCTCTCAATGCGGAGGCCGCTTCGCAGCGGACCGGACGAGTGCCGCGACACCGTGGCCCCGGCGACCCCGCGATTCGTGACCCGGCGGTCCTCCGCGGGCGGCGAGTAGTTGTACTCGTCTCCCACGTCTCCGACATCCTCGATCTCGAGAACCTGCCGATGGACCACATCGGAGCGTTTGTCGAGAAGGTTGAGTGTTCCATCTCCATTGACCTCGATCCGGAGCAGGTCGTTCTCGATGGTGCGACTGTCCGACGCCGCGCCCGTCGCGGCCGCCGAGGGGCCCGCGGCCCCGACCTTGGCATCGAACGCCACGAAGCCCGCGGCGGGCAGAGACACGACGCACGCCAGATGCACACGTTCGACGTGAATCGCGAGAGGCACCTCGACGCGGCTCGTCCACTGTTCGATCCGAGTCTCGCGACGCACCTCCTCGAAGGCCACAGGACGACCCTCAGGATCCGTGATGCCGACAATCGAAGACCCGCGCGGAAAGAACGCCAGCGGCGCATCGAAGAGATCGGAATCCAGGATCCGCCCGGGTTCAGCGCTCTCCACGGGCAGGTCGATCATCACGTCCGCTCGCCCGGCGAAGGGATGAACGTCGGTGTTGACGACGAGAAACCGGACTGAACCTGCGGGTGCGGGCTCAACGCGACGCGCGAGCGCTCTCAGCGACCGCTTCGCCTGACCGTCCGCGACCTGAAGCACCCGGGCGAAACGCGTGTCGTTCTCATCGTGAACCTCGTCGATGCTGCAGCCACAGATGCTGTCGTGCGGATGATTCTCGATCAGCGTCTTCCACGCGTACGCGAGAACGCCAGACGGATGAGGTTCGCCGGCAAGCCATGCGAAAAGCGCCAGCGGTTCGACCGTCTTCTCGAGCAGGGCCTGGGCGCGGACGTTGCTCTTCTTGAGGTAGGTCCTCGCGGACAGGACTCCGGGAAGGAGATTCGAATAGTCCTCTCCCGCTCGCAGTTCACCGTGCACGACATCGAGTTCGACACCTTTCGCCGCGACCGCGGTGCGCACAGCATCGACGTACGCGGGTAGCGTGGAGAGTGCCGCCGCCACACCCTGCGCGGATCCGATCTCAGCGACGAGGGTCAGCAGTTCCGGGTGCGGCTCGGTGTGATCGACGCCGGCCATCATCAGAACCGAACCCACCGATGAGCGCGACCTTTCGCGCGACACCACCGCAAAAGCCTCCTTCGCCCGCTTTCCCGCGGGCAGCAGAGGCAGACGGAAGCCGTTGCAGTAGCCCTCGCGCGGGAAATGCAGGAGCAGCGCGCGCGTGCCGTCATGACCCTCCCACACGTACTCCGATCGCGGACCGCCAAAGCCGCGCCACAGGATCGCGTTGTCGAGGCCGAAGCCCGCGAGGA
>CAYNHK010000165.1:0-11209 GCA_964396875.1 uncultured Acidobacteriota bacterium | reverse complement strand
CATGAAGCTCCTGCTTTCCCACGATCAGATTTCCTCCCGCATCCAGGAGATGGGCCGGCAGATCACACAGGACATGAGCGGTCTCGAGCCCCACGTCATCGCGGTGCTCAAAGGGGCTTGTCCCTTCATGACCGATCTTTGCCAGTGGATCGACCTTCCCCTGTCGATGGACTACATCGCGGTGTCGTCGTACGGAGCCGCCACCAAGTCCTCGGGCGAGGTGAAGCTCTCGAAGGACCTCGACACGTCGATCAAGGGCCGCGACCTCATCATCGCGGAGGACATCGTCGACACCGGTCTCACCCTCAACTATCTCGTCAACCTGCTGAAGGCGCGCGGGCCGAGGTCGCTTCGCGTGGCCTCGCTCCTCTCCAAGCCTTCGCGCCGGCTGATCGAGGTGAAGGTCGACTACACCGGCTTCACCATCGATGACCTCTTCGTGGTCGGCTACGGCCTTGACTACAACGAGAAGTACCGGAACCTTCGCGACATCGTCGTCTTCGAAGGCTGAGGGCACAGCATGGCCCTCATTGTCGGAGTCGACGCGGGCGGAACCAAGACCGTGGGCGTGGTCTCGGATGAGACCGGGCAGATCCTGAACACCGTCCGCGGCGGTGGCGCCAATCTGCACGTGCATGGCGAACTCGCGGTGGAGAAGGTCCTCGCCGGCCTGCTCGATGAACTCTGTCCCGACGAACGTCCCGAAGCGCTGTGCCTCGGCATGGCCGGGGTCGATCGACCGGGCGAAGACGGCGTCGTGCGCTCCCTGCTGCGCCGCCTCGGATTCCGCGGCAACGCGGTCGTTGTGAACGATGCGGTGATCGCGATCGCGGCGGGTGCGCACGACCGCGTCGGCGTGGTGGTCATCGCGGGAACGGGTTCCATCGCCTACGGCATCGATCGCCACGGGAAGACCGCGCGCGCCGGGGGGCTTGGTCCGATGCTCGCGGACGAAGGTTCGGGCGGATGGATCGGCCACAAGGCCCTTCTCGCCGCGGTACGGGCTGCCGAGGGCCGGGGCGAACCCACGCTCCTCAAGGACGCGATCTTCTCCGTTCTCACCGTGAGCGCTCTCTCCGACCTGCCGGCGATGGCCTACGGGGGCGGCCTGACGCGCGAACGCATGGCCGAACTCGCTCCCACCGTGATCGGCGTCGCCCAGACCGGCGACGCGGTGGCCGCGCGCATTCTCGACGAGGCCGCCACGGAGCTTGCGAGCGCGGCGCGTTCGGTGGCGCGTCAGCTCTCTTTCGACGGCGCGCCTTATCCGCTCATCTTCTCCGGAGGTCTATTCGGCGGCATGAGCGGCCTCGTCGACACCGTGGCGAAGCGGGCGGCCCTCGAAGGCGCCATTCCCTGTCGATTGAAGCGCGACCCCGCGGAGGGCGCCCTTTCGATGGCCCTCGATCTCTATCGCGCTCGACGGGTGGCCCGTACGTGACTCTGACCCTGACCAGGCGTCTGATCGTCAATGCCGACGACCTCGGGCGAACCCACGGCATCAACACCGGCATCTTCGAGGCCCACCGCCTGGGCATTGTCACGAGCGCCACCGCGATGGTGAACTACGACAGCGTCCGGGAGGCAGCCGCCCTCTCGCATGAAAACCCGAAGCTCGGCATCGGTCTCCATGTCGCCCTCACCGGCGGCCGGACTGCGCTTGATCCCGCCGCGGTTCCTTCGCTCGTAGACGCGCGCGGGCTTCAGCCGGCCAAGCCAGAAGGACTGGGCGGCGCGGTTGCATCGGAGGTCGCAGCCGAGGTCGAGGCCCAGTTCGCGCGTTTCCTCGAGGTCTTCGGCCGCAAGCCCACGCATCTCGACTCGCATCATCATTCGCATCGCCGGCCCGACGTCTTCGAAGCGGTCACGAGTCTCGCGCGTCGCGAAGGCCTGCCCGTCCGGAACTCGGGAGGGGAGATGGGCACGGCTCTTCGCCGTCTCGGCCTGCGCACCAACGACGCGTTCGACGAGAGTTTCTTCGATCAGGGTGTTTCCGTGGCGCATCTGATTTCGATCATCGAATCGCTTCCCGGAGGCTCCACCGAGTTGATGTGCCATCCGGCGCACGAAGACGCCGAACTCGCCGCGTCCAGTTCCTACGCGCGGGTCCGCGTCTTGGAACTGGCGGCGTTGTGCGATCCCGCGGTGCGCGCCGCCATCGAGCGAACCCAGGTTCGACTCATCACGTTCGCGGAACTGTGAAGATCGAAGTCCTTCCCTCCGCGGCCGAGGTGGCCGCCCAGGGCGCCGCGTTGTTCCTGGCCGAGGTGCGGGCGAACCCTGCGCTCGTGGCCGCCCTTCCCACCGGACGCACCCCGATTGCGATGTACCAGAAGCTCGCGGCCGAGAGAACGGCGGGGAACTTCGACCTGAGCCGCGCGACAGTCTTCAATCTCGACGAGGTCCTTCTCCCGAAGGCGTCGCCGCAGACCTTCTTCCAGTTCATGACCCGCTATGTGTGGGACCCGCTGGGGGTGCCGCCGGGACACCGTTTCATCCCGGACGGAGAGGCCGCGGACCCTGAAGAGGAATGCCAGCGCTACGAGGCGGCGATCGCGACTCGAGGCGGCCTGGAACTCGCCATTCTCGGGATCGGGGCAGACGGTCACATCGCCTACAACCTTCCGCGTCAGGCGGGCGCCAGGACGCACGTGGTGACCCTCGATCCCGCCACCATCGCGACCCTGGGCGGCGGACTCAAGGGCCCGTTGCGCGCGATCACGATGGGAGTGGAGACGATCCTCTCCGCGAAGCGCATCTTGTTGCTCGCGACGGGAGCCTCGAAGGCGGAAGCTCTCCGGCGGATGCGTGACGACGACCCGACCGCCGCCTGGCCGTGCACGCTCTTCCGCGATCATCCGGAGATTCGGGTGATCGCCGACCGCGCGGCCGCGGCTCAGCTGTAACGGCGCCAGAAGGTCTCGAGGATGTCCTTCTGGACCACCGCGCCGGGCTGGCCGAAGACCTTGCGGTAACCGCCGTCCTCGGAGCCGGTCTCCTTCATCGCTCTGAGCAGATCGTTCACCTTGCCCTGCCCGCGAGCCTGGACCAGAGCCTGGGTGACCGCGAGGGAAAGCATGTAGAACGACATGACGTTTTGCCGGCCCCCGGTCGCGAGACGTCTGAGTTCGCTGGGTCCAAGTTCCTGCTCGATCCGCTTGCCCTCCATGTATTGCGCGAGGCCCTCCTGCAGCATGCGGCCCGCATGTCCGCCGGACATCTCGTCCACGAAAGCGTGGGACAACTCGTGAACGAGCGTGTCCTCCATTTCGCGGGGAAGGGAGGAGGGGAGGCCGCGGATCGGAATCTGGATGGCGCCGTTGTGCGAGCTGTAGACGCCCCCCGACCACCAGGGCGCCCCGGTGGCGGAGAAGTAGTCGCGTTGTGAGTGCAGCACGACCGGAATCTTCCGGACCGGCCGCTCGTAGTAGATGTCCGCGAGGCGCACGTACGCCCGATCCAGAACGAAGCGGACGTCGCGCGCCACGCCGGTCTGGTTCTCGCCATCGAAACGGATGTCGAAGCGCTCGGACTGAATCTGCTCCTTCGCGGCATCGACGGAGAGCGCCGCGCGCGTGCGCGTCCCCGGTTCGGGCGCCGGATTCGACGCCGGCGTGGGGGCGGTCATCATGCGACGCAGGTCGGCCGCGGTGAGGCACGCGTTGACGTCATCGCCCGTGGGCTGCGCACAGGCGTCGAAGACCGGCCGATCGAGGACCGCCTGCGCGTCGGCGCGTCTTCCCGTCTTCTCGAGCGCCACCGCCAGGGTGAGCGACATGTTGACGGTTGCCGGCCCGAGGGCCGCCTCGTACCGCTGCGCGGCGGCGAGCGCTCCTGCCCAGTCCTCCTGGCGGATGCGCACGTGGGCTTCGAAGGAATGAACCTCGGCGTTGCGGTCGTCGAGCAGCTTCATCCGGCCGAGCGCCAGATCGACCGAATTGAACGAGCCCATCTGGAGGTCGCGATTGGCGGTGTGGAGATACACGCCCATGAGCAGACCCTTGACCGGCGCCAGGCCGGGGTTTCCCGCGACGAGGCGTTCGAGCCGCTGCGTCT
Source organism: uncultured Acidobacteriota bacterium (assembly GCA_964396875.1). Taxonomy (GTDB): domain Bacteria; phylum Acidobacteriota; class Vicinamibacteria; order Fen-336; family JAGNNV01; genus JAGNNV01. The sequence goes on along the minus strand of CAYNHK010000165.1, from coordinate 7,153 downwards.
CTTCGGCGGTGGCGACCGCGCCCCGATTCTGCTGCATGCGCTCTGAAAGGGCGTTCAGGAACTTGATGTCGTCGGGCGTGAGATTTCCGAGCGCGGTGTCTTCGGTCGGCGTCGCCCGGGGCGCGCGTGGAGCGGTCGCCATCGGGACCGGTGTCGGGGGAGTCGGTTGCGGGTCCTGACGCCAGTTGAGAGCGACGAGGCCGGCGATCCCGACAGCCGCGGCGACGCCAACTTTCATGATCGCCGCTCCGGTCGAGGTGGGACCCGGCCCTGCGGTTGTCTGGGATTGGGGAGGGGATCCGGTTCGCGCTTCAGCCCGAGCCGAGCGCACCGGTGGCGGCAGGAGGAGCGATGGAGGAAGCGGCCGCGTCCCGCGCGGGCTCTGCGTTGTGCCCGGCGAGGAAGGGTCCGAGGCCTTGCCGCGCACCTTCGACATGATCACCCCACAGCCCGGACAGATCCGGGTCGCGGCTTCGACCGCTCGACCGCACTTTGGACACTCACCCATGCCGGGAGGAGTATATGAGCGGCCCGCGGGGCGGGCGGACTGCCAGCAGCCCGCGGTGAAACTCTGCCGGCCTTCGTCGAGCGATGCATCCCGTCTGGACTTCTTCGCTCAAGAGCCCGAATATTCCCGATATTCGGGCTTTTCGGCTCATCGCCAGCCGGGCGCCTCGCTCGCCTCGGGGCTGCGGCAGACTTTCACCACGGACTGCTAGTATCCGCCGCCCATGAAACCCTGCACCGCGAGCGCTCCCGCGCGCGTCGATATCGCCGGCGGAACCCTCGATATCTGGCCGCTCTACCTCTGGCACCACGGAGCCCGAACCGTCAATGCCGCGGTGACCCTGCGCGCGACCACGACCGTGACCCCCATCGCCCGGGGTCTCGAGATCGTGTCGATCGATACGGGCGCTCGGGCCTCGGCGGAGCACATCGACGCCATCGACGCTCACAATCACACGCGCCTGGTCGTCCAGATCCTGAGGGCTCTCGGGGTCAGCGCGGGCCTGCGGATCGAGACGACGTCGCGGGTTCCCGCAGGTTCGGGCCTCGGCGGTTCGTCGACCCTCGCGGTCACGATCGCGGCCGCCGTGCTCGGCTCCTTGTCGCGCGAAGTCTCCCCCCGCGATCTTCGCCAGCTCGTGCGCGACGCCGAGGCTCAGGTGATCCTCGTGCCCACCGGGATCCAGGACTACGAGGCCGCGATCCATGGGGGAGTGCTCGACATCGCCTTGAACCCCGGTGAGATCGAGACCTGCCGTCTCGTTGAGGACGAGAGTTTCGTCGACGACCGCATTCTCCTCGTCGACGCGGGCATCACCCGTTTCTCCGGCCTCAACAATTGGGAGATGTTCAAGGCCCAGGTGGACGGCAGCGGCAACATCCGTGAACTGTTCGCGGAGATCGTGGCCGCGGCGCGCGAGGCCTGCGTCGCCATAACCACCGAGGACGAACTTGCCCTGATGCACGCGGTGACCCGGGAGTGGAGGGCGCGGCGCGCGCTCGCCCCTGGAGTCGCCACGCCCGAGGTCGACCGGATCGTGGAGATGGCCGTGGCCCAGGGCGGAGCAGCCAAGGTCTGCGGCGCGGGGGGCGGCGGCATTGTCCTCGCCCTGGCCCCCAAGAGCCATCGTGAGGCGCTGGTGGCGGATCTGAACCGACAGGGTTTCAAGGTCCTCGACGCCAAAGTGGACCGCGTCGGCCTGCACGTCAAAGCCGAGACGGTATAATCCCCGGCTCGCCTGCCCACGAAGCAGGCCAGGAACCAAGGAGAGAAGACAATTTCCACGATTGCGGCGACCCAACTGAAGCGGGGCATGGTCATCATGTTCGAGAGCAACCTGTCTCGCGTGGTGGAAACCATCCACAAGACCCCCGGCAACCTGCGTGGTTTTGTCCAGGCGAAGCTGCGCGACCTCAAGACCGGCGCCATCTTCGAGCATCGTTTCCGCTCGGTGGACATGGCCGAGCGCGCCTATCTCGAGGACACCGAGATGGAGTATCTCTACTCCGAGGGCGAGATGCACCATTTCATGAACAACGAGAGCTTCGAGCAGATCGGTCTTTCCGACGAGGTTCTTGGCGACGCGGTGAACTACCTCAAGCCGAACCTGAAGCTCAAGATCGAGATGTACGAAGGAACCCCGGTCGGCATCGAGCTGCCCATGGTCGTCGAACTGAAGGTCATCGAGACCGAGCCTTCCATCAAGGGCGCATCGGTTTCGAACCAGAGCAAACCCGCGAAAATGGAGACTGGCTTCATGGTCAACGTCCCCCCCTTCATCTCCGAGGGTGACGTGATCCGGATCGACACCACCGAAGGGAAGTACATCGAGCGCGCGAAGTAGCGCGTCCGATCTCCTTTCAGAGTAGAACCGCGAAACCCCATGGCGCCTCCCAGACACCGGCCCGAATCCGGCTCGATCGAAGTGATCGTCGGCAGCATGTTCAGCGGCAAGAGCGAAGAGCTGATCCGCCGGCTGCGCCGCGCGGAGATCGCGAAGCAGAAGGTCCAGGTCTTCAAGCCGAAGATCGACGATCGCTACGCGGTCGACCATGTGGTTTCCCACTCGGAGATGCGCATCAAGTCGGAGATCGTCTCCCATGCGGCGGAGATCCTCGGCGGGCTCAAGGCCGACACCGAGGTGGTGGGGATCGACGAAGGCCAGTTTTTCGACGCCAGCCTTTCCGAAGTGGTGCAGGCTCTTGCCGACAAGGGCGTGCGGGTGATCGTGGCGGGCCTCGATCAGGACTACCTGGGCCGGCCCTTCGAACCGATGCCGCAGCTCATGGCCACCGCGGAGTACGTCGACAAGATGCTCGCCATCTGCATGCAATGCGGCGCTCCCGCGAACCGCACGCAGCGTCTCGTCCACTCGACGGATCGCGTGGTGGTGGGCGGCGCCCACGCCTACGAGGCGCGCTGCCGCCGATGCTTCTCGAAGGAAGCCTCGCAATAGCCGTCGAAGTCAGGACCCTTTGCCCATAGAAGTCATCGAGACGCTGGAGATCGACGCCCAGGACAGAGAAGGCATCGTCCTCGACCTCGCCCTGCCGGTCCTCGCGGCCTGGGAAAAGAGCGCCCGCGTCATGGGTTTCCGCCCGTCGATGGGCGTCTCGGGCCTCTCGCCGCGCGAGGTGGCGCGCCTGCGAACGCTCTCCCTCGCCACCGGATCGCGTGGGACCGGAATCTTCGAAGGCGCGAACGATTTTCGCCTGGGTTTCCGCAGCGAGGGCGGCGGCCCGATCGTGGCCACGGCGTTCGGCGTCGAAGCCGACCTCGGAGGTCATCCTCTGGCCCCGGTCGTCTCCGATCTCACCATCGCTTCCTTCGGTCTGGCTCCGGGCCGAAGTCTCACCCACCAGTTGCAGGGCCTCACGCACGTTCGCGCGGCGAGTGCCCAGGGTTATGCGTCGCGCACCATATCGGCCCTGGGCCGCGAGTTCGGCCTTGACCTCACGGTCGCCACGGGCGACCTCGGCTTCGAACCCCAGGGCCTTGGGAAGGTGTCCCTCACGGCGTCGCGCAAGGAGCGCCCGACCGGCAGAGCAGTGAACTGGAAAGATCGCGGTGAACTGCGCGCGATCCATGTCGAGTTGGGCGGCGTGAGGCCGAAGGCCGAACATATCGACCTCATCGAAGCCGAAATACGCGAAGCCCTGTGGGAAGCGCGGCGCATCGAGCCCAAAATCGAACGGCGGATCACCACAGGCGTCGACATCGGCGCGTTCCTGCAAGTCGATGTGGAGGGCGAACGCGGGGGAGCCACGTTTCTTGAAGTGGTCGGCCGCACCACCGCGCCGCTGCCCCTGGCCCGCCGCATCATCAAGAAGGCCCTTGGCTACTGGGACTCGGGCGCCACCTGTGATGAAGTCACGGGCATCACCGCGCTCGCCGCCGCGATCGCCGCGAAGGCGGAGTTCGAACTCGCGCTCGCTCCGTCGGACCGTCTCACCGCGGCCCTCTCGCTGCTGCGCGACGTGGGGGCGTATATCGAAGAAGAAGAAGCCCCAGGCCTCGTACTCCTCAAGACGAGGTAGGCGGGGAAGGTCCAGACCTCCGTCACGATCACGGAGTTTGCGGAACGTCGCGACCAGAAAGAGACGGTCGCTCCGCAGTCACGAGATACACCGCGAAGGTCCCGAGCCAATGTCCGCCCTCATAGTGCGCGCCGGTAACCGCGCGCAGGCCGGCCTCGCGATGAGCCGTCGCCGTTTTCCGCAGGGCAGTGATCCGCGGGTCGGAAGCGGGCAACCCGCGGGCCATTCCCATCAGCATCCAGGCGCGGCTCAGGTTGAGGCCGTCCAGGTGGCCAAGTTTGGGGTCGGTGGGATCGGTGACGACCGCGGGCTCGAGCCAGCCGACCGATCCGTCTCGTGGAACCTGAGGAAGGAAGGCGCTGAGCCAGGTGGCGTAGCGAGCCGGCGCAAGAACGCGACGCATCAGGTCGCCTTCGCCTAGGCAGGGTGAAACGAAGTCCTGTCCGGAAGGTTCGTAGTTCAACGGGCAGGCTTTGTCCTTCGAGTAGTAGGCATCGATGCGCGCTGTGAGCAGGTCGATCATTCCCTGGTCGCCGGCGACCCGCGCCCAATCGAGCACCAGTCCGAAGGCAAACGCGGTCTGGTCATGCTCGCCGATTCGGATCGGATTCGTGAGCTTGGGGAGCCAGGCCTTCAGCCGGGTGGCGGCTTCCGCTTCGAGCGGTTTCAGAGCCGCCGACCAGGATCTTGCCTGATCGTCGTCCCATCCCCGGAGTTCGGCGGAAAGTTGCAGCAGCCAGGCAAGGCCGTACGGGCGCTCAAAAGAAGTGCGCCCCGGCCCCTGCAGATAGCGAACCTCGGCGGCGACGTTCTCGGGGGTCAGGCTTTTCGCGAGTGCCGCGCGCGCCGGCACTGCGAAGGGGGCTTGAGGAAAGGTGCGAAGAAGGCGCGCGAGGAGCCAATGTCCGTGAACAGCCGAGTGCCAGTCGTAACATCCGTAGAACGCAGGCGTCAGCTTGCGCGGCGGCTGCACATCTTCGTCACTGTTCAGGACGTGGGCGATCTTGCCCGGGTATTCCTTGTGCACGCAGGCGAGGGCAAGGTCGGCGAAACGCTGGGCCGCGGGGGCATCGAACACCGCCGGACCATCGGCACTGGCGAGCGTCAAGGTGGCGGCGGCGAACAGGGAAAGCATGCTGAATTGTAGAGCGGTCCTCGCGGAGGCGAACGTCTCTAAGATCGGCTACCAAGACCGCCGCAAGGTTGGTGAGGTCCTCAATCCTTGAGGCAAGGGCTTCAATGGCCGCCAATCTGTCCATGTTCGATTGCCTGCCGAACACTTGCGATCAGCTGCGAGGGGCACTAAAGAATGGTGCGGCCGGCGAAGGCCGGACGCCCCTGCAGCGCCCCTCGTCAGTTGCATCGCATTGTTGGGCGGCACCGGGATCACTTTGCGGAGTACTCGACCGGGCCCGCCTTGGCGAGCACGCGCCTCTGACGTGGTGACCCGCCTATTTCTTGGGCTAGGTAGAACCGGATTCGAAAGGGTCGTGTGACAGAAGGTTCGTCCCACACATGCCGGATAGGAAACGTGAGCTTCTGCTCACCGGCCTCGGTCTTCAGCACCGGATAGCCCTTGGAGGGAAAACTTCCGTCGGTCGTCATCTTTGGATTGTCGGTCTCGACTTGGGCCATGATGAAGAAGGCCCCACGCTTGAACCCGGTGATTGTGTATGCGAGCTGAGCTACCACCTTGCTTCCCTTCGATAGCTCCTCGCCCTCCTGCGGGGCGACGCTGAGCAGCGTGAGTGTTGCCGTGGCCGTCTCGTCCTCACTGTTCTCCATCGACTCTCTGGGCATCCAGCCTGCCAGGCCAACCGCTGGGATCACGGCCATGAAGATAGAGATCACGAGGATGGGTTTGTGGTTCACTGTGTGGCTCCTAGATGTCCGCCCAACACTGTAACCGGCGAAGCGGAAATATCCCGCGAGGCGGAAATACACGGCGCCGTATATTCGGATAAAGCGGGCGAACGAGTTCCCTCGCTTTCGTCGGGTCTGGTCCCCGGAGTCCTCACCACGAGGTGATTACAGCGCGCCTTGAGTGCGTACGTCAACTCGGACGGCGGATGACCGCGGTCAGGACGTTAAGGAGGCGGAGGACGATGGCGCGAGCCTCCGTCGTGTCGGGAGACGAGATCTCGAGTTCGAGGAGATCGAGGCAGGCGAGACACTCGACTGCGGACCCGCGGGCGATCGTGTAGTGGCGGGCGCGCTCGCGTGGTGTGGACCGACCCGCGCCTTCGGCGACGTTTAACGGCACGGAAATGGAGGCGCGGTCGAGTTGATCGGAGAGTTCGGAACGGCGGAGCGGAAGCCATCGAACGACGACGCGTCGGAACTCGACGGCGAGGCGGTACGCGTCAAACCGGTGGAGGGAAGCGGTTGGCGCGCCGCATGTCACGGGAGCAGTGGTGGGATTCATGGATGGAGACCTTTCCGGGGTCGCGAAGTGCGGCCCTCACAGGCAGGGCCGCACTTGAGAAAGTCGCAACCTCCTTAGCCCCACCGCTGCGTACGGTGCATGCGGCGTGACAATCGCGTCGGGCGGGATTCGACGCTCAGGACGGAGCTTGCGGAACGTGCGACGGTCTTGCGCGCACGGCCCTCGAACGTGACGACGTGGACGCACACGGACATCGTCGGCACGACGTTCACGGTCCGTCGTGACGCGGCGACCCTCACGGACCGCCGAACGGGACCCACGTTCACGATCACGAAGTTCGCGAGACGTCGCGGCTGGAAACGGGAGTTCGCGCTAGGCCCCCGCTTGCGCGGGGGTGACGTGGGTGCCCAATTGGTTGGGTAGTGGATCGGGTTCCGCGTCCGGGACGACGTTCACGGGTCCGTCCGCGGGTCAATCCGGTTCGTAGAGGACTTCGCCTTCGCCGCTGATGAAAAGCGACGGCTCATCGGTCGTGGGGGACAGCCCCATCTCGGCTTCCAGATTCCCCGACCACGCGATGACGGTCGACAAAGGCGCCTCGAAGGGATGGTCGCCGTGGATGCGGACGCAGGAGGGAAGACCCTTCCAGGTGAGAGCCGCGAAGCCGGTGCCTTCCATCTCGAGCACGTTCGACTCCATGGACGCGATCTGAACGTAGCGGGG
>CAYNHK010000164.1:0-11210 GCA_964396875.1 uncultured Acidobacteriota bacterium | reverse complement strand
GTAGGCCACCACGTCTTCTTCGGGTCTCATCCTCTCCTGGGACGCGATCTGCAGCGCCGCGTCCGCTTCCTGAATCAGGTTCGTCGGTTTCTTTTCCATGGCTTCCCTGGTGTGGTCAAACCTGCGGGGACTCCCGCCGTCAACGCGAGCGTAGGGGAGACCGTCGTGCCCGGGCCATGAGCACAATGCCTCATTTGCCTCCCGGTTACCGGCCGGAGAGGTTCTTCATCACCATGAGAGCCATGGATGGACTGGCGGCCAGGCGGCGCTTGAGATAGCGGATGGCGTACTTCCATTCCTCCGCGAAGGGGACATAGAGCCGCATGATCTGCCCGCGTCTGACGATCTCCTGCTGCAGTTCGCTCCGGGGCACGCCCAGGAGCATCTGGAATTCGTAGGCGTCCTTCGACACTCCCCGCTTGTCGAGGTGCTCGATGCACCGGCGGACCAGAGGCTCGTCGTGGGTGGCGATCTCGGGATAGTGGCCGTGGTCCAGCAGCAGTTGAACCTGCTCGAAGAGCCTGGCTTTCATGTCTGCCTTGTCCTGCAAAGCGACCTCCGCACGTTCCTTGTAGATGCCGATGCAGATGCGGACCCTGCAGGGTTTGGCGTGCAGGGACTTGATGTCTTCGGGAGTGCGGAAGAGGCGGCTTTGCAGCACGATGCCGATGTTGTCGAACTCGTTGCGGATGGCCTTGTGCATCAGCAGGCTGGCGTCGGTGAGCGTCCGGTCCTCCATGTCCAGAGTGATGCGCCTCCCGTGGACTGCGGCCGCGGCGGTGATCCGGCGCAGGTTGTCCTGGCAGTAGGCCAGACTCTGGTTGATGCCGATCTGGGTTGGCTTCAGGCTGATGCTCGCGTAGGGGCGGTCCTTGAGCGCCTCGATCATGCGGAAGTAGACCTGCACCGTGGCCTCCACGTCCTCGCGAAGGAAGACCTCCTCGCCCAGCAGGTCGATGGTGGAGTACAGGCCAAGCCGCTTGTGCAGGTCGTCCGCTTTCGCCACGCCGCTGGCCACGCCCTTGCCCGCGATGTAGGGCGCGGCAAAGGTGCGGACCAGCGGGGCCGGCATGAGATCGATCACAGCACGCTTCAGATCCACGGACTCTCCATTTCGCGCCCATTTTTTGTATTGGGGGAGCGAAGCCTAATTCAGACCGAGAACCCTTAGAGTGCCGCGATGCGCATCCCTTTCCTGATCCTCGCTGCGCTGAGCCTGATGCCGCCTCTTGCAGAGGGAACGACGGTGATCCGCGCCGGCCTCGTCATCGATCGGAACACCTCGCTGCGCCGCGGCGTGTACCGCATCCCGAGCCGCGGTTTCGATGGGCCCGTGATCACGGTCCGCGGCTCCAACATCGATTTAGACCTGAGCGGCGTCGAGCTGATCGGATCGCCGGACTCGGCCACGCCCGACCAGTACAAAGGTGTCGCCATCCTGATCGATGGCGGTGAGCAGATCTCTATTCGCAACGCGCGAATCCGCGGTTTCAAGGTCGGCATCCTCGCGCGCAACGTGAAGGACCTGCGGATCGAAGGCAACGACGTCAGCCGCAACTGGAAGCAGCGCCTGTACAGCCGGGTCGAGAAGGAGAGCCTCGTCGACTGGATGTCGTATCACCAGAACGAGAAGCACGAGTGGCTGCGTTACGGGGCCGGCCTCTACCTGACCGACATCGACGGCGGTCGGATCGATCGCAATGTCGCGCGGCAGGGCCAGAACGGTCTGATGATCACCCGTTCCCGGAATCTCACCATCTGGAACAACGACTTCTCGTTCCTGTCGAGCCTGGGCATCGGTATGTATCGCGTCACCGACAGCAAGGTCATGCACAACCGGATCGACTGGTGCGTTCGCGGTTACAGCCACGGCTTCTACAACCGCGGCCAGGACTCCGCCGGCCTCCTGATGTACGAACAGAGCAGCCGCAACGTCGTGGCCTACAACTCGATCACCCACGGCGGTGACGGCCTCTTCCTCTGGGCGGGCCAGTCGACCATGGACACCGGTCAGGGTGGCTCCAACGACAATCTGTTCTACGGCAACGATTTCTCCCACGCACCCACCAACGGCATCGAGGCCACCTTCAGCCGCAATCGCTTCATCAACAACCGCGTCGAGGAGAACTGGCACGGAGTGTGGGGCGGCTACAGCTTCGATTCCCTGATTGCGGGCAACACGTTCGCGCGCAACCAGGAAGCGATCGCCATCGAGCACGGGCAGAACAACACGATCGCCTCCAATACCTTCACCGGCGACGACATCGGCATCCGGCTGTGGGCCAACGAGACACAGGATCCGAGCTGGGGATACGCGAAGAACCGCGACACGCGCAGCCGCGACTATTCGATCACCGCCAACACCATGACCGGCGTGAAGACGCCGACGCAGATCACCCGGACCGAGAACGTCGTCATCGATGGCCCCGCAGCCACGCCCGCTCTTCCCCCGGCTCCGGAACGCATCGCCGACGGCATCGACGCATTGCTTCCACCCGGCGCTCGTCGCGGCCGCGAGTTCATCATCGTCGACGAGTGGGGTCCCTACGATTGGACGTCGCCCAAGCTGTGGCCGTCGGGACGATCCGACGAAACGCCGTTGAAGCTCCGCGTGCTCGGCCCGCCGCAGAATTGGACGCTGCGAAAGGTCCGCGGCGCCAAGGCATCGGCCCGATCCGGTTCGATCCCGGGCGAGATCACCGTAATGCCAGAGAACCGCCGTGTCGTCGACTTCACGGTCACGCTTCGCGACGCAGCGGGTCGCGACTTCATCTACTCCAGATTCTTCGCCCCGATCGATTGGCGGCTCAAGTTCTACGACATCAGCGGCTCCAAGACGCCGCCGGTCCCGGACATGACCCTCCTCTCGGCGCAGAAACCGATCCTCGAAACCACCAGCGACCGCATCGACTATCTGTCGGGCCGCGCGCTCGCCGGCGGTCTGCCCAATGACCACGTGGCGATGATCGGCGAAGGCGTCGTGGATCTGCCAAGAGGCTCGTTCGTCCTGCGAACGATCTCGGATGACGGCGTACGCGTTTGGGTGGACGGGAAACTCGTCATCGATCGATGGGACGTTCACGAGTCGATCGCCGATGAAGCGCCGATCGGCGCTGGACGTCACACCCTTCGCGTCGAGTACTTCGAACGCGTCGGCTGGGCGGAACTGCGCGTCGAAATCGTCAAGCCGTAGCGCGCGGCCTAGAAGCGTGCCGAGACCGAGATCCCGATGCCCCTTCCTCGAGTCGGCGCCAGACCGACACGAATATGCTCAAGGGGCAGCCGTGTCCAAATGTCACTTTTGATGAGGGCGCCCACGCCCGTGCCCAACAGCGCCCAGTAGACGGCAAAGAACGCGGCAGAAGCGCCGCGCGAGGTGAAGCAAGCCCCGCTGGAGGGCTCAGGGCAGTCAGAATGCACCTGAAGACCACCGAAGCCGGCCGCTGCTCCGGAAACCGCACCGACGATCAGGCCCTTCCGCCACTCACGCCGGTTTCCGGCGTATGCGTCAATCTCCGTTATAGCGACGCGTGGCACGAGCTGCGGCACGTCGTGGAATCGTATGGTCAGACTCGTAGCGTCCTTCTCCACTACGGTTCCTTGAACCCGGCCTTGAACAACCGCAGGAGCGCGGAAGCGGATCCGACTTCCAATCGCGATGGAAGACGGCGTGGCGGAGAAGGCCGCTTCCTCCGCGTGGAGGCGGAGAGGGATCGCGAGTGAAGCGAGCAGCAGGCCGGCAAGTCGCAGGAAGTTCACGGCTCCTTCTCGTTAGCGGCGGCGCGTTCCCGAAAGCGCACAGCGACCGCCAGTCCAAGGCCACCCTGACCAGCGTAGACCGGCTGCGCGGTGACGTTTACGGTGACCGAAGTCCAACGCTCGCTCTTGAAGAGGAGTCCTATCCCCGCCCCCATCCCCGCCGTGACCACGGTAAATGCGACCGCCGCCTCTCCCCGTGAACAGAAGTAGTCGTCGTCCACTCCGCAGTTGTTGGGATCCACCTTGGTGCTGAGCCCGATGAGCAGGCCGGCGATTCCACCGGCGACCAGGCCCCTGAGCCAGCTCCGCTTTCTCCCCAGGCTTGCCTCGATGTCGGTGATGGACGTCAAAGAGATCTTCAACGGGATACCGCCCCCCCCATCGATGGTGACGTTGCTCGCGTCGAGCGCCGCGATCCGGCCCTCGACCCGCTTGCCCAGCGCAGTGGACTTCACGCGAACCCGGCTTCCGACCGTGAGAAAGTCGCTCACGGTCGGGCTCCCGGACTTCGGGGCCGCGAGAGTTTCCGGTGTCGGGGCCGGGGCCGTCTCGATGCCGGGACTGGGCGTGGGCTGCGCCGCGACCGGCAAGTCCAGTATCCGGGAGATGAGTTCGAATAGCGACGATGACCGATCGCCACTCAGGGAGAGGCGACCCTTGTCCTTCGTGACGAATCGGACACTCACCTCTCCTTTTCCCTCGTCCCGGACCGCCGCCCGCACCACGGCGCCGGGACCGGATAGAGAGCGGGCCGTCTCCCCGATAAGCGTCCAGACCATGCCTTCACTGCGCGACGCTTCGCCGACCTGCATGTCGGATCCGATCATCGCCTGGCGGGTCGCAGCCAGAACACGCTCGATCGGCGCCTTGTAAACGCGAGTGGATCCCGAATCCAGCGGCTCTCTATGAATGCCTCCCGCGCTGGCGCAACCGGTGGAGGCAATCAGGATGATCAGGCCGAGCATCCTTCCCCGGCCCCGGATGGTCACGTTGTGTCCTCCTGTCACGTCGCACCTACCACCCGAGGGCGATGGAGAACCTCGCGCCGCGACCGCGAGCGGGAACGAGGCTGACCCGGAGGGATTCGAGCGGCATGCGCTTCCAGTGGTCCGTTCTGAACGCGTAGCCAAGTCCTGTGCCGATGGGCGCGGTAAAGAACATCGCGTAAGTGATGGCCTCACTTCGCGTACACGGATCGAAGGTCGGGGCAATCCCGATTGTGCTTCGGAAACAGTCCTCCACGTTGGTGGCATAACCGATTGCCACTCCCGCGGCCACTCCAAGTAAGAGGCCTTCGGCCCATCGCCGCCTGCGCCCGGTGCTCATGTCCAGTTCGGTCACGGCGTTACGCTCCACCAACAGCGGCGCCTGGTCGACCACTATGGTCAGCGCGGTGGCGCTTCTGTCGACCACGATTCCCTGAACCCGCCCGCTGACAACGCCCGGCGCCTTGAACCGGACCCGGCTGCCCACGATGATCGGCGACGTGGCGCCGGATGACGAACGCGGTTCCTCGAACGCATTCGTAAGGCTCGGATCGCGCGATGGGGGCACGAAGGGAGCGGTCGCTTGAGCAACGAGGACGAACGCGAAACCCCAGGTGAACATGGAGAGCCTTCTGTCTGAAGCCTCTTCACCGTACGCCCCGCTCGACTCGGCGTCGATGATGCAGACGAATTACCACCCGGGAAGTGGATGAGCTCCTAGAACGCGACTCGAATCGACAGTCCGACGCCCCGGCGGACGGGCCCGACGGCCACGCGCACACGATCGAGGGGGACATTCTTCGCCCACTTCGCTCCCGGGGCCGCAATCACACCGACAACCGCGCCCGCCATCGTTCCGCCGAGGATCCCAGCGATGGTTGAAAGGCCCGCATAGGAACCTTCCGTTTCCTGCGAGATGCCGATGAGGCCGCCAAGGGCGGCGCCGCCCGCCGCGCCGAGCCCGAGTCCCCTGGCTTTCTTCGAGTCTCGCTCACGTATGTCCAGAGTGCGGATGAGCTCGCGGCGCACGGTCACGGGGCCCGCCGTCTGAGTCGGCACTTTCGTTCTCGAAATCGGGACCCGGCCGGGTTGTGAGCCGTCGTCGATCACGAGCGAGTCGTCGCTCAGCGCCTTCACGCGGCCTTCGAAAGTGCGTGCCGGCTCGATGGTCGTGACCCTGACCCACTGGCCTGGCTGGGGGTACGAGGTCGCGGCTTCAACCACGATTGCATCCGAGGGTGAGGGCGCGGCCACGGGAGCCGACGCCTGAGCAGCGAGCACAATCGCCAGACTCCAGATGATCATGGAGGACCTCCTGCCGGGGAAGATTTCCAAAATACGCGCTCGACCGCGACCTGAACATGATGCAAATGAACCAACGCTTGACTCGCCCGCGGGAGACGCCTAGAAGATCGGAGCGACGCAGGTTGGCTGCGCCCCGAGCCTCCAAGGCTCTTCAGGAAAGGTGCTGGTGATGAAGAACAAGGTTCTCGTGTCCCTCCTGGCCCTGGGGGCCGCGAACGTCGGCGCCCAGACCACGGTGATCCGCGCGGGGCGGCTGATCGATCCCGAGACGGGACGCGCGGCCATGAACCAGACGATCGTGGTGCAGGGCGACAAGATCACCGCGGTCGGCGCCAATCTCGAGGTTCCGAAGGACGCCACCGTGATCGACCTCTCCAAAGAGACCGTCCTGCCGGGACTCGTCGACTCCCACACCCACCTCGGCCTCACCTACAAGGACATCCCCGAGAACAACTACTACTACCTGACCTACGTGATGGAGTCGACGCCGCTCCGCGCCATCCAGGCCGCGTCCAACGGGATCCAGCTCCTGAACTCCGGCTTTACCGTGGTGCGCGACCTCGGCAACAACGCGCTCTACGCCGACACCGCGCACCGGGTGGCCATCGAGCAGGGCTGGATTCCCGGCCCGACCATCATCAACTCCGGGCTCATCATCGGCGGCATGGGCGGTCAGTTCTGGCCCACCCCGGAGATGATGAAGCAGCACAACATCGTCTACCCCGAGTATCTCGACGCCGACACCAACGACGAGATCGTGAAGGCGGTGCGAGAGGTCATGCTGTTCGGATCGAAAGTCATCAAGATCTGCGTCGATTGCAAGCCCTGGGGCTACACGGTGGACGAGATGAAGCTCTTCATCAGCGAGGCGGCGAAGGGCGGACTGAAGGTCGCGGGCCACGTACAGACGCCGGACGGCGCGACTCGCGCCATCGAGGCCGGCCTGTGGTCGATCGAGCACGGCATGGCCCTCTCCGAGGAGCATCACAAGGCGATGGCGGCGAAGGGCATCTATCTCGCCTCCACCGACACTCCCTTCACCTCCTACTCGGGGTCGCAGGCCGCGTTCGACGGGATCGTGGCCAAGCTCAAGAGCGCCTGGAAGAACGGGGTGAAGATCACCTTCTCGACCGACATGGACTACTGGAAGACCGGTAACCCCATGAACCGCGGCGAACTGACCATCAACTTCCTCCTCACCTGGAAGGCGGCGGGCATCCCCAACGCCGACATCCTGAAGGCCATGACCACCACCGGCTACGCCTGCGCGCAGGTCGAGAAGGAGCGGGGGCCGATCAAGCCCGGCATGTTCGCGGACCTGATCGCGGTGAAGGACAATCCGCTCGACGATATCGACGCTCTCCGCGACGTGCGCTTCGTGATGAAGAACGGCATGGTCTTCAAGCGCGACGGCGTCATGACCCCGGAGAAGTTCTTCCACGCCGGCCCGGTGAACGGGTGGCGCCGCCGCTGATCGCCTGACCGGCCGCGGCGACCCCTCAGCCTGCCGGACGTCACGCCCTGCGCGACCCGTCGATCCTCGGCCCGCCCGAGCGCGAGACTCTCTTCGACAGATCGACGATCACCAGCTCGAGCCGCCGCCGCCGCCCCGCGAGCGGCCACCACCGAACGAGCTGGACGAAGAAGAAGACGAAGACGACGACGAGCGCGTCTTCCGTGGCGTCGAGCGCGTGTAGGTGTTGCGGTAGGGGCAGCGCACGCACGACTCGTTCACCTCCACGGTTCCGCCGTGGTCGTAGGTCGCGTAGGTGAGCGTGGTCGACGTGCTCTTCAGTGTTCGCGCCTGGCAGCCGCGGCAGTTGCTGTAGCCGGAGAACCACTTGTTGCGCGCGACCGTCCGCGTGAAGTCGCAGCCCGGGCAGACGTAGACCTTCCAGTTCACCGAGCCGATCTGCTCTTCCATCTTCTGCTTCTCGTCGAGGTGCGAGTCGTCCGCGAGCTCGTCGAGTAGCACCGTGTCCGACTTGCACTTGGGGCACTTCTTCATTGCCTTCCCGATGAAGAAGAGGCCGAGCACCGATCCCGCGCCGGCCGTCACCACTGCGGCCATGCTCGCGAGGAGACCGAACACGCCGCCGTTCGAAGGCGGCGGCGGATGCGAGCCGACCGCCGCCTGATTCACGGGCGCGCCGCCCCTCGGGACGAGTTTGCCAGTCACGGGATCGCGCACAAGCTGGCTTTCGTACGGCGAGAGCGGCGTCGGCGTCGGATATGGCTTGCCCGTCGCGGGATCGATTGCCGGGAGCATCGGCGTCGCGGCGATCGCGGCCGCGCCACCGCGCAGTTTCTTGTCGACTTCGAGCAGTCCCGCCTCGATGCCGCCGCCGTAATCGCCCGACTTGAACTTCGGCACCATCACCCTCTGCTGCATGCCGACGAGCCAGTCGTCCGGCAGCCGCGACTCCATGCCGATGCCCGTCTCCATCTCGAGGCGGCGCTGGCCGACGACGAGTAGCACGAGGAGTCCGTCGTTGCGCTCCTTGCTGCCGATGCCCCAGTGATTGAAGAGCGCCGTCGCGAACGCCTTCGGCGACGCGGCGTTGACGTCGGTGACTGTGACGACGGCGACCTCGTGGCCGGTCGCGTTGCGCAGGTCGAAGAGCCGCGCGTTGATCTGCGCTTCCGAAGCGGGGGAGATCACGTTCGCCATGTCCGTCACCCAGCCGTGCGGGAGTGGCCTGGGGACGTCGCCGACCGAAACCGCCGCGGCCAGAACGAGCGCGTAGATCACGAGCTGAGTGTACGTCGAAGAAGCCCCGGCAGTCCCACGTAGACAGCACATGGAAGGGCACACGGTCATGGGCAGTGTTCGGCCCAGACCAAGGGATTGACTTCGGGCTCGGGAGCGTCCGCTCGGATCTATGCTCGCATCGTGGCTAAATCACCCTGTCCCATTTCAAAGACGCAGTTTCTCGAGAAAGCCGAGCCGGTCAAGATCACAATCAACGGCCAGGAGCTCATCGCCGACCGACGTGAGTTCAGCACCGGGTCGTTCGGCTGGTATCACAACGGCAAGGTCACGGTCACGGTGGACGGCAAGCCGCTGAGCGTGCAGATCGGACTCAACCTGACCGTGGTGGGCAGCAAAGAGGCCGAACGGTGAGGAGGCATCTTTGTTCAACTTCCTGAAGAGTCTGTTCGCTTCGGGTCCGCCCGTTCCCGACGAGTTCCGGTCGCCGTCTCCAGACGACCCCGACTACCACGGCAAGCTCGCCGAACTCGCTCTCAAAGAGATGAAGGCGTATCGGGGAAAGGTGGTGGCGCAGGCCCGCCTTGATCCCAGCCTCGTCCCGAGCCTGGAGGTCGACGTGCGCCGCGCCTACGAGGCGGTGGCGGTGCGAACCGGCGACGTCGACGTGGCTCGGGCGGCGTTCCGTGAGGCCTTGCGGCGGACCTTCGGCGAGGATGCAGGCATTCTCGAGCCTCTGTTTCAAAAGGTCATCCTGGAGCGATCGATGGAGAAGCAGAGGTAGCGCAGACCCCGGGCAATATCGTAGGAGGGCCTTGTGACGAACCAGTCCCATACCCGTCCCCCCGCCGTCGCGGGCGCGTTTTACGAAGCCGACCCCGAGCGGCTGGCCGGCGAGATCTCTGCGATGCTGGCCGAGTCCGGTCCCGGGTTACACCCATCCCCGGCCCGACCGAAGGCCTTGATCGTGCCGCACGCCGGCCACATCTACTCGGGGCCGATCGCGGCCCGCGCCTATGCCCTGCTCGTCCCCCTGCGCGCCGCCATCAGCCGCGTCGTCATCCTCGGCCCGGCCCACCGCGTGGCGGTGCGCGGGCTCGCCCTGCCCGACGCCGTGACCTTCGTGACACCGCTCGGCCGTATTCCCCTGGACCAGGACGCGATGCGCCGGGCGCAGGCGCTGCCGCAGGTCTGCGTCAGCCGCGCCGCCCACGCCATGGAGCATTCGCTCGAAGTGCAACTACCCTTCCTTCAGGAGGTGCTCGACGACTTCACGCTGGTCCCGTTTGTTGTCGGAGACGCTTCTGCGGAGGAGGTGGCCGACGTCATCGAACTCCTCTGGGGCGGGCCGGAGACACTGATCGTCATCAGTTCCGACCTTTCCCACTACCTGCCCTATGCCGACGCGCAGCATAAGGACCGGGCCACCGTCGACCGTATCCTGCGGCTGGCTCCGCTCGACGAATTCGAGCAGGCCTGCGGCGCGCTGCCTGTAAACGGCATGATCGAAGTGGCGCGGAGACGGAGCCTCCGGCCGTCTTTGCTCGACCTGCGCAACTCCGGCGACACCGCCTCTGACCGCTCGCGCGTGGTCGGCTACGCGGCTCTGGCCTTCGTCGAACCGGGCCAGAAGAGATGAACCGTGGTTGACCAGCAACTTGGGGACGCCCTGCTGGCGCGCGCACGCAACGCCATCGCCAGTGAGTTTGGTGGCGCGCAGGTGAAGGAGCCCGAGCACCCCGCCCTGCATCAGCCAGGCGCCACCTTCGTCACGTTGACGCGGCAGGGCGAACTGCGCGGCTGCATCGGCTCGGTCGAGGCCCATCGGCCGTTGGAACAGGACGTGCGCGAGAACGCCAGAGCGGCCGCCTTCCGCGATCCGCGCTTCGCGCCGCTCTCCGCAGGCGAACTCGCCGCCACTCGCGTCGAGGTGTCGTTGCTCACACCCGCCGAGCCGATCCGCTTTGCCACCGAGGAGGACGCGGTCCGCCAGTTGCGCCCAGGCATCGACGGAGTGATCCTCGAAAGCGGCCGGCATCGGGGCACCTTCCTGCCGCAGATGTGGGAGCGCCTGAGCGACCCGTGGCAGTTCATGACTCAACTGAAGCGCAAGGCCGGTCTCGCCGAAGATTTCTGGTCGAAGGAGTTGAGGCTCTATCGCTACGAGGTTCAGAAATGGTCCGAGGAGTGAACGAAGGGGTCGATTTCGAGGGCCCGGGCGTGGTCGATGCCCGCTGGTGGCGTCCCCTCTCCGACGGCCGCATCCAGTGTGACCTCTGCCCGCGCGACTGCAGGCTGCATGAAGGCCAGCGCGGCCTCTGCTTCGTTCGCGCCATGCATCAGGGTCGTATGGTGCTCACGACCTACGGGCGCAGTTCCGGCTTCTGCATCGATCCCATCGAAAAGAAGCCGCTCAACCACTTCTACCCAGGCTCCTCGGTGCTGTCCTT